>NZ_BDSM01000047.1:40763-97487 GCF_003112475.1 Microcystis sp. 0824 | reverse complement strand
GAAGAGTTTTCAAAGATCATTAAATAGTCTTAAAAATGGCTGCTTATAAATTCAGCTAACTTTGTCGTGAACATTTTCCCTAATTGACGGAATTTTTCCAGTAATTCAGGAATTTTTTGATTAGTTTAGTCAGATTATTCCTTGATAACTAAGCGGGTTTCTCTTATTTTTGAAAAACACCAACTTTTAACCTCCAAATTAGGTTCTTAATTCAGTTTGTGAGAAATGCGGGAAGGAGCGTCCAGAATTCTGGGTTAGATCTATAAGTAAATTTTATTTTAAGTTTATTTAAGACTGTCATTACTAATGCAAGGCTGAGTCAGGCAGATTTTCCCGTAGTATCAAAAATGAAACTCGCTCCAATCGTTCACTCTGAGGACGGGCGAGAGGCAATTGTAGAGACTGCCGCTTTCACTAGCATTTAATTAAGAGGAACAACCGATGCCAATTTATAAAGTCACCCTGAAAACACCCGATGGAGAGAAGACAATTGAAGTTGGAGATGATGAGTACATTCTTGAGGCAGCCGAAGAAGCAGGACTGGACTTACCTTATTCCTGCCGTGCGGGAGCTTGCTCCACCTGTGCCGGTAGCCTTGTATCTGGTAAAGTCGATCAATCCGATCAATCCTTCCTCGATGACGATCAAATTGAAGCGGGTTATGTCCTCACCTGTGTCGCCTATCCCAGATCCAACTGTGTGATCGAAACCCACCAAGAAGAGAAGTTGTACTAATCTCCCTCGATATTATCAGAAAACTCCCGTTAACGCCATGGCCCTGACGGGAGTTATTTTATGGCTTAAGAACTTTTTTCCCTAAACCCTTGTGTGTTTTAGCTAAGGGTGTTAGGACTGATAAGTAGCTGGTTATAATTAAATTAAAAATGGATTTTAGGTTCGATCCCCCCTGCCCCCTTAATAAGCTATCCCTTATAGGGATTTTTCTTAACAATTTTTTCAGTAAGCACTCCAACCCTTATCCTGACTTGATTTCAGTTTTTTCTTGGTCAGTAAGGGTGTCAACAAGGAGTATTACAGATTGTTAACCGAGTCTTGAAAGCCATGTGCTACAAAGGTTTGAAATGTTAAGAAAGATGTGACTAATGGACAGTTAATAAGAGGGGTGCCGATAGGCGGGGGTATCTGAAAGTTTTCAATAAGCTAAGACGTATTTTAAACGCCTATCCTTTGATTAGCTGAATCTCCTCCAATCCCTTTACTGTTGCCTTTTGCCTCTTGCCTCTTGCCTCGTCTCAACAAGCAATTTAAATTACGAACAGCTTACCTACCCACTTATTGGTTTGATTGTCAATATATTTTTCCCTAGTTTCCCTAGATGTGTTACCGGCAGCAGCGCCGAAAAGCAATTTCTTGGCTGGGTTAAAGACAATTCATCGACATATATCTTAACTATAAGTTAAATTAATATTTAACAAAAATCGGCTTAAGACTAAAAAAACAATTAACATTATGGCTCCAAATGCTTAGTAGTGGTTAGTTTAGCTAGATTGTAGAGGGATGAAATTATCTAAAGATCGAGCAAGTATCCTCAAGAATTCTGGGGTAGATATATAAGTAAATTTTATTTTAAGTTTATTTAAGACTGTCATTACTAATGCAAGGGTGAGTCAGGGAGATTTTCCCGTAGTATCAAAAATGAAACTTGCTCGTATCGTTCACTTTGACGACGAGCGAGAGGCAATTGTAGAGACTGCCGCTTTCACTGGCATTTAATTAAGAGGAACAACCGATGGCAACTTATCAAGTCACCCTGATAACACCCGATGGCGAGAAGACAATTGAGGTTAAAGATGATGATTACATTCTCGATATAGCTGAAGAGCAAGGACTGGACTTACCCTATTCCTGCCGTGCGGGAGCTTGCTCCAGCTGTGCCGGTAAACTTGTATCTGGTACAATCGATCAATCCGATCAATCCTTCCTTGATAACGATCAAATTGCAGCGGGTTATGTCCTCACCTGCGTCGCCTATCCTACCTCTGACTGTGTGATCGAAACTCACCAAGAAGAAAGTTTACTCTAATCTCTCTCGAGATTATCAGAAAACTCCCGTTAAAGCCATGGCTTTAACGGGAGTTATTTTATGGCTCAAAAATTTTTTTCCCTAAACACTTGTGTGTTTTAGCTAAGGGTGCTATGATTGTTAATCGTGGAATTAATGGGTCGGTGCCCGAGTGGTTAATGGGGGCGGACTGTAAATCCGTTGGCTACGCCTACGCTGGTTCGAATCCGGCCCGGCCCACCACGATCAATGCCCGTGTAGCTCAGTGGTAGAGCACACCCTTGGTAAGGGTGAGGTCATGAGTTCAATCCTCATCACGGGCTTTTTTTCTCTACTCATTCTCAATAAACCGTTGAAGGATGAGATTGAGTAAGTCTTCAGCAGTATTGCGTTAACAGAAATCCTCCCCTAGGGCAACTAGGCCTCGATCGCTTAAAATAGTCAAAATTACCTTATTTGTTGGCTCATGTCTCCCCTGGACAACATCGCTAAACTGTCTCACCTCACCCGCACAGATGTTCAGAAAAATTGGTTGATCGCTACAGCAGCGGGAAACCCAATTCAACCCGTCACCCTTAATGAAAAACAATACATTATTTGGCCGGCCGGCAGACAAATCCAATATCTAACTCAAAAAATTATTGTCCCCGAACATTTAGCCGGTTATCCTGTAGAGGGAATGGAACTGAGATTAATCTTAACTTGGTGGGCAGAAGATGTCAAAATTTATGTTAATAATCAATTTATCCAAGCGGGAGATCTCTTTGATTCTTCCACGCGCATTTTACTTTCTAACTCGGTCTCTACTGGTCAAGAAATCGTTGTTACTCTGCGTTTAGTCAGTCCCAATCATGATATTGGTGGTTTGATGAAATCAGAGTTAATCTATGAATATAGCCAAGCTATCGATCCTAGTTTTGTTGCTGATGAATTAACCATCCTCCATAATTATCTACAAACTTTTTATCCTGAAAACTTAGCTATTTTTACCGCTACTCTCGATAATATTGACTGGGATAATGTCAGCAACAAAGATAAATTTAATCAATCCCTAGAGTCAATTCGTCAATCCCTGCAACTCCTCGCTCAACCTCTCAAAGAACGCAGTTTTCATCTTCTCGGCCACGCACATTTAGATATGGCTTGGTTGTGGCCGTTGGCAGAAACTTGGCAAGTGGCAAAAAACACTTTTATCTCGGTTTTAAACCTGCAAAAAGATTTTCCTGCCCTCATATTTGGTCATTCTAGCCCCCTAATTTACGAATGGATAGAAAAACATCATCCTGACCTATTTCAAGCAATTCTAGAGGCATATAAAGGGCAATCTTGGGAACTTTTGGGTGGGATGTGGGTAGAACCAGAAGTCAATTTAATTTCTGGGGAATCCCTATTTCGACAGCTGCTTTATGGACAAAAATATTTTCAAGAAAAATTTGGACAAATCACTGAAACTGCTTGGCTGCCGGATACCTTTGGGTTTCCCTACCAATTGCCGCAAATTCTTAAATCCTTTGGCATCAAATACTTTGTAACTGGGAAACTCCATTGGAATGATACGACTAAATTTCCCCACGGTTTTTTCTGGTGGCAATCTCCCGATGGCAGTAAAATTCTTTCCCTCATGTCTCCTCCCAATGTTGCCGGAGTTATGGATACTAATCCAATTATTATGACCGATCATGCTCTCAATTGGGAACGGCAAACCGGCTTAAAAGAGATTTTTTGGTTGCCGGGAGTTGGTGACCATGGCGGCGGCCCGACTCGTGATATGTTAGAGGTGGCCCAACGTTGGCAAAAATCTCCTTTTTTCCCCCAGTTAAAATTTAGCCAAGCAACAACTTATCTGGACAGTCTCGAGACAAGTAATCTTCCTATCTGGGATGATGAATTATATCTAGAATTCCATCGGGGTTGTTATACTACCCACGCCGACCAAAAGGCTTATAATCGTTACTGTGAAATCCTCTTGTATCAAGGGGAACTATGGTCTTCTCTGGCTAATATCTTACTAGATATTCCCTATCCGAAAGTCGAGATAGAATCCGCTTGGAAAAAGGTTTTATTAAATCAGTTTCATGATATACTGCCGGGTACTTCGATCCCCGAAGTATTTAGGGATGCTAATCAGTTATGGCGGCAAGTTATCAGCACAGGTGAAGCAATTTTAGATCAAGCTTTACAGGCAATTGCCAATAAAATTAATTTACCTAATCCCCCCCATCCCCAAGCAAAACCTTTTCTAGTTTTTAATTCTCTTAACTGGGAAAGAACCCAGGTTATCTCTTTAGCAATAGAATCTGTCAATTGTTCGGTTTATGACTGGGATAATTGTCTCTGTCCTTCGCAATTATCCCACGACAATCAGCTATTATTTCTCGCTGAAAATATTCCTTCTGTGGGTTATAAGTTATTTTGGTTAGTTGCCAATCAGCCAGCAGCCGAGCAAAATTTAACTAACTGCCAATTTATTTTAGATAATGGCTTACTTAAAGTTGCCATTAACTCGGAAACGGGGGATATAGATAGTATATTTGATATAACTAATCGAAGAGAAATCCTGCAAGCTGCTGGTAATCAATTACAGGCATTTAAAGATCAAGGACAATATTGGGACGCTTGGAATATCGATCCGAATTATCAACAATATCCCTTACCTAAAACAGTATTAAAATCGATCAAATGCTTAGAATGTGGTCCCTTGCGCTGGCAGATTCGCGTGATCAGAAGTTTAGGTGATTCGCAATTTTGTCAAGATTATATCTTAGAAAAAGATGCTCCTATGCTCCAGATTAAAACTATTGTTAATTGGCAGCAAGAACATACTTTGGTAAAAACCGCTTTTCCTCTCACCCTAAACAGCGATTTTACCACCTATGAAATTGCCTGTGGTGCGATCGAGCGTGATCACGAACCAGAATCGCCAAAATGGGAAGTTTACGCCCATAAATGGGCGGATTTAACCGATACAGAGGCAAACTATGGTGTAAGTCTTTTAAATAATAATAAATATGGCTATGATGCTACTAACCAGCAACTGCGATTAACTCTCTTGAGAAGTCCTCGATGGCCCGATCCCGAGGCAGATCTGGGGAAACAAGAATTTACCTATGCAATATATCCCCATCAAGGGGACTGGAAAACGGCGAAAACTGTCCATCACGCTTGGCAGTTAAACTCACCTGTCACCGTTATTTTTATTACTAATTCTTCTCGATCAACCCAGTTGCCCCCCGTGGCACAATGGTTAAAATTCTCGGCCGATAACTTAATTTTAATGAGTTTAAAACAAAGTGAAACATCCGCTCAGAGTTGGGTAATGCGCGTTTATGAATGTCAGGGAGAAAACGCTGTTATTGATTGGCAAAATCAATTACAATTAACAATAAAAGAATCGATCGACGGTTTAGAAAGAGCGATCGATCCTATGGAGCAAATTTCTCCTTGGCAGATAGCCACATGGTTATTAAAGAATTAATCTTCGTGATCTTCAAAAGGATCGCTTAATTCTGCTGCCGGCGGTCCAAAAGCGGTATAAAGAGCTAAAGCGGTAATTCCTACCAAAGCGGCAGCGATCGAAACACCCAAAATTGTTGCAGTTTCCATAAAATAAAATTTGCTTAGATACAGTCTGTATCTTATCTTAACAAAATATAACCGATCTCGCCGCCGATAGCGATCGCTAATCTGGCCAGTTGCATTGCTGTTATCTCATGCCCGATAATGCTGAAAGGATCGACTCAATAGCGATCAAACTAAACCAGAAAAATTATTATGAAGAAACTCCTACAGGGACTAGAAAAGTTCCAGAGTGGTTATTTTGATGAACATCGGCAATTATTTGAGCAACTCTCCCACGGACAAAAACCGAGAATCCTGTTTATCACCTGTTCCGATTCCAGGATCGATCCTAACCTAATTACCCAAGCGGAGGTGGGGGAATTATTCGTAATTCGTAATGCGGGAAATATAATTCCTCCCTACGGAGCAACCAATGGTGGTGAAGGTGCATCTATAGAATATGCTATCAACGCTCTCGGCATCGAGCAAGTGATTATCTGCGGTCACTCCCATTGTGGAGCGATGAAAGGTTTGTTAAAATTGCAGAGTCTAGCCGATGAAATGCCTTTAGTTTACGATTGGTTAAAACAAGCAGAAGCTACTCGACGTTTAGTTAAGGATAATTACAAAGAACTAGAAGGAGAAGAACTGATCGAGGTGACAGTAGCAGAAAATGTTCTCAATCAGTTAAGTAATTTGCAAAGCTATCCAATTATTCGTTCCCGATTACATCAGGGTAAATTATCTCTACACGGTTGGATTTTTCGGATTGAAACCGGCGAAATTTTAGCCTACGATCCCATCCTACACGATTTTGTCGCTCCCCATAGTAAAATTACCCATCCCGAAGCAGCAGACAATTTACCCTCTAGTCGTCACCTTCCCAATAGTCATCCCTTCAAGATTTCTGAGGATTATATCAGGACTCACGCGGAGGTAAAAAAAGCGACTCCTGCGGTTAATACTGTGGCCAAAAAGAATGGCTCCTCAACCCAAAAACCGGGCTATACTTATTTAGAACCCTCCCAAGCTGATCGCATTTATCGCGGTTCGAGAAGTTAATTAGGGATTACAGAAATTCTCTAGAGATGTGCCTATTAACGTCTCTAGAGTGGCAATTAAACGATAACTGCTATACTCCTCTATGGCTTCCCCAAAAGATTTTATTAGTCCCGTCAATTCCGAGCAAGAGTTAGTCTATCCTTTTCGGAACTATCTTAACTATCTGCACGCAAAATACTCTGATTTACAGACGGGTCATATCGCCGATTATATTCCGGAATTAGCCCTAGCAGCTCCAGAATGGTTTGGTATTTCCGTAATTAGCACTGATGGTCAGATTTTTGAGGTGGGAGACTGTCAGCAAACCTTTACAGTACAATCGATTTCTAAAGCTTTTGTCTTTGGATTAGCTCTAGAAGATCACGGAAGAGAATACGTTAATAGTAAAGTCGGTGTTGAACCCACCGGAGAAGCTTTTAACTCGATTATTCTCGATGAAAAAACCAATCGTCCCTATAATCCTATGGTTAATGCTGGTGCGATCGCTACTACGGATTTAATCACCGGACAGAATGCCACGGAAAGGCTAAAACGTATTTTAGAAATGTTTAAACGCTATACCGGCAGGGATCACGAGATTAATGTCCCCGTTTTTCTCTCGGAAAAATCCACCGGCAATCGCAATCGGGCCATGGCTTATCTGATGCTAAATTTTGGCATGGTTAGCGATAAAATTGAAGAAACCTTGGATCTTTACTGTCAACAATGCGCCATCCTCGTCCATGCTCACGATTTAGCCCTCATGGCTGCTACCTTAGCTAATGGGGGTGTCAACCCAATCACAGGAATACGGGCGATCGATGAACACTACGTTCAAGATGTGATCAGTGTTATGCTTACCTGTGGAATGTACGACGCTTCAGGAGAATGGGCCTATCGGGTAGGATTACCAGCAAAAAGCGGTGTCGGGGGCGGAATTACGGCAGTAGTTCCCCATCAGTTGGGAATTGGGACTTTTTCGCCCCTTTTAGATGAAAAAGGCAACAGCATCAGAGGAGTGAAAATTTGTCAAGATATTTCAGAGGATTTTGGTTTACATTTATTCAATGTGGCTAAACCAGAACGAGATTTAAAAACATGGCTTGAAGGTAATGGTTGATACGCTGTACTGTATTTAAACTGCCTATGGAGAATTTTAGTACAAATGATCGAACTCTCGCTCCCTGATCCCCTGTAATCTTAACGAGTAATTTAGATAGTCAACAGCTTAGCTGTCCTTGACAAGAGCGCCTAACGGCCCTGGGAAATTAATTTGGCCAGAGGTCTGTGGAAAAAAATGTCATAAACCTCTTGACAAAAGCAGCGGATTGTGTGTATTATTACTATTGTGTGAGGAGTATAAGTTCAGCATAAGAGGAACCTTTGGGGTCGAAACACGGCAAGACTCCCAAAGGTTCTTCTTTTTCACTCCCTTATTGGCTCAAAATCAGCAATAAAATCAGGTTTTTCCCGACCGCTATTTTTTCTCAATTTATCCCTTCTAGGTCTGTTGCCGCTTGCCAAGAGCAACAGGTCAAAATTTTTGCCGAAGAAACTGCACAAGAGAAGTGTAATTGCTCGTAAAATTGGGAATTAAGTACAAGGGCAATCCTATGGCAGATAAAAATAACGGTAACGGTGGCTTATTCCTCGTCGGGGTTTTAGTGGGCAGTGCGATCGGGGCAGTGGCGGGTTTATTAGTAGCGCCGAGATCTGGAAAAGAAACCCGTCGAATTCTGCAAAAATCCGCCCAGGCTTTGCCAGAATTAGCCGAAGATCTGACCACGACGATGCAATTGCAGGCCGATCGCCTATCGGAATCGGCCCGGCGTAATTGGGATGATACTTTAATCAGATTAAAAGAGGCGGTGACAGCTGGAATCGAAGCTAGTCAAAGTCTAGCCACCGACAATCCCTCCCCCGACTCGCAAGAATCCCCCCAAGGCGATAATCAACACTCGAATCACTACTAAATGACCGAACCTATTTTCTGGCTAGGATGTTCTTTACTGCTAGTCGCCGTTAGTTTAACGGCGGTTTTCATCGCCGCTTTGCCTGCCCTGCAAGAGTTAGCCCGGGCAGCCCGCAGTGCCGAAAAATTATTCGATACCCTCCATCGGGAATTTCCCCCGACTCTAGAAGCAATTCGCCTGACAGGGGCAGAAATCAGCGAATTAACCGAAAATATCGATGAAGGGGTCAAAAGTACCCGCCAAGTTGTCCAAGGAGTCGATCGCAGTCTCGGTAGTGCTAAAGCTGGTCTCAGCAAGCTCGATCGTGGCAGCCGTCGCCTCTTGATCGGTTTTAAAGTCGCTTGGAATACTTGGAAACGCAGTTAAGCAGATGGGGAATTATGAATTATGAATTATGAATTGGGAAGTGGGGAAATGGGGGAGTGGGGAGATAGGAGAATTTCAACTAATACCCCAAAACCCTAAAACCCCAACTCCCTAAAACCCCAACTCTCAACTCCTGACTCCTGAATACAGACTCCTGACGACCGACTCCTGATAACTGAGTGACTAAAGTTGAGAATTCCCTTAAGATAAAGTAAATAAGTGTAAAGAAACTGAAAGTTAGCCTACACCCTTGCTGAAAAAATTCTCATTGTCTAGAAGTGCTATGCTCAATCGTTTTTGCCGAGGAATCTCGATCGCTCTTGTAATTGGTGTCATTAGCTGTCTGGGTTGGATTATCTGCCCGGATCAAGCTCTAGCGGTGAATAATCCCGAATTACTGCCCAATCAAGCCACTCCGATCGTTGATTTAGCCAATTATCTACCCGCAAAACAGGAAGAGGCATTAATCCAAGATATCGAGACATTTCAAGGGGAAACCGGCTGGAAAATGCGAGTTTTAACCCAATATGACCGCAGCCCCGGCCGGGCCGTGATTAATTTCTGGGGATTGGATGATAAAAGTATTCTCCTAGTGGCCGATGGTCGCGGCGGTAATCTACTATCTTTTAGTATTGGCGATGCCGTCTATGAATTTTTACCCCGCACTTTTTGGATCGAATTACAGGCCCGTTTCGGTAATATGTATTTTGTCCGGGAAAATGGCGAAAATAATGCGATCGTACAATCTTTAGACACGGTAAAAGGTTGTTTAGTTAAAGGTGGTTGTGCGGTAGTCCCCGGTTTACCGAGGGAACAGTGGATTTTAACTTTAATTACCTCAATTGTCGGCGGTTTAGTCTTCGGTTTTGCCGGTATTCCTCGCAAAGAAGGACAGGTTTTCGCTTGGCAATGGGTTTTAATTGTCTCTCCCCTCTGGTTTATCCTCTTTGTTGCTTTTGGCATCGGACCGGTGGTTACTCGCACCAGTGAATTACTGCCCCTTTTCCGCAATTTAATCGGTTTTGTCCTCGGGATTTTAGTCGCCTATCTTTCCCCTCGTTTTAATTCCCTCAACGCCTCAAAAACCTAAAAATTAGCGGCTTTTCAGTGATCAGTGCCTTTAGGCAACGGAAGTGTCAAAATTAGAAACATTGTGGAGTGAGTGAGATAACGTTTATGTGGGTCAATACTCAAAGTGAGATTATTAGTAAGGTTTTGCCGCCAGCAGTACGTCTGTTCTTAAGAACACAAGTAGAACAGATAGAAGATTTAGAAATGCAGCTGCAAGGTCATGATCGGCAAATTTTGCGCGGTTATATCCCCGGGGTATTTTTAGCCGTAGGAAAAGCGATTTATCAGGGTTTACATCTAGGTAAAGCGCAATTAAGAGGGGAAAATATTCGTCTTAATATTGGGCAGGTTTTGCGAGGGAAACCCCTAAAAATTTTGGAACCTATTCGGGTTAGCGGTGAGGTGGAAATTAACGAGCAGGATTTAAATAATTCGATCGCCTCGACTATTTTAGTTAATGCTTTTGCCGATTTACTAATTTTTTCCCTAGAAAATAACGGAATTGTTAACGCCAGAGAAATTATCTCACAACAGCGTTTTAACTGGAAAAATGTTCTCTTAAATCAGGGTTATTTCTCTCTTCTCGGCCATAGAGAAACAGGTGCAGAAGTAATTTTTAGCGCTGATATTGCCTTAGAAGATGCCCGCACTTTAGGGATTAGTCCCCGACAATGGCAAGGTTTAGCCCCAGATTTATCTATTGATTTGCAACCCTTTACCGTCGATTTAGGCAAAGATGTGGAGATTAAATCTTTTATTCTCGACGATCAAACTCTTTTCTGTCAGGGAAGTTTTTTGATTTTACCTTAAAAATAAACGCAATGATTCCGGGGGGTTAACTTGGTTTAACCCCCCTAATTAGGGCTTGCTGAATAAATCTAAAAACCTTGTTAGATTAAGGCTTTTTCAGGGGGAAAATTCACACCCCACACCCTACACCCCACACCCTGCCCCCACCAACAAACTTTTTCAGCAGACCCTAATTATTACCCTGGATTCTGTGCAATTAAAATAATTGTTTGCATTAGTCCAACTAGAAGACCGAGAATACCCCCGAGATTAACAATTCCCTGTAATTCCTGTTTAACAATGCCTTGGATGGCATTTTCCAGATCGGCGGGGGAAGTGGCATTTACCCGATCGCGGATCACCTGATCGATGTTGAGAATTGGGATAATTTGGGCGACTAATTTCTCTAAATCTTCCTCTAGATAACGTTCTAAAATTAACGCTAACTCTTGACTAATTACCCCTAATGATGTAGTCATTGCCCCCGAAGATTGCAGACGATTAATAATTAAATTAGCGATTTGATCCCAGTCGATCGTTTGTCCAAAATCTTGCAGAAATTGTTCGCCACTTTCTTGAATATAAATTCGCACCGTGTCTCTAGTGGTTTTACGCAATTGTCTGACAGTGGAGATAGGTAAATTTTGTAAAGAGATACTTTGTAACCAGTTTTTCAGACGATTACGCATCTCTAAAGATAGTAATAATTCTTTGATTCTGGTATTAGCTAAATCCTTTTCATCAAGGCAAAAAGTGCGTAAGCGGGCCAGGGCATTGCGTAAACCGAATAAATTGGCTACTACCCAATAGGTTCCACTGGTTTTTTCCCGAAATCCTTCATCGATAACTTGAATATTGCGATCGGTTAAAAAATCGATTAAAGCTAGACGGATAACATCAGCAGGTAGGACGGTTTCTAATAGCCAATCGGAGAATTGTCGCGCCTGTTGTTCACTGAGAGAAAATTCTAAGACTAGGCGATCAAAAATTTGATTGATCTGTTTTTCTAAAAAGTCCTGCCGTCGGGCTAAAACTTTTAGTAATCTCGCTAAAGATTCCCCGAATAAATCATGAAGAATCGCCGCCAAAATCTCGGCGGTTTTTGCTTGCCGATCGCCTTTTATTTGTTTTAAAGCTAATTGTAACAGCCAGAGTATCGCCCCCTGTACCCTTTCGGTGTCGAGGAGTCGTTTAGCCAGTTTTTGTAATTCCTCGGGGGTTAACAGGGAACCCATGATCGTATCCGATACCCGGACAGCTAATCGATCTTGATTGCGAGGAATTAACCCCGGAGTGAAGGGAAGAGGACGCTTACCGATATAAATCGCCTTGTAGGGACGAAATAGCATTTTAATGGCTACATCGTTGGTAAAATAGCCAATAATTGCCCCCGCGATCGGCGGTAAGATCCATGTCCAAAGAGTAGGGAGATTCAATTTAGCAGCAAAAAATAAACGGAAATGTGAGTAGGTTATTTCTTCAAGACTAACACTCCCATCAGTCCTGCTAGGAGTGGATAGTGAACAGCACCGGAAAATCCCGACTGATAGCCTAATTTTACCTGTTCTGGGCCCCGGGGAAAGCGATCGATACTGGGACTAATATAAGCGTACTGGTCAGTTAAGCCGTAGCGCTCGGCAGCCGGAACGACGATATGATCGAGATACCAGTTTTGGAATAGTTTGGCGATGGTTTCGGTGGGTTGATGGAAGTCAAGAATCGCCGCTTTAGCACCCGGTTTCAAGACTCGGTATAATTCCCCCAAAGATTGGGTAATATCGACCACATTGCGTAATCCATAGCCGATAGTGGCACAATCAAAGCTGGAATCGGCAAAGGGTAAATTGAGGGCATCCCCCTCCATCCAGTTAATATTAGTGGCGCTAAAACGTTGACGGGCGATTTTTAATTGTTGTGGGGAAAAATCTAGTCCGATCACTTGGCCGGTTTTACCCACTTGTTTTGATAATAGGTTAGTTAGGTCGCCGCTACCACAACAGACATCGAGGGCAAAATCGCCTTTTTCGGGTTGACACCACTTGACTGTCATTAATTTCCAGACGCGGTGTAATCCTAAACTTAATTCTTGATTAAGTCGGTCATATTCGGGAGCGATCTGATCAAAAATTGCTTGTATTTCTGTGGAGTTAGGTGAGGATTGATTGGACATTTTTATAATATAGCACCAGAGAAAATCCCAGATGAAGTTATACCATTCTATCCTATCTCCGCCCACGGGGATAAGCTGTTGAGCATCCACAGCAGTTATCTTCATGGTGGGAACAGTAGCTTAGATTACACTTCATCTATTTGATCATCTCCCGGTCGCAGTTCGATCGAGAGGCCTTCCCGGGCGAGAATAGTTTGAGGCAGAATCTTTCTTGCCTGTTCACCAATGCGATCAAGAAAATCGTCATTATGGGCGGGATCGTGATGAAATAGAACTAACTGCTTAACTTGCGCTGCCTGGGCGATTTTGACTGCTTGCTGCCAAGTGGAATGACCCCAACCCACCTTAGAATACTTAGGATCGTTGTATTCCTCATCGGTGTAGGTAGCATCAATAATCATCACATCCGCTTGCCGGACTAAAGCCAAAACGTTATCATCAAGGCGATCGGGAAAATGTTCCGTATCGGTAATATAAGCTGCCGATAAACCCCGCCAATTTACCCGATAACCCACCGCTTCTCCCGGATGATTTAAAGGACGGGTTTCAACGGTGAAATCGGCACAGTAGAGGGTTTCGCCCATTTCTAGATTATAAAATTCTAAATCGGCCCGCATAATCTGCAAAGGCACGGGAAAATTAGGGTGTGACATCTGATCGTCTAATCTTTGCTTCATGGTTGCCCCGTTGGGGGAGGGAACCCCGTAGATTTTAAAAGTATTGCCCCTGATAAAAGCGGGGATAAAAAAAGGGAAACCCTGAATATGATCCCAATGGGAATGGCTGAAAAATAAATGGGCTTTCACTGGACTTTCTGCCATCAAAGACTGTCCTAGGATGCGTAAACCCGTACCACCGTCGAAGATTAATCTTTCTCTACCGACTTGCATCTCGACACAGGAAGTATTACCACCATAACGAACGGTTTCCGAACCTGGACAGGGAATGCTCCCCCGTACTCCCCAAAATTTGATCTGGAAGCATTTGTAGGGCATATCAGAAGCTCCTCTACTGGTGCTGATGGGCTAATAGATCAGATTAGCACTCTTCTACAATTAAGTCTGTGACTTCATCCCTAACACAACGATCTATGATTAGAGGTGAGGATCGTCACTTTTGCAAGGGCCAAGGCATGGATTTACCCCACATTCCGCACCCTCAACTGTCACATAAGCTGTCCCCCTCCAGAGACTTGAGTAAAAATACTTAGCTGGTGAAGGTTTTCTCGGCACCAGTTAGGGGGTCCTGAGAGGGGGACAAGCGAGCTAGAAGGTAGATAGGGCAAGCGATATCGCTCTTTGTCCTTTGATGTAATCCTTCAACCGATAGCGGCTAATTTGCATTAGCTCTTCTATATTTTTTGGGAACATTTGATGTAGCTGTAGCCAATGATAGAGATGTTGACCCACATAAAAACTGCTGTGTCTGCGTTGACCTTTATATTTTTTTTCAGGTCTTGTGACATATTTTTGGATTCCCATATCCTTAATTTTTTTACCTTGCAGTGTGGCACTTGTATAGGCGATAGCTATAACAATTATCAGCTTTGATAAGTATTTTGGTGCTAATTGAAAACCTTCTAAGCTATAGCCTCCCGACTTAAAATCTCGAAACATCTCCTCAATATCAAATCTTTTTTGATAGGCAATTATTGCCGTCTCTAAATCTCCAAAGTTAGTCAGAATATACCAAGGTTCTTTTGTTTGAAAACCCCCTAGGGTTTTTTTCCACTTACCAGCTAAGTTAAACTCTCCAAATCCCTGCTCTTTTGTAATATTGACATCATTCAAAAATAGTTTAGTTCCTGGACTTAAACCCAATCCTCTCATTTCTTGATAAACTCCTTCTTTTGTCTTGACATTTGTACTTTTTTTTTGTCTTAAGCAAAAGTATAAACTCTGCTTTTGAAGCCACTTTCCAAGACTAACCGAGCAAAATCCTCTGTCTCCTAACACCACTATTTTATGACCTGATAGTACCGTCAATATTTTCCCCAATACTCGCTGCTGTTCTTCGAGATTACTACTTACTTTTTTATCTAATATCTCCCAATATATTGGGATGGCTCTCTTGTCATAAATTAGACTCACCATCAAGATATTTATTGCTGCCCAACTCGTCCGGTCTATGGCAATATATAGCGGTAAGCGCTTGAGTGAGATACAGACCAAGCTTTGCCTAGCATGGTTTATAGCTCGTGATACTGTACCTCATACGACTGCACACCGCTATATACTAATCCTTTTATTGTGAATCTCTCCTGCTGTTTTAACATCTCTTTTAGGCAGAGAAACCAGATTTTTTCAATATTCAGAATTTCCAGCTTTAAAAATCTTTTTAGTTTTTTTCTCCGACTCTCAAACAGGATTGGTATTGGTAATGCTTCTGCTAATATCTCTAACTTGGCTTGCTTTAGTATTTGCAAGGTTCCAACTATCATTAACAACAGTAGATATCTGGCTCGCCCCAGTTCATTCTCTAAGACTTTCCGGTATAGTTCACTTATCATTTTCGTTATTTAGGTCATATATAGTAAATATGACTTATAGCGTTTCCTAAGCTAGTGAGGTACACCTGTTTTTCTTCCCCTTTGCCTTTTGCCTCTTGCCTTTTGCCTAAAACCCATAACTTTTGTACCTCAGCAGACTGAAAAACGCTATATCTTTTTTTGGAGTCTGTGTCTGTATTCCATGCTACATAAACTTTTCAGCTTGCTTGTTTCCCTGTCAGAGATTAGACCAAGAGTCAACATCGACTCTAATCAATGGCCATCATACAGTGTTTGGTGTTGCTAAAAGTTTGAAGTGTTGTTAGTATGATTGGAAAGTTCCCTCCTTTGGAGTATTGACGTTATGAATCAAAAAGTATTAGCGAAATTAGTTTCTTTTGCAGGTTGCGATAAGCTAGGATTATTCAAGATAGCGATCGCATCTTCTTGTTTGATGATTGTTCCGCAGGGGCAAGTTAGGGCTGCATCTATTTTCATAGCGAATCATAGCTTTGAATCCCAGCCCATCACTGCCTTACCGGGGTTTACCGTTATTAGTACAGGTACCGTCGGGAACTGGACGTTCGCAGGAGGTTCGAATCAGGGGTTTCTTAATCCAGGCATAGCTGAAACCGGTAGTCCAGGCAATCATTTTTACGGTACATCACCGACTCTTCCTGATGGAAATCAAGTAGCCTGGAGTAACGGGGGAACTATCTCCCAGACACTTTCCGCAACTTTGCAAGCGAACACGAAATATACTTTGGGCGCGTTTGTCGGACGCAGATTCGTTGAGAGCTTTCCAGGCTACAATATCCAACTTTTAGCTGGAGCTACAGTTCTAGCCTCTTCTGGCAGTAGTGTTACTCCCACTGCCGGAACTTTCGCACCTGTCACCGTTAGCTATACCAGTGGTAGCAGCGGTCCTTTACTAGGGCAGGCATTAACAATTCGTCTGACCTCATCGTCGGGATCCCAGACGAATTACGATCTTATAACCCTTGACGCTTCTCCCATTCCCGAACCTTCCGCGATGTTAGGATTGCTAGGTTTTGGACTGTTGGGAATCGGTTCAAAGTTACAACAAAAACGATAAGTAGGGCTTGCTGAATAAATGTTAAATGTAGGCAAGGTAAGGTTTTTGTGGCTTTTCTCGCGAAACAGGTGCAAGATTTTGAGAGAATCGTGCTTTAAAACCTTGCGTCTTCATCGGCCCGCGTCCTGTAGGGGCGAAGCATTCGGGCAATAACCTATCGGTGAAACCGTAGATTTTCTATCCGAATGCTTCGCCCGTACTTTTTGCCGCAAGCCCTAAGTAGGGTTTGCTGAATAAATCTTAAAACCTTGTTGGATAAGACTTTTAGACTTTTTTCCCTTCGAAAAGTGCCGACCCTTGCAGTGATCGGGGGTAAAATTCAGGCACTTCTTCCCTGAAAATTAGGTAATTGACCACCTGAAAATGGGTAAAACCCCACACCGCACACCCCACACCCTGCCCCCAGGAAAAACTTTTTGCCGCAAACCCTAGTTAAACCCCATGTGGAATAGGAGTTACCAGACAATTTAGCGGCTTTTCTCCTCAACACTTAAATTAATCGTGGCGCGGGGGTTTATTGGTCGCAGAACCCGCCGGAACCACCTTGGAGGTGGGGGGGATACCTTTGAGGGAAATGAGCGTATTCATCACGGTTTTTGCCACGGGAGCGGCAACAGTGGAGCCAAAAGTATTGGCGCCCTTGGGTTCATCCACCACCACCAAAACCACATAACGGGGCGATTCGATCGGTAAAATCGCGACAAAACTGGTAATTTTGGCGTTAGGTAGATAACCCCCCGTCGGACTAGCTTTTTGTGCGGTTCCCGTTTTGCCTCCGATGCGATAACCGGGGATTTGGGCTGCTTCCCCTGTCCCCTTGCTGACGACGGTTTCCATCATTTCCACCACTTGCCGGGCCACGGTGGGAGAAAAGACTTTTTTGCTGGGATAATCGGGCTGCCAGTGCAAACGGCCGCGGTCGTCGGCTAATCCTTTGATCACATGGGGAGTCACCAGGGTGCCACCATTGGCCAGCGCACCGTGCAATTGTACTAATTTTAAAGGCGTTAGGGATAAACCTTGACCAAAGGAAGCTGTGGCCGATTCAATGGCATTATCCAGAAATTCTGGTTCGGGTTTGAGATATCCTGCCACTTCTCCGGGTAAATCTACGCCAACCCTTTGATTTATTTCCAATCCTAATAAACTTTTATAGAAATCAACTCGCCCCATTTTTTGGGCAATTTGCACCATGGCCACGTTACTAGAGGTTTGCAGAACTCGGGCCATATCTAGCGCCCCATAACCCTGTTTAGAGGCATTTTTAATGGTCCAGGGACCGACAGTAATTGCCCCCGGATCATTGACTACCGTATTAGCTTTAATTGCCCCCGCTTCCATGGCCAGGGCGATAATAATTGGTTTAAAAGTTGACCCCGGTTCGTACTGATCGGCTACGGTCCAATTTTTAAATAGAGCCACATTGGCTTTATAGTATTCGTTGGGGTTAAAAGTTGGCTCACAAACTAGGGCTAAAAGAGAACCATCAAGGGAGTCCATGACGATGACAGCCCCCCGTTTAGCATTAAATTTTTTTAGCTGTTCTCGTAGGGCTGCCCGGGCTGCTCTTTGTAGTTTTAAATCGAGGGTTACTTCTAACTGTAATTCATCAAATTGAAAGATACCATCGGGAACAAAAGCTGGTAAAATTCGCCCGTCTCCCATGCGTCTTGTATTGACAGAAAAAGGATCTCTTTCTAATAACTGACTGGAACCTCTTTCTAATCCAGCTTGGCCACGATGTTCTTTATCTACATAGCCAATCACGTCGGCTACCACATCGTCTTGGGGATAATAACGAGCGTATTTTTCCTCTAATTCTACACCGTCAAGAGATAATTGTTTTAAGCCCCTAGCCACGGATTCAGTTAATTGATTGGCTAAACGAATTCCTGTTTCTTTTTCTTTAAATCTTTGAATCAGTTGATTAGTAGGAATATTTAATAAAGGAGCTAATTTATCAGCCACTTCTGCCGGCGGAATAGCAAACAGTTTTGGGTGTACATAAAGAGTATAAATTAAGCGATCAGTCGCCAAAACATTACCATTACTATCGACGATCGCCCGTCGGGGAATATAGGGTCTAATACTTGTAGTTTGCTGTTGTCTGGCTCTTTTTTGCAATTCCTGTGCTTGTATTATTTGCAATTGGTACAATCGCCAAGCTAAACCCAAAATACCCATGACTAAAATCAACCACACCGCCAGCAATCGCCCGTTACTCACAGGCATTTTTTTTAACTGTTGTTGCCGTTTTTTGTCGTTTAAATAAGACTTTCTGTCCCGAATCCTGCCCGAGGGCGATCGAGTTTTTTTACCTCTAAATCCGGGTCTTTTGGTGTCAGTCATGAGCAGTATCTTTCATTTATCAGTAATCAGTAACCAGTGAACAGTAACCAGTAAACAGTAACCAGTAAACAGTAAACAGTAATCAGTAAAAAGACAGTAGGAAACTTCTATTTAATACTGCACACTTAAAAACTCACATCTGATAACTGTTAACTTACCCACTGATAACTGATAACTGATAACTGATAACTGTTAATAGGCACTTCTGGGTCGAGAATTGACGGTAGATTGGGGTTGAGAAGCGGCGGCCGGTTTCAGGTTCGGGGCAGATTTACGCTGTAAAAAGATAGTTTGGAAGGGTTGGGGATGAGTTAGTCCAGTTTCGGGTTTTTCTGCTTGTTGAGCTAGTTGATGTTTAAGGGTTTCATTGGTGGCCAAAAGATGGCGCTCGTGACGTTGCAGCGTTTCCAGTTTACCAAATTCTTTGTCCCAAACCTTGGGAATATATACCGTCCAAGCATATATTCCCAGAGTCGAACCCAACAGACAAAAAGTAATCACGGCCACTATTCTTTCTAGGAGGCAAAGAGAACGTAATTGACGCGAGACTAATTGTTTTTGTGTCGGGGCCACAGGAACCCTCGCCGCCGATTTAGTCGCCGGTTTGACGGTGGGAGTCGGGGAGGATTGAGTAACTGGTTTAGTAGTGGGATTGGGGGAAGTTACCCGCGACTGGGGACGGCGTTGACTCCCTTGGCTTTTTTGGCGAGGAACGGGGACAGGAATATAGGACTTATGGGCAGCAGACATGATTTTCTCTCAATATTTCTAGCTAGTGGTCGTTGTCAAAAATTAAGTTTCTAAAATTAGGAGTCGGTCATCAGTAGTCAGTAGGAAATATTTAATTGATCACTGTTGCCTTTTTTCCTTTTTCCTTTTTCCTTTTTACCTTAAAATCACTGTTCTAGTTCCAGACGTAAACGATATAAGATAGTTTGCGGATGAACTTGAGCAAGAATTTGATTAATCACCGTACTCGGTCCGGATGCCCCCCAACTGCAACCGCGTTCTAGATAGATTTTAGCGGCTTTTCCGATGATATAGGTTCCATAAGCAGCAATTGCCCCCTGTAGGAGAGCGGTACTACCGTAGAGGGTTAAAGAAGTGGGATTTTCAAAAATACTCGTCGCTGCCGCTGCCGTTTTGCCCAAACCGATAATCACAGTGCTGAGGATTTCCCCCACCAGCAACCCCCCACTACTCAAAAGTAGCGTCCGCCAGAGTTGACCGGCTTGGTGACTGGTAATCGGCAAGCCGTACAAACGAGCCAAAGCCCGAACTAGAGTCAAATCGACGATTGAAGCGCCTAGGAGGTCTAAAATAGCGATCGGATTGGCCGCAATCGCTAAAGCCTTATATTTCGCGTATTGCCAGATAATTTCCTCCGCTTGACTGTCCCGCAGTTCCAGGGTTTTTCTAGCGATATTTTCCTCCGCTTCTTGCCCCTGCACTAAAGCATTTAAGGCCAGCAGTGATCGCCCTTCCCGATTTAAAATCGTTAAGAGTTTATCTTGCAGCTCCTCAATTTGGGGGGGAGGGGTTTCCCACTCAGTCACTACGCACCCATCGGGGTATTCCACCCGGACAGGAATCGGTTGCGGTTCGGCGGCTACCATAACTATCTCATCGCTAGTTAACAAATCTTCTAACGTTTTTTCGTCCCGATTGGTTCCTAATCTCTGTAACTGCTGAAAAATCTGGCGGCGATCAGCTTCTGGATAGAGATCAATCTTATTAAACACCAAAATGATCGGTTTTTTGGCCCAGCGCAATTCTCCTAAGGCCTCGTATTCGGTGCGGGTAATATCCCCGGCGACGATAAATAAAATCAAATCGGCACTTTTAGCGACTTCTCTGGCCATATTCGCCCGCGCTTCCCCTTCAATCTCATCCAATCCGGGGGTATCGATTAATTCTATCTGAATTTTACCCGTGGCGGGGGTCCAACGCACCGATCGCGGCCAGCGTGTCACCCCGTGCAGGGGTCCAGTTGTCAGGACTTTTTGACCGACTAAAGCGTTTACCACCGAGGATTTACCGCGACTGACTAACCCGAAGGCTGCCACCCGAATCACCGTTTCATCCAGTTTATCTAAGGCCGATTTGAGGGACTGCAAATCCTGTTTAACGGCGGCCTGAAGTTGGGGATCGGGGGGATAATTCCAATGGCGGCGAAAACTGGCATACCAAGTTAAGGCCTGTTGTAAACTAGCCTTAGCCTGATTGTAATGAGTTTCCTCGATCGATGGGGTCTTGGTCACGGTTGATTTTTTTACTGTTTATTGATGCTGCTGCCTTTATTGTAGGGTTTCGGGGCGGTAACTGAGATGAGGTTATCTGGGAAGACTGTTCAATGATCAGTAATCAGTAATCAGTGAAAGGAAACTAAGGAAGTTTTCCACTAAAACCCTAACACCTAACGTCCTACTCCGCCAATCCCAATTGCGCCAATAGCTGAAGGATAGTTTTTCCGGTTACGGGATCTCGCCAATCGGGGGCAATTTCTGCCAGGGGAAGCAGCACGAAGGCCCGTTCTCGGCAGCGGGGATGGGGTATCTGTAATTCGGGTGTTTCTAAGATCAGGTCTTCATAAAATATTAAGTCTAAATCGAGGGTACGCGGTCCCCATCTTTCCCGTCGGACTCTCCCGAATAACTGCTCGATTTCTAATAATTTATGCAGTAAATCTAGGGGCGATAAATCCACTTGCACAATGGCGCCGCCGTTGAGATAATCGGGCTGAGGCAGTCCGACGGCTGCGGTTTGATGCCATTGGGAATGAGCTTCTAGTTTAATTCCTTTGACTCGCTCTAATTCCCCTAAAGCTTGCCCTAAAATTGTCGCTGAATCTCCTAAATTACTGCCCAGAGCGATCGCTGCCCGTTTCATCTACATCCTTCCTCAACAATAATTTCGGCTAATTCCCCCGTCGCTCCTAAAGATTTACCTAAAAATATATTGACATTTGGATGCTTTTGTGCTAGTTCAAAAACTTGGGCTTCGATTGCGTCCGTAATTCCACCAGCAAAGAGGAAATAGGGCAGTATAGCGATTTTTTGGCTACCTTGAGCGATTAAACTCTCGATTTGTTGGCATAAACTCGGTTCTATCGACCAATAAGCTGTAATTGCCCCAAAAAACGCCGCTAGATTTTCCACTTCCCGATTACCCCCGGGGCGACGACTACCGTGGGACAGTAAAATGCGATCTTGGGGGCTTAAATCGGCAAATTGTCGGGATAACAGCGATTTTATGCCCTGATAACTGCCTAAATGGGGCCTTAACTCTAGCTTGATCGGCGATCGCACTTTGGCCACGGCCGCGGGAATATCTTCTTTAACGTGAACCCCCGACAGGAGAAACAGGGGGATAATCTGCAATCGGTTACATCCTTGGCTTTGTGCTTGTTGGGCAAAAGCTTCTATTTGTTGATGGAGCGGTGTTATCGCTAATTCTAGGGCGGCAGTCCCTACTAATACCCGATTATCTGCTTCTAGAACCGCTAAAGATGGGCTAAACTCCGATTTACTCGCCAATCTTTCGGCGGGTTGACTGATTTTTTCTTGAACTAAGGCTGCTAATTGCGTCACCGCCATGGCTGGACGCGGATCGCGACTACCGTGGAACACCAATAAGTAGGCTGAGGAGGTCTTCAAAGAAATCTGGCCAAAATAGTTTAGTTTTTAGCCTAATACATTTTGTCTCCCTTTAGGCATCAATGCCCCTGATATTCTCAATTTAGCCTATCTGGATTGGTAAGCGGAAAAACCTCCCCACTAGCCCCAAGTGCTACCATTTTAGGCAATGTAAAGTGTGAGCAAATCAGCCCGCCAGCTTGAGTTAGCCTAGATATTGAGGTATAATTGCTATTGACAGAAACTGTCAAAAGTATATTTGTATTATGCGGGTAATTAGCCGTCGAATACTTCGCGATTTCTGTATCACTAATGCTAATTCCTGCGAGTCTCTCTAGGATTGGTATAGAGTCGCTAGTAAAGCGGCATGGCAAAATCTAATCGATGTGCAAGCCACTTATAAAAGTGCTGAATCTGTTGGTAATTTCACTGTTTTTAACATTAAAGGAAATCACTTTCGTCTAATTGTAGATCTAGTTTATAGACGACAGACTATCTATATTAAATATATTCTTCCCCACGCCGAGTACGATAAAGGAAATTGGAAAAATGATGCTTACTTTTAATTCTAAAACCTATGGAGAATTACTCGCTCACTATCAACCAAAAGCAATCACCACAGAGGTGGAAAACGAGCGAGCGAGCGCAATTGCTCAAGAATTGTAAAATCGCTCGGAACTTAGTTTAGAGGAGGAGGCTTTACTGGACTTATTGATTAGTTTGATCGAAAGGTTCGAGGCGGATAATTATCCAATTCCTGACAGAAATCCTTTAGCAACTTTACGGCATCTGATAGAAGCTAACGAGATAGAATATCCAGAGCTAATTACTATTTTGGGTTCCCCTGATGCGGTGGAGCAAATAATTAATGGACAACGCAGCATCAATAAGTCAGAAGCTAGGTCTTTGGGGGCATATTTTCGGGTTGATGCCAGTTTATTTACTTAATAAGTACCTAAGCAAAATTAATTACACATCTCAATGGGATTAATTTAATTTGGCACGACTACTTAACAAATTATTGCGATAGCTTGCCATTAACTAATTTTCAGCGATAATCTAAAGTCAGAGTCGATCGGGAGATAAGATCATGAACTTTCGTCTAGTTCTATTTTCAGGCCTAGTGACCGCTTTAGTTGGTGCTGGTATTGGTTATGGCATTAGCCGCATTGAACGCAATCCTAGCCAAGTCAACTATAAAAATCCCTATAACTATCAAATCATCTATAGACGTTATTTGACTGGTGCTGGGGCAGCAATTGGCTTCTGTGTGGGTGCGAGTTTACAAATGGTCAAAGAACTCAAAGAAGAAAGAGATAGAGAAATGGGGATCCTAGATGATGGCTCAGAATTCTAGTCTTTTGGGGCTAATTCCTCAAGAATGACGAATTGAACGTGATTAATCGCTAAATCGCCGATGGGAACTTGGGTTTTTAACACCGGTTGTCCTTGACTGAGCATTCGTTCAAAGGGGATATCTTTGGCAATTTCCGTGTGATACCAAGCTAAACCCATAAAGAAACGATTGGGATAGGGACCACCTTCAAAAATATCATCGGGATTGGACTCCATGGGAACCCAACCGATAGAGGGAAGATAAAATTCCATCCAGACGTGATTGTAATCCGGTTCGAGGGGTAAATTACGTTCGAGGGGATGGGGTGGGCATTTATAGCGTCCTACCGTGCGACAGGCTATACCATTGAGACGACACAAGGCCAATAATAAACCCACATATTCCCCACAGGAACCCACTCCGCGTCGCAGGGCAATATCAGGGGTGTCGATGTTGGGTTTGATACCGTAGGAAAGCTGATCATAGACGTAATTACGAATACTATAAACTTTTCGGAGGAGATTGGTTTCCCGACCGATCGCTTCTTCGGCAGCATTGAGGATAATTTCTGTATTCATGGCCAGATCATCATTATCGATCAAATAGCGATCGGGAAAATCGGCGGGTAAGGGGGGTAAATCTTCGCAATCCTGGGGAGTAATTTGGTATTTAATACCCCACACTTCTAATACTACTTTCCACCCAAAAATATGACGTTGTTTGCCGGTTATTTGCTCGAACTTAAATACTGCCACCCGCTGCCCGTCCTGAATTTCTTCAATAAAAGGCAATCCCACCGCTTCGACGCTGCGAATTTTTTGCCGTGGTGTTTCTAAGGGTAAAGCGATGCGCCATTCCACATCTTTTAGTTCGATATTATAGAGGGGTTCCAATTCCTCGACGTAGGATAATTCAATCAGATAACCGTTAGAAAGGGCGTATTTTTTAGCGGGATCGTAGTGAAAATATAGAGGATGGACAAAAGTACGCGGACGATAACTAAGTTCGTGAACCTGTTCAGAATTGGGATTATCGCGGATACAGGGTTCTTGGAAAGCATATGCTACATATAGGATATCCTTGCCACTGTTAGCATCGCGATAAAATGCCAATCCCGTCGGTGATTCAAAAGGAGTTATCATGCTAAAAAGCTGTTCTCCCGTGGCGCGATCGAGACAGTAAACCGTTTGTTCTAGGGTATCCGTTAGCCAAAGTTCTTCCCCGCGAATAGTGATATTTTCGATGCCAATACCAGGCGCGTATAAACGAGTAATTTCCCGTCCCGATTGGCGATCAAATATAAAGATTTGTCCAGAACGTTGACAAGTGACATAAATTGTGTTAGCAGTTACGGCGACTCCGTTAGCGGTGTAGGGAAGACGGGTGAAAAATTTCGGGGTAAAATCTTCGAGAGTGCAGCAGTAGAGATTTTCGCGGGTAGTAAACCAGAGGTTATTTTGATCATCGATTGCCAATCCCGTCGTCCCGACGAATTCTTGCCAGCGATGGGAATTAAGTACGGTTGTATGACCAGTATCGAGGGCAATTTGGTATAAATAGCCGTTTTTTGCGTCGATAGCGATTAATTTGTTATCTTGAAATACAATTCCGTGCAGGGCTGTGGCGCTAATCGGGCGAATCGTTTGACGATGGGAGGGAAGACTGGCAGGATCGAAAATCATAGGAGGAAACGAAAAGGGAGAGCGTTTTTAAGTGAATAAAACAGCAATTCTTCCCACGATAGCAAATTTTATCGCCCTTGAATGCTCGTAATGAACTCCAATTCTGAAAAAAATGTCAAGAATTGTCACCTATAGTCCCTCTCATACCCTTGTACCTACCTACGAGTGTTTCAATCGTTGCAGTTATTGTAATTTTCGCAGGGATTTAGGCACTGATGGCTGGTTAAGTTTGGAAAAAGCCAAAGAGATTTTAACTGCTTTGCAGGGTTCGGAAATTACGGAAATTTTAATTCTTAGCGGCGAAGTTCATCCTTTAGCAGCCAATCGAGAGTTATGGTTTCGGCATATTTATAATTTAGCAGAATTGGCTTTAAATATGGGTTTTTATCCCCATACCAATGCAGGAATTTTAACTTTTGCCGAGATGGAAAAACTGAAAAATGTCAATCTATCTATGGGTATAATGTTAGAACAAATGACGGTGACTTTATTAAATACTGTCCATCGTCAGGCTCCCAGTAAAGTGCCATCCCTGCGCTTAGAGCAGTTACAATGGGCGGGAGAATTAGGAATTCCTTTTACCACGGGGTTATTATTAGGAATTGGTGAAACAGAATGCGATCGCTTAGTAACCTTAGAAACTATTGCCGCTCTTCATCAACGTTGGGGACATATTCAAGAAGTGATCCTACAACCCTACAATCCGGGCCAAAGAGAACAGTGGCAAAATAATCCTTTTAATCTGCAAAAACTGCCCGATTTGGTTAGGCAAGCTAGGGAAATTTTGCCACCAGATATTGTCATTCAAATTCCCCCGAATCTAGTACCCGATCCTCTTTTTCTCTTGGATTGTTTAGCGGCAGGAGCGCGGGATTTAGGCGGTATTGGCATTATCGATGAAGTTAATCCCGATTACCTCCATTTACACCCCGATAAATTAAAGGAATTTTTAGCAGTTTATGGCTGGGAATTAAAGCCACGCCTACCGGTTTATCAGTAATCAGTAAACAGTAATCAGTAATCAGGGAAAAGATAGCACTGTTAATGCCATTTAACACTCCTTACTTAATACCGCATAATTGATTATTATTCATTCTTAATTCTCCTGACGACCGACGACCGACTTCTAACTCCTAACTCCTAACTCCTGACTCCTGACTCCTAGCGCCTGACGACCGACTCCTAACCCTAACAACAATTTTTGATTTTTACCAGAGGTCTTATGATTCCCTCAAGCGAGCGCTACTGGCTCAAAAATGCTCATATTCCCGTTTCCCTGCTAGAAAATGAGGGGTTTTCTCCCCAAACCGCCGAGGGATTAACCTTAGTTAATCTGGAAATTAATGACGGTAACATTAATCGCATTACCTCAATAATCCCCCCCGAAGACAATATTCCCGTTATTGACCTCAAAAAAAAGATTGTTTTTCCTTGCTTTGTCGATATGCACACCCATCTCGATAAAGGTCATAGTTGGCAGCGTTGTCCTAACCATGATGGCACTTTTGACAGCGCCTTAAAAATGGCCCTAGAGGATTCTCGGCGGGAGTGGCGCCTAGAGGATGTGTATCGTCGCATGGAATTTGGCGTTAAATGCAGTTATGCCCACGGAACCGCCGCTATTCGCACTCATATTGACTCTTTTGGTCAACAGGCACAGATTAGCTTAACCGCTTTGGCAGAATTGCAACGACAATGGGCCGGTAAAATCACCCTGCAAGCGGTTTCTCTAGTTTCCCTTGACTACTATCAAACCTCCGAGGGAGCGGCCTTAGCCGATAAAATCGCCGAATTTGGGGGCATATTAGGGGGAGTAGCCTACACAAATCCCGATTTACAGGCACAAATTGATATTACCTTCAAATTAGCCCAAGAAAGGGGTTTAAATCTCGATTTTCATCTGGATGAAAACGGCGATTCCGATTCTACCTGTTTAGCAGCGATCGCGCGTACTGCTATCAAAGAGCAATTTGACGGACAAATCATCTGTGGTCACTGTTGCAGTTTAGCGGTACAATCCCCTGAAATAATCCAAGAAACCCTAAATTTAGTCAAAAATGCGGGCATTGCTATCGTTAGCTTGCCGATGTGCAATCTCTACCTACAGGATCGTCAAGAGGAAAAAACCCCTTTTTGGCGCGGGACAACTAAGATAAAAGAGATGAAAAAAGCGGGAATTCCGGTGGCTTTTGCCAGTGATAACTGTCGCGATCCCTTTTATGGTTTTGGGGATCACGATGGTTTAGAAGTCTTTACCCAAGCGGTGCGGATTGCCCATCTCGACACACCCTACGCTGACTGGGTAAATAGTGTCACCCTCACCCCAGCAAATCTGCTCGGATTGCCCCATTTAGGGCGCATTAAGACGGGTCTAGAGGCAAATTTGTTAATTTTCAAGGCTCGCTACTTTAGCGAGCTATTATCGCGACCACAGTGGGATCGCCTCGTGATTCGGCGCGGGTTGAGCATCGATACTACTCTCCCCGATTACCAAGAGTTAGATGATTTAGTTCTAGGAATTGATCAAATCCTGTAAGGGTTTGACAAAAACCACCGATTCTAGGTTGATAGCACCGTAAATATGGGGAAAGGTCTCTTTTTCTAGCTCTAAAGTTGCATTTTCTGGGTTAGGATGTTGGGGCTGCTCCCATTTCACCGGGGCCTGCAATTGTTCAGGAGAAATGGCTAAAACCAGCAAGTCTGGCTGATTTTGATAAAAAGCGGCCACAACTTTCGGAATTTGTTCTAAGGTGGAGCAATGGATAAATCCCTCATTTTTTAGGGAATACGCCCGATATTCCCCCATTTCACGAGCTATTTGCCAACCTCTTTCTGTAGTGATGTGATAGATCATCGGTTCGCCTCCTACTGTTACCTTAATTCCTAATTTTAGGATATAGCCTGAAGCTGTCAGCAGCCCTCAATTCTCTTAAACTAGGGGTCAGGGAATCAAAGACAAGAAATTTGTCCGACCACTGACCAGAAAAAAAGTGCCGATAACGGCCTCAAAATCTGTTTATAGTCTCTTTTTACCTGATATTAACCATTTCCCCTTAAAATGAGCTTACCGAGCCAGTAATTGTAAAAATCTATGCTAGATAAAATATTTACTCCCAATCCCTACGCTGAAAAACCCGCACCTCTGCGTCCTCGCAAGGGGGTAATTATCGGTGTTGGTCAGGTGGGGATGGCCTGCGCTTACTCGATGTTAATTCAAGACTGTTTTGATGAATTGATTCTACAGGATATCGCCACGGATAAAGTCGAGGGGGAAGTGATGGATTTAAGGCACGGAATGCCTTTTATTGAACCCACAGACTTGAAAATGGGAACCGTGGCCGATGTGGGACAAAATGCCGATGTGGTGATTATTACTGCTGGGGCTGCCCAAAAAGAGGGAGAAACCAGATTACATCTCCTTGAGCGAAATGTGGCGATTTTTCGCCGTATTCTGGAGGATGTGGCTGTTTACTGCCCCAGTGCTTTGATTTTGGTGGTGAGTAATCCCGTCGATATCATGACCTATGTTACCCTTAAAATCACCCATTTTCCGCCTTCTAGGGTGATTGGTTCGGGTACAGTGTTAGATTCTGCCCGTTTACGCTCTCTTTTATCCACCCAACTCCATGTAGATGCGCGTAACGTCCACGCTTATATTATCGGTGAACACGGGGATAGTGAGCTTGCTGTGTGGAGTTCGGCTAATATCGGAGGAGCAAGGTTACTCGAAGGAGATTGGCAGGATTTAAGCGCGGCCGACCAAGAAAGCTTAACAGAAATTTTTCTTCAGGTTAAAAACGCCGCCTATGAAATTATCAAACGCAAGGGTTATACTAGCTATGCGATCGGTTTAGCTACCACGGATATCGTTAAAGCGATTTTACGTTCCCAAGAAAGAATTCTCACTATTAGCACTCTCCTTGATGGTCAATACGGTCTCAAAGATGTGTGTTTAAGTATTCCCTCGGTGGTTAATGAGAAAGGAGTGATTAAAACTCTGAATCTTGCTCTCAGTCCCAGAGAAACCCAACAGTTACATAATTCGGCCAAAATTATGCGCGATTTAATCGATCAACTCAAAATTTAACTTAGGGTTGGCTGAATAAATCTAAAAACATTGTTGGCTAAGATTTTTAGATTTTTTTGCCCTCAAAAAGTGCCAGACATAATAGCGATCGAGGGGAAATTTTAGGCACTTTTTCCCCGAAAATTAGGTAATTGTGAGGTGGACTGAAGCAATTAGTGCTAGACTTCCCGAAAAGTCTATTTTATTTCAGTTTGTTGTTAGGAATCTACTTAAAAGAGGTTGTTTAATCTGGCTAATACGCTTTTGGTTATGATACGCGGAAAAGCTCTGGCGATGGCGCTAAAATGGGGTAATACTAAATCCGTTGAGTATAGGCTACTTATGAGGACAGGCAAAAGGCAAGGTGCAAGAGGCAAAAGGGGAAATAGTCAGGAAATTGACAGTTATTTGGAACAACGCGACCAATAAGCTCAACAACTGAGACAACAACTCGCTAACTCAAAAACACAACTTAGTTGAGAGAATTAAGAATGAAAAATTGTAACCTGATCACTTATAGTCATTTCAGATAAGTCTGATACAGTCTAGACCGACAAAATTCTTATGAACTCTGGGATTGATATTCTCAATCTTAATTGAAATGACTATATCTACTGCTTGCAAGCGCAGCTACCACTTTTTTCCCCTCTGTCGCAGTAGAGATTGACACCTTAGACAAAGGCCACCTAATTGTCCAATCTCGTCGCCAATATGAATGTTCAGAAAATGGAGTCAAACCTAGCATATCAGGTGCTATATATCAAGATGGATATTGCTTTATCCCTATATCAACGGGAAAATGTATCGCCATCCAAAATAAATACACTCGTATTTATTCCCCGCAACAAGGAGGCTGGCAAAAGTGCAGTGATGAGGATGTCGTAACAATTCCGACTACAGGGAAAAAATATTATAGATTTGGCGGCTTAATCAGAACTATATTTGTACTTGATTAATATGATTGTTATTGCATCGCATCCCCTGTAGTGTGATTGACGATATTGTAGAGTACTAGGTTAGGTTGCCGAAAAAACATCTAGCCTAGGATTCCTCTAGCGACTAGATGCAATGATCAAGTCATGTCTGTCCCTGACTAAAATAGAATTAGCGATTTCCCTAAGAGACCTAATTCCATGACGATTATCACTCTTTCACGTTATGTCACCAGAAACAATGAGATTTTAGGTGGAGAGCCAATTATTGAAGGCACTCGCACATCTATTCGCGCAATCGTAGGTCTGTGGCGATTAGGTGTGATGCCAGAGGAAATTCCAACTCATTTACCTCATTTGACCTTAGCACAAGTGTTCGATGCCTTGAGTTTTTATTTGGATCATCAAGCAGAAATTAACGAGTACATTGAACGTAACCAAGTCCCCGATGAGTTGGTGCATCCTTCTGTAAAGGCAGCTTTGGGTAAGCTATGAGCATATTTGCTTCGCTTTACATGGACGAAGATATGTCGGCGTTAGTTGCAACACTTCTGCGTTCTCGTGGTTTAGATGTCACCACTGTTCCTGAGCAGTCAACTTTGGGCAAAACTGACAGCGAACAATTAGAATTTGCAGCTTCTTTAGGTAGATGTCTTGTCACCCACAACCGAGTTGATTTTGAACGATTGCATCTTCAATTCATAGAGGAAGGCAGAGAACATTGTGGAATTATTGTTGTCCCTCAGAAAACTGCCTACGAGGTCGTGCAACGGGTTGGTGTTTTAGTCAACACGTTGACTGTTGATAGTATTAATAATCAGTTACTATACGCATGATTTCTCCGCAAACTTACACTCTAAGCACAAGCCAGCTAACACGATGAAGCGGCGATGTTCTAGTTCATTCATCACCGCTGACCATTGCTGTTAGACAGAAATCACAGAAATGTTCAATCTAATCTTTATAGTTCTTCGGTTTGTGTTAAGCCATGGACGGGTTATAAAGGGCGATTTTTGTCAATTGTTTTCGATAACGTTTTTAAAACCCGACACCCGACACCCTGTCCGCAGGAAAAACTTTTTCAGCAGACCCTAGCTATTATACCGATAGGACGGGTTGGCCGGTAGAAATGCCTTTTTCGACGATATCGGCGGCCATTTTCACTCCTCCAGTCTTCTGTAGTGCTTTTTGCATTCTCAGGGCATTTTCTCGGTAACTGGGGAAGGATAAGACCTTTTCAATCGCCTTTCGTAAACGGGGAACTTCTAGACGGGAAATCGGAATCACTTCCCCTGTCCCCGACCATTTTATCCGAGCAGATACCCCCGGTTGGTCGTTAGCGATGGGAATGGCCACCATCGGTACAGCTTGCGCTAGGGATTCTAGGGTAGTATTTAAGCCTGCGTGGGTGATAGTAAGAGAGGCTCTGGTTAAAAGCTCTAATTGGGGAGCGTAGGGAACAACTAGGGCGTTTTTTGTCGTTATTTGAATGTTAGAGTCGGTGTTGCCCAAGGATAAAACTAATTGTACCGGCAAATCGGCACAGGCTTCGGCGATCGCATTAAAGGCCGATTGTAGGCGATTTTGAATTGTACCGAGGGAAGCATAAATCAAGGGTTGTCCGGTTAATTTTTCGTAGGGAAAAGGAATCGGTTTTCTGGTGGAGGAATCGTGAAAGGGGCCAGTAAAGTGAAAGTGAGCGGGTAAATTTGGCCGAGGAAACTCGAATTCGGCAGGTTGTTGGCTAATTTGGGCGATGGGTGAATAGCGTTGATTGATGTTTTGATAGGGAATTAACCCCCATTCTTGACGTTGCCGGTTGATTAACTCATTCAGGGGACGAGTCAGAGAGTCAAGGAGTTTATAGCCAAGTTTATTGCGAATAACCCCGATAAATGAGGGATTATAGTCCCAACTGGTCATAAAGGGCGGAATAAGCGGATCGCGATTTAAAACCAATGCCGAACAAAAACTGATAAAGGGAATAGCCAATTTTTCTGCGATTGTACCCCCTGAGGCGGAGACTTGATCGACAATTAGGGCATCAATTCCCAAGCGACGCATCTCTTAGGGGATAGTTTCAAAGAGGGTCGCTGTAGAATCAGTTACTAATTCTACCGTGCGTCGGACGGCGGCTGTTCCCCGTAATTGACCAATTTCGGCTAAATTTTTGGCTGATGTGCCTTTCGGATATTTGTCGGGTGCAATTGCCTGAAAATCTAAGCCGGCTGCTTGCACCATTTCTTCACCATCAAGAGTTAAAAAACAGGTAACTTTATGACCGCGTTTTTGTAATTCTTTTCCTAAAGGTAGGAGAGAATAAATATGTCCAGAAGTTGTAGGACAGAGTAAACCAAAATGAGTCATTAAACACCTCCACAGGTTTTCTTTAATTCTTCGAGATTCCAGAATGCTCCACCCAAGGCGGAGAATTGTATTCCTTCAAAGCAGTTACGCACAGCCCCCAAAGCGAGGGGATTAACTAGATAAATAAACGGGACGTATTCCTGTTGAAGTTGTTGAATTTCATTATAGATAACTTTGCGCTTCTCAAAGTCTAATTCTTGGGAACCTTTGACGTATAAATCGGCGATTTTTTTCTCCCAATCCGCCGCTTGCCAGCCTTGAATCGGAGGGCTGCCGGGTTGAGGTTGTTGGTTAAAAGCGTGGAGATTTCCATCTACATACCAAATATTGGGGGCGTGGGGTTCATTATCGCCGGTAAAACCTAAAATATGTGCTTCCCAATCTAGACTATTACTTAGTTTATCAACTAAATTGCTAAAAGCGATCGCTTGAAAATCCACTTGAATTCCTATTGCGGCTAAATCATTTTTAATTTGTGCGCCAATTGCTTCCCGGATTTTGTTACCCGCATTAGTAATCAGGTTAAATCTAACGGGATTATTATCAGCATCGACTAGCAGATTATCACTATTATACTTAAATCCCGCCTCTAATAATAATTCTTTGGCTTTTTCGGGATTATAATCGTAACCTTTCAGGGTTTTATCGTAAAAAGGCGATTGGATAGAAAGAAAAGAATTTTGTGCTTCTCCTAACCCTCGATAGATATCATCAATCATTCTTTGACGATTAATGCCGTAGGCAATAGCTTGACGGAAATTTAAGTTATTAAACCACCTGGATTTAATTGGCTCTACTAGGGGTTTCCCGTCGCGTTTGCCTTGATTGAGATTAAAACCGATAAATTGGGTTCCGTAGGCAGGTCCACCGTTAAAAATCGTGAAATTTCCTCTTTCTTCTTCGGTTTTTAAGAGGGAGAAAAATTCGGGAGTTACCCCAATAGAATCTAAACTTCCCGAACGAAATTGTAGTAAAGTTGTATCCTGAGATTCAACAATTGCCCAAATTACCGAAGTTATATGGGGTAATTGTTGTCCCCGGTCATCTTTTTTCCAATAGTAAGGGTTATTCTCAAAAATAATCCTTTGTCCCGTTATATATTCTTTTAGTTTATAAGCACCATTAAAAACAATTTTATCGGGAGGAGTATCTAACCCCCAAGTGGAGAGAAATTCTAACCTACCATCGGGGCTTTTTTTCTGAATAGTTTTTTCTAAAGCGTGTTTAGGTAAAATCGGTGAACTGACAGCATCTAAAAAAGGGGCAAAAGCTTCGGGTAGTTTAAATTCGATTCTGCGATTATCTAGTTTAGTGATAACTGGAAATTCTTTTTTTAATCCTATTCTTAAACTATCGCGGTAGTTGTTAGGAATATCAGGATTTAGATATAAGTCTTTATAGGTAAAAACCACATCATCAACGGTTAAGGGTTGACCATCTGACCATTTTAAACCCTCTCTGATAGTAAAAATAATGCTCAAATTATCATCGGAAATTGTCCAAGATTCTGCCAAGACCGGTTCTTTTTTGCCAGTAATGGGATTTTCTGTTAATAGTCCTTCGTAGGTTAAACCAAAAATATTCGGGGATTCGGCCGATAAAACAGCATTAAAGGTTTTTGGGTCACTTAATACCGATATGACCACTTGATTGCGTCTAACTGGATTACCACAAGCAGTTAGAGAAATCAGCAATAAACAAGAAATTAAAAATACCGTTAATCTCCGCCAAAATTTCACCATAATCTTTAATATTTTTCTGTCCGACTATCTAGAAGTAAAGACCTTGCCTTGCTATATACACCGAAACTGACCAAGCTGAAAGCCGCTGGACTGTTTCCTTGCCCCATCAATATAACAGGAAATGAGACAAAAAATCTCGCCTAGGTGAGATTGACAAAGGCGAGAAACCGTGTTTCCATCAAGAATAGGAGATCAAATCTAAGAACGTTCTTCGATCGGTGTATAGGGTACTTCGTGTAGTCCGGTGTAGATTTGAGTAGGACGGAAAATGCGGTTAGTATTTAATTGTTCTTTCCAGTGGGCCAACCAACCGGCCACCCGGGAGATGGCAAAAATCGGGGTAAATAAATCATTGGGGATGCCTAATTTCCGATAGACCAATCCCGAATAGAAATCCACATTAGGATAGATACCTTTTTCGCCGTAGATATCCACCACTGCTTGTTCTAATTCTAGGGCGATATCGTAGTATTCATCGGAACCCAATTCTGCGAATAATTGTTCGGCAAGGTTTTGTAAAATCGTCGCCCGGGGATCCTTAACTTTATATACCCGGTGTCCAAAACCCATAACTTTTTGTTTATTGGCGATACATTTTTCCACATAGGGACGAACATTAGCCACCGAACCGATTTCCTCTAACATTAACAATACTTCCTCGTTTGCCCCACCGTGAAGGGGGCCGGCGAGAGTTCCCACTGCTGAAGCGATGACACCGTAGGGGTCGGTTAAAGTGGAAGCCGTCACCATGGCCGAAAAAGTCGAGGCATTCATGGTATGTTCGGCGTGGAGAGTCAAACAGACATCGAAAACTTTCGCCGCTAAATCCGTCGGTCGTTTTTCCGTCAACATATAGAGGAAATTGGCCGCATAATCAAGACTATCGTTGGGCTGAATGGGGTGATTACCTTTGCGAATCAATTGAAACGCCGCCACCATGGTGGGGATTTTCGCTAATAGCCGGACTACTGCCTGACGGATATATTCGGGATTATCCAAAGCCCGACGGGCATAGTATAAACCCAAAGCCGCCGCCGAAGTTTGTAGCGCATCCATGGGATGACCTTTTTCGGGGAAGCATTTCATCATGTCTTCGATACGGTACTTGATGCGTCGATGATAACGGATTTCATCGGCGAATTCTTCCAGTTCCGCCCCCGTGGGCAGAACACCCCAGATAAGGAGATAGGCGGTTTCGAGGAAGGTACTTTTTTCGGCGAGTTCCTCAATCCGAATGCCCCGATACTCTAAGATTCCCTTTTGCCCATCCACAAAGCTGATACTCGATTGGGCGGCGGGAATTCCTTCTAAACCTGGCCGATATTCACAAACTGTCATAGTTCTACTTTCCGTGGCGAAGATTAAGCCCTAACGCTAACTTACTTGATCTTTCCACCCTTACCGAAAATTTTATAGAAATTCTTCGGTTCTGCCTCTCCCGTTCAGGATTGGGGAGAATTGGGCGGAAATTACCCCTATTTAGCGATTGCTTCGTCGATTTAGTCAGCCCTGCCCTAGCGCATTTTTTCTGGGCTTACCGTTCCGACTCTAGCTAGTGGACTTGATATTTATCTACTTTCATTGTATCGAGACTATCTCGATCGACTTCATCAATCGATAATTTTTTTAAGTTTCTTCGGGATTAATATTTAACTCCCGCAGTTTTGCCGCTAACCTTTCGGCCCGTTGTCGTTCCGTTTCGGCCCGTTGTCGTTCCGTTTCGGCCCGTTGTCGTTCCGTTTCGGCCCGTTGTCGTTCCGTTTCGGCCCGTTGTCGTTCTTGGTTGTAACTGGTGAAAGGTTGACCATCGGGATAATACAAGAGTAACTCTGGTTGGGCCAATTGAAAACGAATGCCCAAGCGAGGACTTACCCAATTATCGAGATTTTCCAGACTTTCGAGCCGATTTTCCCGACGAATACAGCCACCCAAATCATTTTTATCGGGATTATAAATGTAGTATTCTTCCACACCATAACGGTCATAAAACAGTAGTTTTCTGGTCATTTCCGTTTGGGTATTACCCGGAGAGAGAATTTCAAAAACCACTTGCGGGGGGATATTGTTCTCTTTCCACTGTTGATAGGAACCTCTTTCGCCTTTTGGTCTGCCAAAAGCTACCATGACATCGGGTGCTTGTCGAGTCTTATTATCTCCCTCCACGGGATACCAGAGTAAATCACCGGCGACAAAAACATCGGCATTATTGGCAAATAACCAGTCTAGATTCGCTTTAATCGTCGTAATCCAGCGAAATTGTCTTGTATTGTCGGCCATCGGTTTACCATCGCTATCGGGATAGACGATTGTGGTTTTCGGGCTGTCGTCGAGTTGTCTAACCATTGCTTAACCCTAGAATTTCGTCTTTGCTTCCTTAATAGTATAACTTTACTACAAAAAATCGGAGCAAATATTTAGGGACGGTGGTGATTATCAGATATAAAATCAGCAACTTCGGAAAAGCGAAATATGGACAGTCCAGAATCTAGGCAGCCGACCTGTAATAAGGCGAAGGCAGACTCGGATAAACTCGCCGGATGTGGCGGAAGACTTCTTCGGTTTTTTCTTCCACTTCTTCTTCCGTGTAGAGATCGACGGGTAAACCAGTATCATCGCTGTATAAAAAGTTGTGAATAGTAGTTTTAACCTCCGCCCGACTGGATTCTTTATCTAGCCAACGATCGATCTTTAGTTTCTCTTGTTTTAGGGTTTCCAAAAGCTGCGTGGCGATCTGTTTAATTTTTTCAATGTCTTGCGGTGATAGATTCTCTTTGGTTAAAAGGTCGAACACGGCGAGGGATTCCTCGTCTAATCCCTCGCTAACCGCCCGTTGGGACTCTTGATCGAGTTCCTGAATAAATTCTAATAAGGCCTCGAAGGTCTGTTCGATCGCCACCCGATCCTTCTCGAAATTATAATCAGCGACGATCCGCTCGTAATGCTCTTGAAAGTTCGTCCGTTGCAGATTCTGCTCGAGCATTGTTCGGAGACGGTTTTCGATGGCGTTTTTGAGAGTTTGGACGGTGGTATTCTTACGATCGCTATTGGCGAATTCCTGTTTCAGACGCTCGAAGTTGATTTTACTGATGTTGTACAGTGGGGTATCATCGGCCCTCGCTTCGGTGGTTACATCGATCGCCCCGTCGATTACCGATCGCATTTCCAAGAGAATTTCCGCGATGTCTATTTTCTCCCGATCACCTTGAACGCATTTATAGATAAGTTTAATCGTGTCGTGAGCCGGACGGTAGTGATTAACCGATGGCTGATTAAGACAGGCCTTAAAAAGATGGAAGACCTCTTGAGAGAGGAGTCCAAAATTTTGTCGGGCCTGATCACTTCGATTGATCGCTTCCTTCGCGTCGTTAATGGCTTTATTGAAGGCAAAACTAGGTATTTTATATTCGAGGAGTGCGTCTAGGGATGCGTTACTTTCCCCCAAAAATTCTTTAACTGCCTCGATCGATCGGGCCAATTCATCCAGTAAATTTTCTTGGGGTTTCGTGGGGTCGAGACTAAGATGGTCTTCCCTGCGTCCCTGATCGGAAATTTGGGCGAGATCGGCGAGAGCTTGACGGAGATTTCTGAGGATTCCGCAGTAATCCACGATTAAACCGTTGGTTTTGCCCTCGTTAACCCGGTTAGCACGAGCGATCGCTTGCATGAGCGTATGAGCTTTTAGGGGTTTATCGAGGTAGAGGGTGGAGAGGGAGGGAACATCGAAACCGGTCAACCACATGGCGCAGACGATGGCGATCCGAAAGGGGTGATCGGCTTGTTTAAAGGCATTTTCTGGGCTGATCCTTGTACCGTCCGCCAGTTCAAAGCCGTTTTTGATCACACTGCGATGGCTGGTAATATCTAACCCTTGTTTCTGGAATTTGTCGATCTCTCCCTGTTCCTCGCTGACGATCACGGCCGTTAGGGTTGCTTCCATCCATTGAATCTGACGCTGACGATAGTTTTCCTCTTGGTCATCGGTAATTTTTTTGAGGTCTTTTTTCAGTTGTTGGATTTTTTCGCTCCAGTAATGATCGATCAGGTTATGCAGCTTGACACAGGTGAGCTTGTCGATACAAATCACCATGGCTTTGCCTGTTTCCCAAGCGGTGCTGTAATGTTCAACGAAATCACGGGCCAGCGCCTCCAACCGCTGCGGGGCCGTCAGGATGTAGTAATCCCTTCTTAATTCCCTTTCTAAACGGTCTTCTATCTCGACATTTTCGATCTCTAACTCTTCGATTTTGGCGGCGATCTGTTCGTTGAGGTCGTTGACGGCGATCGAGAGTTTATCACCCCTTGCATCATAGTAGAGGGGAACGGTGGCTTTATCCTCGACCGCTCTCTGGAAGTCGTAGGTGGAGACATAATCCCCGAAATAGCGTTTAGTGATCTCGTCGTTGCTGACTAGAGGGGTGCCGGTAAAACCGATAAAACCAGCGCCCGGAAGTGCAGCCCGGAGGTTGCTGGCTAGGGTTCCGTACTGGGTTCGGTGGGCTTCGTCGCTGATAATGATGATATCGTTTCGGGAGTTGTAGGGTTGGTCGGGATTGACGGTTTGGTTGAATTTCTGGATGAGGGTGAAAATATAGGCTTTATGGTCTCCCAGAAGACTCTGTAAGTGTTCGTTACTGGAAGCTTGGCAGGGTTCTTGCTCGTTATTGGTCAATCCGGAACCGGCAAAGGTATAGTAGATCTGTTTATCTAGATCTTCGCGATCGGTACAGATAACAAAGGTATAGTTTGCGCCTAGTTTACGGCGAATTTTGCGGGTGAAAAAAACCATAGAGTAGCTTTTTCCGGAGCCTTGGGTATGCCAGAAAACCCCTAGTTTGTTATCTTTTATCCCACCCTCCCGCCATCTTTTCACAGAATCGATCGCTTGGTTAACCCCTAGAAACTGGTGATTTCGGGCGATAATCTTGCAGGTTTTGCCAGTGGAGTTATCGAAAAGGACATAATTTTCCAACAGATCGATAAAGTTATTTTTATCGCAGACTCCTTTGAGCATGGTTTCCATATCGACAATGCCGGGGTCACTCTCGGCCAGGCGTTTCCATGGGTGAAAGTGTTCGTATTTGCCGCAGAAACTACCTATTTTCGCGTCTATGCCATTAACTAAAATCGCAAAGGCGTTATAGGCGAATAGATGGGGGATAGTATCAAGATAGTCCGATAAATTCTCGTCGTAGGCCGCTTTTAGGTCCCGGTTGAGGTTTTTCGCTTCTAGGAAGAGTAGGGGAATGCCGTTAACAAAACCTACCAAATCCGTGCGACGGAGGTAGATTTCCCCCTGTATCCACAGTTCTCGAACCGCTAGAAAATGGTTATTGCTGGGTTGGTCAAAATCAAGGATTTTTAGGGTTTGTCTAATTAGCTCTCCTTTGGCGTTGCGGTAGCTCACCTGTACTCCATCGAGAAGGAGTTGATGTTTCTCTTGATTGGTGGCCAGAAGGGTTTGACTGGAGTTGATTTCTTCGATTTGGAGAATGGCGGATTTATAGGCTTCTTCGGGAAGATTGGGGTTAAATTCTCGTAATTTCTGTTTTAGGTAGCGTTTGAGGATAACTTCTTTCTGATTTTGCCGTCCGAGCAGGCTGTTTTCACCGTAATCCTCTTGATTATAAGCATAGACACTCTGCCAACCAAGTTGATCTCGCAGACAGTTGGCGGTGAGTTCTTGTACTTTATCCTCGGTGGTCATAGGGTCGATTGTGCAGGGGAGTGGTTTATTTTATTAGTATTGCCAATTTTCAGGCATTTTTACAGGTGCGATCGCTCTTTCGCCTCTACACCTCGATCTCTCCATTCATAAGTTTCGGAAGTAGTATGTCACGCGCTTGTTTTAGTTTTTGATTATACCGATCAAGAAAATGAATTTGGGTATAGATCGGATTGGCGAAAGCGAGAAAAAGAGATTTCAATGTACAAGACGGACATAAAACCTTAATTTTATGAATATCATTACGATTCAGAGTAGGAACTGCCGCACCAGAATTATATTGTTCTAAATGTAAATTCTCTAAAAGATGAAGTGCAAATACCGCATCAACTTTAATAAAATCTTTCACATACAGTGTTGTATTAAGCGGCCAGAAATCTTCCGCAATATACATAACTTTGCCTAAAGAACCACTTCGACCTGTCACTATACCCGGTGCTTGAACTTTAGCCTTTTCATGATAACCATTAATACCGGTTGATGCAAAAATAGGATATTGTCCGTGAGTTCTTTTTGCACTAGGAAGATCGAATCCTCTTTGTAAGGTTAGAACCTCACCTAGTTTTAATCTCTCCCACCCTTCAGGAATACCATCGATAATCGGGGTGTGTTCGTGTCCGGGGAAGCGTAAACGGACGAACCATTCCTTGTAAAGTAAGCGGGCTGAACGTTCTAATAACTCGATGCGGCGGCGATTATTTTCGATTAAATCATCATATTTGGAGAGGATATCGGCGATTTTCTGTTGAATGGGAAGAGGTGGAATTTTGATTTTAATTTTTTTTAAAATAGCTTGAGTTAACAAGGGTTGTGCCGAACCACCAGCAAAATTTCTTAGGGGAAATTCACCAAGAAGATAATAAAAGTATTTTAAATTATTGTTGTTGTTTGTTTTAACAACAATCGTATTATCAGAAGCCCAAAATTTATTATTGCAAATTTCAATAGAACCGCAATAAGCACCAACTCTACCTATAATGATAGCATTTTCATGATTAAAGCTGTCAGAATTGCCAATTATTCCATTCGATCCATATATTTTATATTCTCCATTTTTAAGTTGGCTTGGTGCTTTTCCATTAAAAAAGCTAATTACATCTTCAAGATAAACCTCGGTCAGATTCATATTTTTATAGTCTCCAAATAACGTATTAAACTACTAGACGGACAATCAAATCCCTTTCAACCGAATGAATAGATCGCCTATAGCTTTAGCATTTTCCAGCTAAACGAATCGCCCGCAGATGTAACCTTTTCTAACTTACCAAATTTGGGAATCACTGGTGAGAAGCGGGACTTTTTATCCCCCTCCGGTTCCCCCCTTTTCAAGGGGGGCTAGGGGGGATTACCAACCTTTTCAAGGGGGACTTACGCAGCCATAGCGCCCGTCTCACCACCAGTACCCCTACCGCGCTCCGATTCCAGTTCCGGTTCCCCTTCCGGTTCCGGTTCCCCCCTTGAAAAGGGGGGCTAGGGGGGATAATCAACCTCCGTACAGACAGGAAGCGAAGAAATAAACCCCGATATTTTCTCACAAACCGCCTCGAAATCGTATTTAACCTCATCATTGGTGAAACGGATCACCGTTAATCCGTATCCCTCTAAAACCTTCGTTCTTCTAGCATCATAAGCCATTGCCTCCGGAGTAAGATGAACCTCCCCATCCACCTCGATCACTAATTTCAACTTCGGACAATAGAAATCAACGATAAAATGATCGATCGGTCGCTGTCGCCACATTTTTAAAGGAAATTGTCGGAGAAAAGCCCATAACTTTTTTTCTGTCGGTGTGGGATTTTTTCGCATTTCCTTGGCTCTAGGGACTAAATCGGGATTGTAGGGTAGAAAATAAACACCGTATTTTAATTTAGACACGATCGCTATCTCCATCGGTCTCCTTTAAGGAAATATACCCAAGTTCTTTTTTAAATCCCCAACCCTTCAAAATTCTTAGCAATTTCATCAGCTAAACGAATCGCCTCGGAGTTGAGATCATTTAACTCCAGATGAATTTCGCGTAACGTTTCCTCGAAATCGAAACCCTCATCTTCCTCCTCTGGGGAAACGCCGACATAGCGTCCGGGGGTTAAACTCCAATCATTCGCCTGTAACTCCTCGCGATCGACCACTTTAACCAACCCTTCCACATCCCGCAGCTTGGCATCGGGGAACCTTTCCAATAGCCAGTGAGCGTGACGGTAGAAACCACGAACCGATTTAAGCTGTTCGATCGCATTCTGACGGCTTGTATCGGCTTCTTTGCGTAAGGTGTTGAGTTCGCGGGAATTCCACCACAGTTTACTATCTCTTGCTCCCAGATCCTTCTCGGCACGCTCGATCGCTCGACCTAATAATTTATTCACCAGATCCGCCTGTTTGCCCAGATCCCGGCTAAATTCGCTGTATTCGTGATAACAGCGGACAGCCTCGTGTAAAGTCTCTAAATCATCAGCGTTATAGGAAATCGCAGGGAAACTGGCGTATTTATCGATGTCATCTTTGAAAAGCTCAGATGCTGTTCGGAGTTCTAACCATGTTCCGTCTTTTTCATCGATGAGATTATAAAATTTCTCTAGGGCCTCGGTTAACTTGTCCAGATGCTCGCGATAGTTTTGTAAAAGAGCGATCGATCCCTGATACTCTCGATCGATACTCTGGCAATAACCGACAACCAAATCGATAAAACGCTTCGATTCGCTCCGATAGAGCCAGACAATCGAGAGAATATTCTGTAACTGCTCTGGGCTAAAATCGTTGATCGTCCGGTTTACTTTCCGGTAAATATTGCGGGCATCGATCATTAATATCTTATCTTGAAGCTCGGCGGGTTTCCCTCGATTGAGAAACCACAACTCGCAGGGTACGGAGCGGGTATAGAAAAAGTTAGAGCGGATCGCGATCATTATGTCCACCGTTCCCGTCTCGATTAACTTCTGTCTTACCTTGCCTTCGTCTCTCCCGGCGCTGGAAGCTTGGGAAGACATAACAAAACCGGCTTTTCCTCGATCATTGAGATAGCTGTAGAAGTAACTGATCCATAGATAGTTACCGTTGGAAACTTTGTTACTTTTATTAACCCCCGGCAATCCGAAGGGTAAGCGCTCATCACCATCTACCTTACTATCCACCTCGTCCACGTTAAAGGGAGGATTGGCCATCACATAATCCACTTTCCCGGCCAATGCCAGCGGATCCTCGTAGTAGGTGATCGCTTTTTGGATATCCCCTTCTAAACCGTGAACCGCGAGATTCATCTTGGCTAAACGAATTGTGGTCGGATTCTTCTCTAACCCTTTAAAAGTTAACATCTGGGGATTGATGCGCTGTCTCTCAACGAAATGTGCGCTCTGGACAAACATTCCCCCCGAACCACAGGCAGGATCGAAAACCAATCCGTGATCGGGTTCTAAAACATTGGCGATCAAAGATACTAGAGAAACGGGAGTAAAAAACTCTCCGTTATCGTGAGCTTTGAGATTAGCGAATTGTGTTAGGAAATATTCATAAATTCGCCCGAAAATATCCCCATCGGCTTTTTTTAACTCTTCTGGATTTAAAATCCGTAGTAAATTCCCTAATACCACGTTATCTAGTTCTTGGTATTCCGTTTTCGGTAAAATACCCCCTAAAGGTGGATAATCCCCCTCGATCGATAGCATTGCTTCCATTAAGGAGGTCGATCGATTGACGCTATCGGGGAGCGCCACCAGAAAATCGAACTGAGCTTTTTCTTGGAGATAGATCGCTCCTTTGCACAAGAAATCTTCTTTGGTTAAGGAGCGTGTTTTACCCTGTCGCTTCGGTAAATCCGCCTCTACTTCCCTCTTAACCTTGAGAAAACGACTGTAGGCATGACGGAGGAAAATCAAGCCCATAACGGGCAGAAAATACTCGTTACTGGCATAGTTAGAATTAGCGCGCAGGGTGTCGGCCGCTTTCCAGAGCTTTTTTTCGATCGCTTCGATGTTGTCCAGTTGGGCCATGAAATTTTACTCAAGAATTAGGTAGATGGTCGAGCCTGAAGGGAAAATTAAGGGGTTTGGTATAGTATCTATTTTCTCAAGTAATGGCAGCGATGGTTAATTGCCCTAACTCCTCTCCCAGAACAAACGGCAGGGGTCTTTTGATAGACTAGAGTTATGGCCCCAGAGTAAGGAGCTAGGGGCAAGAAAAGCTTAATAATTGAGATGAACCGATCGAGCGAGAATATCGTCTAGAATTAATTAACTCAAAAAATCCTGACTGAATCTACCTTTAAGCGAACTTTTCTAAAAATGATGGCTGAATTGCTGAGTCTAGTTCCTGCCAAGTCCCTCGAAACCGATGTAGTGGTAGGGGAAGCGTCGGCAGTATGTCCCCTTCCTCCAGTCACGGTTAGTAATGATACCCTACTTATTTCCCTAATCGATCGCCTGCGACGTACTTTGGAAAATCATCGTGGCGAAAATCAAATTGTGGTGATGCAGGATTTCCCGGATCCCGATGCTCTTTCTAGTGCCTGGGCCTATCAAATTATCGCCGAACAGTACAATATTCACTGTGATATAGTCTACGCGGGTACTCTCTCCCATCAGGAAAATGTCGCCTTGGTAAAACTAACGGGTTTACCGGCTAAACGTTGGGGAGTCCATACCCTCAAGGATAGAGATCTCTCGGTTTATCAGGGTTGTGTTTTTGTCGATGGTCAGGGAACCAATAGTCAGTTAACCACTCTGGTTAAACAGGCAAAAATTCCCATTATTGTCGTGATTGATCATCATACTCGCCAAGGGGAGCTAGAGGCGGAATTTGTCGATATTCGTCCCCAAATCCGGGCAACAGCGACGATATTAACCCAATATATCCAAAAAGGGTTAATAAGTTTTAATACTAGCGATACCGTCCATGTTAAGTGTGCCACAGCCTTGATGCACGGATTGCGATCGGATACGAATAATTTAATGCAAGCGCAAGAGTGTGAATTTATTGCTGCTGGTTATCTCAGTCGTTTCTACGATGCACAATTATTAAACGCGGTCCTGCAATCGGCCAGATCCCGACGGGTGATGGATGTGATTGAACGGGCCCTGAAAAACCGTATTATTAAAAATAATTATTCGATCGCTGGGGTCGGTTATTTGCGTTATGATGACCGGGATGCGATTCCCCAGGCTGCCGATTTTTTGGTGACAGAAGAAAATGTTCACACGGCTTTAGTTTATGGTATCGTTCACGATGAAGATGAGGATATCGAGTTAGTCATTGGTTCTATGCGTACCAGTAAAATTACCCTAGATCCCGATGAATTTCTCAAGGAAGCTTTCGGACAGGATAACCAAGGTCGCTTTTTTGGTGGTGGTCGTTATATGGCCGGAGGTTTTGAAATTCCTATCGGTTTCCTCGGTGGTTTTAATAATAATGCCGAATATGCAAAACTCAAGTGGGAACTGTATGACACCCAAATTAAACAGAAACTTTCCCATCTAGTTAACCCCGATGAAAAGGTAATTCGCACCTAGGTATTAAATCTCAGCTATTTATTATCATGGCAAAGACCGACCCTAAACTGATATGAAACTTTATTTTGTGCGTCATGGATTAGCAGGACAATCTGGGGATTATCCCAACGATAGGGAACGTCCTTTAACCGAGGAAGGTAAGGCCAAAACTGCTAAAATTGCCCAAAGATTAGGACAGTTGGGGGTGAAATTTGACCTAATTTTGACTTCTCCCCTAGTGCGTGCGGTGCAAACCGCCGAAATTTTGCAAAAAGCGGGTTTAAGCCGTAAAATTGAGCAATTTAATCCCCTATCACCCAACGGCAATATTCAAGATTGGGTGCAGTGGTGGCAAAAGTCGGACTATCAGCGAGAGGAAAACGCGATCGCACTGGTGGGCCACGAACCGGATTTAGGTTATTGGACGGAAATGCTAGTGTGGGGCAAGTTTCAAGGAAAATTATCGGTCAAAAAAGCGGGAATAATTGGTCTAGAGGTTCCCAATCAGGAAAATCCCCTAGGCAAGTGTCAGTTATTCTGGTTGACAGCCCCAAAATTACTTCTCTAGGAATTAACCTAGGTGTATCTATCCTTTTTGGGGACTAAGTACAGCCTTTCTCATAAAGATGAAGTATAACCTAATTTGGTATTGACGACCGGCTCCCCAAAAGGAAAACTTCCTATCTCACCATTAAGATAAATGCTGTATTCAGTTTTCTTACCCGGTGTCCGTCAACCGGGAGGAATGCCGATAGCTGGTTAAAACCAGTAGGATAGGGCGGCGAGAGTAACTAAAGACCATTTTTTTGGTAAGATCAAAGCTAAACTAACCATCACGCCCCCTTGAGGAAAGATTTATTTATGAGCGATATAGGGTTTATTTTGACGATAATCAACAATTTCCTACAAATTTACTCGGTAATCCTAATTGTTAGGGTTTTACTGACTTGGTTCCAAAATGCTGGTTGGGCCTATCAGATTATGTCTTTTCTCAGTCCGATTACCGATCCCTATTTAAACCTCTTTCGCTCGATTATCCCACCCCTAGGCGGGATGGACTTGTCCCCGATCCTCGCTTTTCTGCTGCTCAACGTCGTTCAGAGTGTCGTAGCCACGGGGGCCAGCAGTCTGGTCAGCAGCAGTTTCTAAATCCGCGGATCCACACTACTGGTAAAACCGGAAGCTTTGAATTTTTCCAGTCGCAAGGGGGTTGGTTGATTGGTAGAAACAGAAATTCTGATCTCGAAATCACTAATCCCCGGCGGCACTTCTGGAATTGCCCCGACTCGGCTACGATTTTGTAAAGCCGGTTCCCCGTTAGCATCGTAAATCCGACCAAAAACATCGGCATCATAGACGGTTTTTCCAGAATTATTTTTAGCTTTGCCAGTGATTAAAAAACAATTAGCAGGAAAACTGGTTCCCCCACTGGTGACACTCCCCTCGGCTAATTCGGGGGGACAGTCCTTGTAAGATACATCTAATAGTTGAATTGGGGTCAAAGCTTGAGCAGTAGGGATGATAAGCCAGCTAGACAGCCAGAAGAGAACAGAAAGCAGTAAAACGGTGAGCGAGCGTGGTGTCATAGATCAGTGATTTTACGGTATGATTTCCCCAATACTTAGATTATCGTGGATCGTCACCCTTTGAAATCAGCTTTTTTAGGACTCTCATGGATCGAGATGAGATTGAAACCACTCTCAAAGCGGCTTTTCTCCAGTGTGAGGCTTTATCCTGTCCTCTCAATCAACAACAAAAAGAAATTTTGTTAGAGGTGTTTTTTGAGCGAAATTCCCTCGCTGATGGCAATCCCCTCGACGAATTAACATCTATGCAAAGGGAGATTTTGCTGGAATTTATCCTCAAACAAGAAAGGGAAAATTTAGCTTGGAAAAGTTCTCTCCTCAATGATTGGCTTAACGCTCGCCCTTCCGGTGCGGTACAATTTATCCGCGATCAGTATGGCTTGGCTTGGTTGAACAGCATAAAACCGATTCATTGGCAAGAATATTTACAAAAATTAAGGTTAACCAGAGAAAAATTACAGGTGGGAGATGCGATCGAGGTGTCTAATGGATTATGGGAATGGATTCCCGCAGACGCTGCCGATAGTTGCGACTGGTTTCCCTGTGAGGTAATAGAAGTAAATGAAAGTGAAGATGATTCTCGTCCTGTTAGTTGCCGTATTCGCTTTCAAAATGGTGAAGAATGGGAAATACAAGGAATATATCAGTGGAATCGCCCTAATTGGCGTTTTCTGACTTGAAGGAAGATCACTGCTCGGTTAAGTAGTCGTGCAAAATTAATTTCCTAGTGAAGATAGGCAAGAGGCAAGAGGCAAGAGGCAAGAGGTGGTTAGATATGTGTAATTAATTTTGCTTAGGTACTTATCGGCTAAAATTTAAGATATGTAAAGAAGGGAGATAAATTTTATGGCCGCTAATGTTGAGATCTATACTTGGAGTTCCTGTCCTTTCTGTATCCGCGCTAAAGCATTACTCAAGAAAAAAGGGGTGGAGTTTACCGAATATTGTATCGATGGTGATGAAGGAGCGCGAGCCAAAATGTCCGAACGAGCCAATGGTCGTACAAGTGTACCACAAATTTTTATAAACGATCAACACATCGGGGGCTGCGATGACATCTATGCTTTAGATAGAAGTGGTGGTTTAGATCCCCTATTGCAGAATTAAGGATAAAAACTATTAATGAAACTAGCCTTTATTATCGATCCGATCGAGTATCTAGATCCGGGCCATGATACCAGTGTAGCTATCATGGAAGCGTCCCAATTATTAGGTCATGAAATCTGGATAACTTCCATCACGGCTCTCAGTGCAATTGCGGGAAAAGCTTGGGCAAAACTGACTAAAATTGAACTGGTTCCCGTGGAGTTAAAAGATAATCACTGGGTGGCTGCATCTCAATGGTATCAAAGACAAGAGACAGTTTTTACCTGCCTAGAAAACTTCGATTTTGTCTGGATGCGAAAAGACCCACCCGTGACAATTGCCTATCTTTATGCCACCTATTTATTAGACCTGATCGACCCCCAAAAAACCCAAGTAATTAACTCAACTATGGGTTTACGCCATGCCAACGAAAAGTTATATACGATTCACTTTGCTCAGGTAATGCCCGCCACAATTGTTTCCCAAGATAAAGCGACGATTAGGGAATTTGTCAACCAAAAAGGGGCGGCAGTTATGAAACCTTTGGGTGGCAAAGCAGGGGAGGGAATTTTATTTCTTAGTCCCGAAGATCGCAATCTCAATTCAATGATTGAAATTAGCACAAAATGGGGACAAGAACCAGTAATGATTCAAGATTATTTACCAGCTGCCCAAGAAGGAGATAAACGCATTATTGTCCTCAATGGTGAACCCATCGGGGCAGTTAATCGCATTCCCACTGGTTCAGAATTTCGCGGTAATATGGCAGTGGGTGGACGAGTGGCAAAAACAGAAATCAGCGATCGAGAATTAGAAATCTGTGCCACTTTAGCTCCAAAATTACGAGAAGATGGCCTATATTTTGTCGGATTAGATGTGATTGGTGGCTATCTGACGGAAGTTAATGTCACCAGTCCCACCGGCATTCGCGAGATCGATCGATTAAACAATGTTAGTTTAGGTCAACAGGTGATTAAATGGCTAGAAAGTTTTTCGGGAAATGGGAATTATGAATTATGAATTATGAATTATGAATTGGGAGTGGGAATTATGAATTATGAATTATGAATTATAAATTATGAATTATAAATTATGAATTGGGAGTGGAGAGTGGGGAGAATAAATAAAAACAATCTCTTATCTCTTATCTCTTATTTCTTATCTCCTGTCTCCTGTCTCCTATAGAAAATAATGAATGCTTTATCAATACCGACGTGGATGGTTCATGTATCGAGTGTCGTAGAATGGATAGCGGCAATCTGGTTAGTGTGGACCTATGGCGACATCAGTAGCGATCGATCGTGGCGAATGTTATCTTGGGGAATGTTACCCGCTTTAATTGGGGCCATGTGTGCCTGTACATGGCATTTTTTTGATAATATCAGTGCCTTATCCTGGTTAGTCACCCTACAGGCAGCCATGACTGTCTTAGGAAATTTTACCCTCTGTGCTGCCGGTTGGTGGCTGTGGCGTTCCAGTAAAATCAGAGTTAACAATGAATAAAGAGAGTTTATTTGCCATTTCCCTGTTTCCCTATCTGGGGTTTCTTTGGTTTGTCACTCGTTCGGGAAAAATGCCCCGTTTAGCCTTAATTGGCTTTTATGTGCTGTTAATCTTCGTTTTTATCACTATTCCTGCTGGTATCTACGCCAAAATCCACTATGGTCAAGAATTAGCCAACGTCGATTGGTTACACGGCAGCGCCGAATTTTTCCTCACCCTCTCCAATATTCTCGTCGTCCTAGGTTTTCGTCAGGCAATTTTAGCCAAAAAGCAAACAGAGAAAGGGGAACAGGGAACAGGGAGTGGGAATTATGAATTATGAATTATGAATTATGAATTATGAATTATGAATTATAGCGTTTCCCAATCTCATGAGGTACACCAAAATCTTAACTCCTGAATCCTGAATCCCGACTCCTGACTCCTGACTCCTGACTCCTGACTCCTGACTCCTGACTCCTCAAAACCTAAGACTTTGTACCTCACAACTATGGGAATTGCTATATGAATTGGGAGAGGGGAGAATAAATAAAAATAATCTCCTGTCTCCTGTCTCCTGAATACTGTCTCCTGTCTCCTGTCTCCTGAATACTGTCTCCTGTCTCCTGTCTCCTGAATACTGTCTCCTGTCTCCTATCTCCTGATCACTGAATTGTGATACAATCGCCCCAAAACTTCCCTGCGTCAGTCAACCATGTCCTCGATTACACCGTCCATCAGTGTCAACGAACCAAACCCGCAGGCTGCTATCCAGACTTTATCGGTAGTGGTTCCCATTTATAACGAAGTGGACAGTATCCGCGATCTCGTCGAGAGTATCGCCTCGATTTTGCGTTCTTATCAAATTAACTACGAGATTATCTGTGTTGACGACGGTTCTAAGGACGGTTCCACCGAGGTTTTAACTAATTTAGCCAAAAATCGCGATGATCTCAAGGCGGTAATCTTGCGACGCAACTACGGACAAACCCCCGCCATGGCTGCCGGATTTAATTATGCCACGGGACAGGTCATCATTACCCTCGACGGCGATTTACAGAACGATCCCAATGATATACCCCTATTATTGGCCAAATTGGAGGAAGGTTATGACCTCGTGAGTGGCTGGCGCAAAAATCGCCAAGATGACCAGGTAAAACGGCTTTTACCCTCAAAAATAGCTAATTGGCTGATTGGCAAGGTAACAGGGGTCAAATTACAGGACTACGGTTGTTCTTTGAAAGCCTATCGAGCCGAATTAATCGCCGATATGAATCTCTACGGGGAATTACATCGCTTTTTACCCGCATTAGCTTTTATTGAAGGGGCAAAAATCACCGAAATTCCCGTTAATCACCACGCTAGACGGTTCGGACAGAGTAAATATGGTTTAGATCGCACAATTCGCGTGATTATGGACTTATTTACTGTCTTTTTTATGAAAAAGTTTCTCACCCGTCCGATGCACATTTTTGGACTCTACGGACTGTTATCCATGGTAGTGGGGGTTATTTTAGGTACTTATCTGACTATTCTCAAACTCGGTTTCGGACAAGAAATCGGCAATCGACCTTTGTTAATCCTGGCCGTGTTATTCTTTTTAACTGGGGTACAATTACTCTGTTTTGGTCTTTTGGCAGAAATTTTGATGCGAACTTACCATGAATCCCAAAAACGTCCTATCTACCGCGTTCGTACTGTTGTCGGGGATAGGGGATTTTTCAGTGAGCAGTAATCAGTGAGCAGTAATCAGTAATCAGTGAACAGTAAAAAGACAGTAGGAAGCTGCTATTTAATACTGCCCACTTAATACATACTGCACACTTAAAACTCAAATCTGATAACTGATAACTGATAACTGATAACTGATAACTGATAACTGAAAAAAATATGACTATTTGGGAACTTGATTTTTATTCGCGGCCGGTGGTGGATGAAAATAATAAAAAAAGATGGGAATTGTTAATCTGTGAAACTCCGGCAACAATCGATCGCTCCTCCGATACAATATTTAAATATGCCAGTTATTGTCCTAATACGATGGTTAATTCCCAATGGTTAGGAGAGGCAATTACTGCAGCTATCAAGGCAGCGGGGGTAACTCCCAAAAAAATTCGCTTTTTCCGTCGTCAGATGAATAACATGATTAGCAAAGCTTGCGAGGATATCGGTATTCCCGCTTCCCCTAGTCGTCGCACTCATGCTCTCACTAGATGGATAGAAGAAAGAATGGTTAATTTCTACCCTCAAGAAGTTGGTTATGATCAAAATTTAACTAAAACTGCTTCCGTTAATTATCCCCCTTTAAATGCTGTTCCCCTTCCCGATGCTGTCCGGGGAGATAAGGCAGATAAATGGGCTTTTGTCACGCTAGAATTGTCTTCTTTTCATGATTTAAAAGATTGGGATATTAGCTTCGGAGAAAATTTGCCTATACTGGGAATGGGATTAGATGAGAATCTAAAAATCCCCGGTTTAGTTATTTTTTCCCCCCGCGCTTTACCATTAGCTGGTTGGATGTCAGGGTTAGAAATGGCCTATTTAAAGTTAGAAACTGGTTCTCGTCCTCTGCTACGTTTAGAAACGGGTGCTAGTGATAGTTGGATTCTCGTCAATGTCACTAATGCCGAGACTTTAAACGAAGCCAAAAACTTTGAAGAAGCTAAACAAAAAGCGAATAATCTGCATTTTTTAGCCATTCAATCTAACCCTGAATCGCAATCTTTCGCCGGTTTTTGGCTACTACAAGAAGGCTCTCAAGAGTAAAGTTTAGTCAGGGTGGGTTTTCAATCCACCCCTAGGGAATTAAATTAAAAACATTGTCGGGTCCAACTACCGTGTAACCCGTAGGGAATATGATGTTTAAGATGGATAACTGCTAGGGAATTAGTGATATCTTGAGCATCTAAGATTACCCCATTCGATCGATGATTGGCCGCATCGTAAGTGACTACCAATAACCAACCATCATCTTCAGCGATTCCATCGGGTTTAGGCACAAAAATTGGTTCACCCGCAAATCCCCGGGGAGCAAAAGAATGTAATTGTTTTTCTCCTGTTAATAGGTCCAGTTTTAAGATTGCTTGCAAAGGAGCATTACCAGTGGCATGATGAGTGGCAGCGATGTATAAATAACGGTAATCTCGACCAACTTTTGCAGGATTGATGCTGGGAAATTCACAACAATGCTCTAGAATACATTCTCTTGTAACGGTATTTTCTGATAAATTTAGTGTAAATCGCCACAGATGTCCTGGAGCTAAACTATCAAAATTTACCGATTGAAAACTGCTATTTGAATCCAGTTGTGGTAAGGATTGATAACAAATAGAATCAATATAAATTTTCTCCCCTTGTTCAAAAGCATTGCTATGATGGAAGACAAAACCTGATGGAGTTTCTAAAACTTTCACTTCTCTTTTGTTAGGATCCCGGGGGATAATAATAATCTTAGTTAACTTGTCCGGTTGATTGATGAGGCATTCTCCCGCACCTTTTAACCCAAAAAGAAAGGGAAAAGGATTATAACTAACCGGGTTTTGGAAAAAGATAGCGTAGTGGGGAGTAATAACAAAATCGTGGATAAAACAAAAGCCCGGTACACTGTGGGTATGACGACGTAATAACTTACCCGTGGGACTAATTTCGTAGAGAGTAATTGAACTAGACAAACCCGTTTTGATGGCAAAATTTACCAGACAAGGTTGATGATTATCGAAAATACAAGCGGGATCGATGCGAGGATGAGCGGCAAAAGCATCGCCTTTTTCCAAGATACCATCGAGATAGTCTAAACCAATAGTATCAAGGGTTTTAGCATCGAGGCGATGGGGTTCGGCCGCTTCCCAAAGTGCCAGTAATTTATCACCCCAGTAGATAACATTAGTATTAGCAATATTTTTCAGACGCAAATCAAAAGCATTGCCGAAAATTCCCCCCGGTTTTTTCGTGCCGAAAACACCGCGATAAAGGGGTTTTCCCGCTTTCTGTTCCTGGAGATAACCCTGGGTTTTAACAAAACGATTACGATAATGTACGCGCCCCTGATTGAAGCTAATCGCGCTGATCATACCATCCCCATCGAAGGGATGAGCGATCGCCGTGCCAGCGATATCGAGTAAACCGGGGCCGTTTTTAAAGACTGTACCCTGTAAATCGGGGGGAATTTGCCCCTCGATGTCTTCTACCTCGTAATCGTACTCGTTAGGTTGGGATTGATAGCCTTTTTGCCAATCCTGACGATTATAGGATTTTTCGCCAATTGTCGGAGTTAATACCATGGTAGTTTTAAGTTTATATTTACTTTTCTTAACATAACTTAAAACTACCAGAGATAAAAAGAAGGGGGTGGCTAATCATTTTTTCAGCCTATTTACCCCCTCCTTGCCGTCTTGTTATTTAACAAACAACATTTCTTGATAGGTAGGCAGCGGCCAGAAATTGTCGGCCACTTCCCCTTCCAGTGCGTCGGCATATTCGCGCACCTTATCCATCAAGGGACGGATTGTTTGAGCGGAATGCTGCATATGTTCCTCGATCGAGTCAAAATCGTGTTTAGCAATGGCCTCACTCAGTTTACCAACGCTATCCATCATTAACTTAATCAGATTCGAGACGGTTTGGGCGTTTTCCTTATTGATCTCGATGCCGATCGCCGCCGCATTAGCGATCGCTGAAGACAATTCCGACAAGTAGCGAACGGCAGCGGGATAAATAATCGTTTTAGCCATACTTACCACCAGTTCCGCCTCCACTTCGATGGCCAGTAAATACTGTTCCGCATAGACATCGAAACGACTTTCCAGTTCAACGGGGGTAAACACACCCATGCGGGTAAACAGTTCTTCAATATAATCAGCTTTCAGCACGGGTAAAGCATCGGCAGTGGTGCGGAGATTGGCTAAACCGCGCTCTTCTACCGCCATTTTGTGCCATTCTGGGGAATATCCGTTACCTCCGAAGATCACATTTCTGTGTTTGTCCATGATCTCCTTGAGAACACCCTCGGCGGCAGTATTGAGGTCTTCCCCGGCTTTCATCCGGCTTTCTAGGTTATCCGCCACCCAAGTCAGGGAATCCGCTAGAATCGTGTTCATCGCCACCAGCGGCCCGGAAACTGACTGATTAGAACCCACAGCCCGGAATTCAAAGCGATTGCCCGTAAAAGCAAAAGGAGAGGTACGATTGCGATCGCCAGGATCCTTGGGGAATACCGGCAGGGTATCGACACCGAGATCCATCAACCCCGGGGCATCAGAACCCTCAATTCGGCCTTGGCTAATTTGGTCGAATACCTTTTCTAACTGGCTGCCCAAATATACGGAAATAATGGCGGGAGGAGCTTCATTTGCCCCCAAACGGTGGTCATTGCTGGCGGTAGCCACCACTGCGCGTAAAAGCGCCCCGTACTTGTGAACGCCACGAATAACCGCCCCACAGAATAACAAAAACTGCATATTAGCATGGGGAGTATCGCCCGGATCTAACAGATTGCCCTGGGTGGCGTTGCCGACGGACCAGTTAACGTGTTTTCCCGAACCATTAATTCCCGCAAAGGGTTTTTCGTGCAGTAGGCAAACAAAACCGTGTTTTTTAGCCGTACTTTTCAGCAAAGTCATAATTAACTGCTGATGGTCACTGGCCACGTTGGCAGCCTCGAAAAAGGGGGCAATCTCGAACTGTCCGGGGGCGACTTCATTATGGCGGGTTTTGGCCGGAATGCCGAGGCGATACATTCTTTCCTCCACTTCCTGCATAAACACCTGAACCCGTTCGGGAATCGCGCCAAAATAATGATCGTCGAACTGTTGACCCTTAGCGGCGGGTTTACCAAATAGGGTGCGACCGGTGAGCAGTAAATCGGGGCGACTATGGGCAAAATGAGCATCGACTAGGAAATATTCCTGTTCAGCACCGCAGCTGGAGTTAACGGGGGCGACTTCCGTATGTCCTAAGAGCTTCAGCACCCTGGTGGCGGCCTTACTCATCGATGAAATCGAGCGTAAAAGCGGCGTTTTTTTGTCGAGGGCCTCTCCTGTCCAAGAGATGAAAACCGTGGGGATACACAGGGTTACACCATTATCCGTCTCCATGACGTAGGCGGGACTGGTGACATCCCAAGCGGTGTAACCCCGCGCTTCAAAGGTGGAGCGAAGTCCGCCGTTAGGAAAGGAGGACCCGTCCGGTTCCCCCTGTACTAAGACTTTGCCCGTAAATTCTGTGATCACCGAACCGTCGCTCTGCACGGAGATAAAACCATCGTGTTTTTCGGCGGTGGCGTTAGTCATCGGATAGAAGACGTGAGCATAGTACAGCGCCCCTTTGGACGTGGCCCAATCTTTCATCGCAGCCGCTACCGTGCCGGCGATGGAAACGTCTAATTTTCCCCCGGTTAAAATCGTGTTTTTGACTGATTTGAATACATCTTTGGGGAGACTGGCCTGCATTTTGCTCAGGGTAAAGACATCGGTTGCCCAGAGGGCCTCTAAACGCTGAGGAAGTTTGCTAGGTAGGGGTTTACGATCCGTTACTTGAGAGATAGCTTGAACACGGGTTCCATAACTCATAAGTATTTTTCCTATTTTGTTGTGTCGTGGATAAGGGGTTACTTTACTTAGGCGATGACAAGTTTCCTACTAACTTTGATGTTGAATTCCGGTCAGAGGCTATTCTCCGCTTAATAATTTT
>NZ_BDSM01000047.1:0-40373 GCF_003112475.1 Microcystis sp. 0824 | reverse complement strand
GGGGGGGGGTAAAATGCTGGTGGAATTTGCCCAAAATTGCCCATGAATTTTACAACTAACTTCAAATCTCTCTCTCTGGCTGGTGTTGTCTTCGCTGGCACAGTTAGCGCGATCGCTGTACTGACTGTCCTCCCCGCCAGCGCCGCTTCCTTCAACTTCTTCCAAGGTGGCTACTCCGAAGGTGCTACCATCACCGGGATGTTTACCGGCGAAGATTTAAATAATGATGGTTTTATTCACTCCTTGGATGGTGAAGTCACCGACTATATGATGTCATTCTCTGGCAACTCCCTCGTCCCCGCCTTCTCCCACGGGCTGCCTGACTTCTTCGGGTTAGTTTATGTACTGGGCAGCGATATCGGCAACGTTTTTGATTCTGACGGGATAGCTTCCAGCAATGGCACAACTTTCTACGGCGCGTCAGGTGGAACTGAGCTCTATCCCGTCAATCCCAGTCCGCAATTTCCTGGCGGCAGAGTCGGGACATTCGCCGGTGCGCTCGATACTACCACTGAATTCGTCACTGTCAACACCGTTCCTGAACCGAGTACTGTATTAGGTTTAGGATTGTTAGGCTTGGGTGCATTGGTTAAACGCCAGTTAAAGCCAAAGCAAGGCAGTGACAAAGCTTAATTAGTTCCCCAATCCGTGTCATAGAAAAGGGGTTTCTTTGAGAAGAAAACGGGTTTCTTTGAGAAACCCGTTTTCTGGAATAAGAGGCGATCGCTAGGAGTTGCTAACTCGCGCTAGACTGGATTCAAATAATTAACTTCCAATCAATTCAAAGCAAGGACAAACCCATGAAATATCGCGTCTTAATTGAGCAAGATGAAGATGGCATTTATGTGGCTGAAGTTCCCTCTCTACCCGGCTGTATTTCTCAAGGCAATACCCGGTTCGAGTTACTCGCCAACATTCAGGAAGCAATTGCTTTATATCTAGAAAGCCTAGAAGCGCACAATGAACCGATTCCACCACCAATTTCTGAGGAACTGGTAGAGGTTAAATTATGAGTGAACTCCCTCCTATCGCTGGTCGCCAAGTCGTTAAAGCACTAGGCAAGATTGGCTACGAATTAGATCGGCAGCGAGGAAGTCATATCATACTCAGACAAAAATCCTATCCCTATCGACGCATCACCATCCCTGACCATCGAGAAGTGGCTAAGGGAGCACTGAGATCTATCATTCGTCAAGCGGGATTGACAGTGGCAGAGTTTAAAACTCTCCTTTAGCTTGAGTCACCAGAGTCGAAACAACCGCTCATAAATCGCCAATTCAAAAATAGACTATTAAACAATGTAAACGCTATATGAGTCAAGCTGCTGCTGCAATCAATACTAAACTAATTGATTCCCTTGCTCAAATTATCCTTTCTTTAACTGACTTAGAAAACGGGTTTCTCAAAGAAACCCGTTTTCTGGACTGTCAATCTCTTGTCTCGATTAATTCGGGGACAAGTTCAGGAATAAAACCGGGTTCAGCTAAAGAACCAGTAACATGATGTTCAAAGACTTCTGCGGGGGGAAAAGTTTTCTTGACTTCCTGAGATTGCGGATCCGTAGAAGGTAGCCATTTAATTAGGGGTAAAGGTAGCAGAGTAGAGAGATTAGTAATCACCACCAATAACCAAAGGTTATCAAAATTAGTTTCGGTGACTCCCAACCAATGGGTTAATAAAGCGCCGATTTCTTGGGAAACTAATCCTGACATATTCCAGATAGACATTAATAAAGCGAATAGAGATGCTTCAATGCCCACGGGACAAAGACGGGCCGATAAAATTAAGACGGGTAAAAAGGCAATTTGTCCCATGACGGTGAGGATGAGACTATCCCCCAAACTAAACCAATGATCGTCAATACCGAGCGCTCGATTAGTATGGGTAACTAAGAGTAGGGTAGTCATCCCTAAAAGCGCAGAAATCACCGTACTCCAACCCAAAATTAGACGGAAGGAAATCGCTTTTAAAAACCGTTGATATACCCAGATGCCCAGGATCGAGGCTAAACTGGTGACTAGGCGCACTCGTCCTAAAAATTCCGGTTCAAATCCTAACTCGTTGGTGGTGAAGTAAAAAAAGGCAGAATCGGCGCTAGGAGTAGCCTGCCAGAGAAAAATAAAGGCAGTGGGTAATAAAATTGATTTTTGTCTAATTGCTGACCATAATTGCCCTATTTGCTCCTTGACTTTGGGCGTGGATTGTGCGTCATCATTATTCTTGACTTTTTCCTCTGTGATTAAAAACGCCATGGCTGAGGCAATCAGGGGAAAAATAGCCGTGAGAGCGAAGACAGGACGAGTACCGAGGTGTGCGAGTAACCACCCCCCCAGATAAGCCGTAATTAAGCCGCCTAGCGCCGATATTCCCCAAGTTAAGGACTGTAGAGAGCCGGATTGAGTGAAGGACTCTCTGCGGGCCCTTTCTACTACCAAAGAATCGACGATGACATCACTAATGGTGACAGAAAGGGAACCAAGCAGGATCGCCGCCGTCGCTTGCCAAGCATTTTCCACCACAGTGGCTAGGGCTAACCAAGCTAAAACCCCGAGAATTCCCGATAAAATTAGGTAAGGCCGACGACGATAGCCAAAAATAGGCAAACCATCCGAAAGAAAGCCAAAAGCTGGTTTAATCACCCAAGGAATCGCCGCCACTCCGATTAATGCCCCCATCTGGGAGGGACTCAAGGCCAAATCGTCTTTTAAAAAGAAGCTAACCGCTAATCGGGAGAGTCCGAGAATGCCCTGGACGAAATAAACCCCTAAAATGCCAATTAATTCGGGATTAGGGTCATTTCCGAACAAGATACTCTCTTTAAGGAATTTTTTCCCGCGATCGATGCCAAGGCGATTAATAAGCATGAAGTTTCATAAATATTTGTTACTGTCTCTATGATAATGATTGATCGCTCGATCGGTGCGTTAGCTGTTAGGGTTTAACTGTTGAGCTTTAGGTTTTGGCGGTTGGGTATTGGGTTTTAGGGTTTTAGTTGAATTTCCCTGCTCCGGCGCTCCCCACTTCCCTATTCCCAATCGGCATAACAGGCTCATTGTCATTTTATCGGGAAATTTTCTGGCGATCGCTCTGTTAATAGACAGAAAGATTTTTTTTTAAATGTGTATTTGGTGTGATATGCGGAAAGTTTCCGTATAATATGGTCAGGCGTGCAACTAAAAAAGGGGTTTCAAACTAACGTGGGAATATTGGAGACAGTTATAGCGGGCATTATCGTTGCAGCAATTTTGAGTATTACAAAGTTTGTCGTCAAGTCAAATGGTATTTCTCAATTGCCATCTCAAATAGTCTCTAATTCCTTATTAGTAGATAATCAAGATGAACTATATAGAAAATTAATAAAGCACAGAGAAATATTATGAGGCTGTCATTCCCATCTGGAGCCATAGTTCTCTCAAATCTCGTATAACTCCTGTAACCATCTCAAAAAATTTGCTGATTGGGGATGGGATTGATTAAGTATTTTTTGTTTTACGGCATCGTGAAGTTGTTTCCCCGGCGGATCTTGCCAAGCTAAATAGGTATGAATATTAGCCTTATCTAGATGATAATCCCTATAGGTTGCCCCTTGTTGTTTTGCCTCTATCACCTTGTTTTGTGTATATTGCCAAAGATTATTATCGGGAACTAAATAGGCTAAAAAAGTCTCTAACATCCCTCTAGATTGATTGTCAGGCATCATCCACACACCGAATTTTATACCCGATTCTAGAGTTATAATTAATCCCTCTGCTGGTAAATTTTGAGGGAAGTTAGGTATATTTGGTAAACAGGCATTATATAAACTTTTCCAACGATTATCAGGTTCTTGGTCTGCATCCATAATAATTCCTAAATGAGTTAGTCCGTTAGGAGTTTTTAGTTGTGCAGAGATGTATTTAGGTTTTAGTAAATTTTCAACACCATCACAATTTATGATATTCAGTGGCTCTTCCCCTCTATTCCAAGTAACTCCATTTGCTGCCATTAACTGGGGAATAACTCTCAATTCCTCTGCACCTTCCACTAATAACTTTTTTGTCTCTATTTTAGGCATTGTTACCGCACCTCAAGATTACTTGTAGCGGCAATAACAATTTCTTCTGGATCAAAGATTACAGATTGACTTTTTTCCTTATCTATCCTTTGAATAGTAATCTCGTTATCGGTAATTTTTTCTTCGGTAATTAATTCAGCTAAACTTTGCCAACAATCCCGGCTGTGAGTGGTGGCGAATACCTGAATATTGAGTTTTTTAGCGGTTTCCCAGACTACTTTCCACATATCAGTCATGACAGTAAAGTGCAATCCGCTATCGATTTCATCAACTAATAAAATTCCATTTTCAAGGTTAACCATCGCTAAAATTAATCCCAACATCCGCCAAAATCCATCGCCTAAACTGCCAATCGGAACTGGTTCTTCTGTTCCTTTAAGTTTAACCATAAATCCCCCACGTCCTCCCGATGTACTACTAAATACTGGAGGTTGAAATTCTTCGGTAGTCGCAATTTTTTCTATTTTAGGTTCAATGATTTTTAAAGCTTCGATAACTAGGTTATCCGTAGAGTTAAGCAGACTTTGACTGAAAAAATATCTGTTTGTATTAACTGCTATAGATTGAGGAGGAATCCAAAATAATTCTAGTTTTTTAAAATCGTGAGACGGTTTGTTATCGGTTAAATTTATCTGTAAAATTTCTTCTTCAGGTGATAAAGAATAGACTTTTTCCTGATGATTAAATTCAACTACCAAGCAAAAACTACCTAGGAATTGCAAATTATTTTTATTGACTTTAGAGAGTAATTCTTTAGATGTAGATTGAATACTTAAAATCACCTGATTGGCTGGTTTATCTGGCTCATAAATAACTATTTTTTGATTATCCTTTAGTAAGTATTTATAGAATAAATTTTTTATCTGATAAGATTGCCAGGGATTACCGGGAAAATTAGCCGCATCTATTTCTCTATGAGAATACTCGCCCCGATGATTAAGAATTTTTTGTATTTTTCCTATATCAAATTTAGAAACATAAATAAGAATCGCTTCTAAAATAGAAGTTTTACCGCTATTATTTTTACCTACTAAGAGATTAATTCGACCAAGATTGGCCATCTCAAAATTTTGAAAACCGCGAAAGCCTTCAATTTTTAGGGATTCTAACATGAGTGATTACCCCAGATTTTCCGTTATTAAATCTAGTTTATCTCAACCCCAGAAAACACCTCAATTAACGACAGAGCAGCACCATGGCGATACCGATACCTAAACTTAAACCGACCAGCACTTGAAAAGGAGTATGACCAATTAATTCCTTTAAACGTTCCTCGTTAAATTCCTTGCCCTCCTGGAACATTTCATCGATAATCTGATTGAGAATCCGGGCCTGTTTTCCTGCTGCCTGACGCACTCCAGCCGCATCATACATAACAATAACCGCAAAAAGCGCGGCGATTGCAAATTCGGGACTAGACCAACCCACCTGTAATCCTACCCCAGTAGCCAAGGCTCCCACCAGCGCCGAGTGAGCGCTAGGCATTCCTCCCGACGAGACTAAATAGCGCAGACTCACCTTACCATCGCGGATTAACTCAATCAGCGCTTTTAGTCCCTGGGCAGTGAAACAAGCTAAAAGAGAGATTAGCAGTATTTGATTGTGTAACACCTGCTGGAAGTCCTGCATCATCTCACTCGTTTAATTTAATTTTTACGATTAACAATATACTCGGCGATGGCCCTTAAAGGTTCAGCGGCCTCATCGTAGCTACTCAATTCACCGATGGCACTATCTATTAACTGTTGAGCTTGCTGGCGGGATCCTTCTATCCCCCAGAGACTAGGATAGGTGGCTTTTTGTGCCTGTAGATCCTTACCGGCGGTTTTGCCTAATTCCTCCTTTGTCGCCGTGATATCGAGAACATCATCGATAATTTGGAAAGCCAAGCCAATATTTTGAGCGTAACGGGCTAATTTAGCTATATCTTCCCCTTTTGCCCCCGCTAAAACTGCCCCCGACACCACAGAAGTCTCCAACAGGGCCCCGGTTTTCTGAGTATGGATAAAACCGAGAGTTTCCGCCGAAATATCGGGTTTTCCTTCGGATTCCAAGTCTAAAACCTGACCCCCTACCAAACCCGCTGCCCCGACCGTGCGACCTAAACGGGCAATTACATCTAAAATCTGTAGGGGAGGTACATTACGAGTCTGGGTAACCACATACTCGAAAGCGTAGGCCAGGAGACCATCCCCGGCTAAAATAGCGATATCTTCCCCAAAAACCTTATGGTTGGTTAATTTCCCGCGTCGGTAATCATCGTTATCCATGGCGGGTAAATCGTCATGAATTAATGACATAGTGTGAATCATTTCTAGGGCGCAAGCGGTGGGTAAAGCCATCTCTAGGGAACCCCCCATCAGTTCACAGGTAGCCAGACATAAAATCGGTCGCAGACGTTTGCCCCCAGCAAGGAGAGAATAGCGCATCGCCTCGTAGATTTTGGCAGGATTGCCGATAACTAAAGAGCTATCTAAAGCTGACTCGACAATCAACCGCTTTTCCTCCAGATAGGAAGCCAGAGAAAAGTTCTCGTTTTTCCTCACTTCTACTCCTCGTTCGCCCCTAGTAACCATGTCTTTTTGTCTTGAACCGACTGCTTTTAAAACTATATCAGGAAACTCCACCTCGATGGGAATTAAACTAACCGCTCCCTTACCCCTTCAGACTGCATGGCAGCGCCGCAGTTGACAGCCAGATCATTTATACTAATATTTTCTAGACGGAGAAAGGTCAATTGGCTCTCTTATTTCTTTGTGTGATCAGTTTAACTTATAGAGGAGCGCTCAATCTTTGTGTTCTTTGTGTCTTTGTGGTTCGTTCCAGTCGCTCGCCAGCAGCAATGTATCTTAGAATACATTTTACCCACCAAACCCAAAAGAGCCGTCAATTTTCTTTTCTGATGCCTATTTTCTCTTTTAACCTGAAAAAATACCTCCCTCAGCCCAGTGCAGGGATTGCGGTTGAGAAATTTCTCGATTAGTCTAGAACTAGGGTTATCCTAGGAATATATTGTATGCTGCCAGGGCAAATTTTAGGCGATCGATACCAAATTCAAAGTCAGTTAGGTAAACAAACTGGAAGACGCACGTTTCTCGCCCAAGATCTAAAAACGGGCGCTACTGTTGTTGTCAAATTATTAATCTTCAGTCCCGATTTTGAATGGACAGATTTAAAACTTTTTGAACGGGAAGCTGAAACTCTTAAACATCTAGATTGTCGCTCGATTCCCGAATATATCGACTATTTTGAAGTTCGCACCGATACCTATCAAGGTTTTGCCCTTGTTCAGAGTTATATCGAGGCGAAATCTCTCAAGGAACAGATAGAAAATGGTCGCAAATTTAGTGAAGCAGACCTGCAAGAATTAGCTAAATCTATCCTAGGTATTTTAATTTATCTCCATGGACTTAACCCGCCAATTATCCATCGAGATTTGAAACCTAGTAATATTTTACTAAAAGATCGATCGGGTCATAGTATCGGTAATGTTTATTTAATTGATTTTGGTTCTGTCCAGACTGTTGCTCAACAGGAACAGGCCACTTTAACTATTGTCGGAACCTACGGTTATATGCCACCGGAACAATTTGGTGGTCGCACCGTTGCCGCTTCTGATTTATACAGTTTAGGAGCCACTTTAATCTATCTAGCTACAGGCATTCATCCCGCCGATTTACCCCAAAAAGATGGCAAAATTCAATTAAATAATTTAGCCAATTTAAGGCCTGCTTTTGTTCATTGGTTAGGGCAGTTAATCGAACCTAGTCTCGAAAAAAGGTTTGTTTCAGCACAGGCAGCAAATCAAGCTTTAAATACTCTCCACGAAATGCAATTAACTTCCTCGAACCTTGAAAAACCCGCAGGGAGTCGGGTACAGTTGCAAAAAAATGAGGAGAAAATTAAAATATCTTTACCTCCCGAAGGTTTTACCCCTAAATTAATTTTTCTTGGAGCTTTTGCCATCGCTTGGAACGCTTTTTTATTAGTATGGACAGGAGGAGCAATTTCTATTCCTCTGTGGATGAGTTGGTTTTTTCTGCTCTTTTCTTTGCCTTTTTGGTTTGTGGGTTTAGGAATGCTTGGCGGGATTATTTATTGTCTCAAAGGGGAGGAAATTATCACTATTGATAGGCAAGAAATTGTGGCCATTCAGCGAATTTTTGGTTTGAAACTTCCGGGCAAAAAGAAAATGGCACGGGAACATATTAATAAACTGGTGAAAGCTGATAGTTATCATAGCAAAGATGGTGATGGCGATCAAGTTTATGTGCCGATGGCTTTAACTATTTGGGCGGGGACTAAAGAATATACTATTAGCAGTAAGACAAAAGAATATCTGAGTCAACCCGAAATTGAATGGTTAGCAGCGGAATTAAGCCAATGGTTAGGAATACCAATTACTAATAAGTAGCCGGTTACAATCAGCTTTTTCTCCCTTCTCCCCACTCCCCCACTGATTACTGCTTACTGATAACTGAAAAATCTCCCCACTTCCCACTTCCCACCTCCTAATTCGGCTCTCTTAGGTCTGGTGGGTAAAATGTATTCTAAGATACAGTTCTGCCAGCGAGCGACTCGAACAAACCACAAAGACACAAAAAACACAAAGATTGATCGCTCCTATATAAGTTAGACTGATCACACAAAGAATAAGACAGCCCTAATTCATAATTCATAATTCATAATTCATAATTCTTTCTCCCCCTTCTCCCCACTTCCCACTTCCCACCTCCCGATATGGACGAACTGTGTGTGATCAGTGTAAAATTTTATGAAGAGTCTGGGCTTTTTTCTCCCTTTTCCGGAGAAATGCCCCAGAGCCAGTGACTAAAATCAAAATTGTGTCATCCCATCGATAATTAAGTTTATGAGCGCCACTATTACCGTAGAAAAACGCAAATTAGAAAAACCCCCTTTAGAACTGCATTATCTCGGCGATCGAGTCCTGCGTCAACCGGCCAAGCGGATTGCTAAAGTCGATGACAGCATCCGCCAATTAGCCAGAGAAATGCTGCAAACTATGTATAGTTCCAATGGTATCGGTTTAGCGGCTCCGCAAGTGGCAGTCAATAAACAATTGATTGTCATCGATTGTGAACACGATAAACCGGAAAATCCGCCCCTAATTCTGATTAATCCCCAAATTATCGGTTATAGTCGGGAATTGTGCAAAGCGGAAGAGGGTTGTTTGAGTATTCCCGATGTGTTTTTAGATGTCATCCGTCCCCAAGCGATCGAAGTGAGTTATAAAGATGAACAGGGGAAACCGCGAAAACTGCAAGCTAACGGTTTACTAGCGCGGGTAATTCAACACGAAATGGATCATCTTAATGGTGTCATGTTCGTGGACAGAGTAGATAACGATTTGGCACTCAATGAAGAATTAAAAAAACACGGTTTTTCCGTGCAAGCGGTGAAACCGGTCGAGAAAGTGACAAAATAAAGGCATTAGTTAATTTAGGTGAGGAGTGAAGATGACCCCGAAAAGCGGCGTTTTATTGTTATTATCCTGTATTGCAGCGATCGCTGGTGTGGGTTGTGTCTTTGAAATTAGTTCGGGAGAACCGGATTTAGGCAATACCACCACTAGCTTAATTCTAGCGGCAAGTGTACCATTAACAGCCCTATTTTTTTGGGCTGCGGTTAAAGACACGAGAGCCAATTACAAATAGAATAACTTCCCCTCGGTTATGGGAAAATTGGCATAATTTTCATGAGCAGAAGAGAGAATTTACTTCTCTCTTTTGTTTGTTTTAACTACAGGACAAATTGCCAGAAAAAGTTACTTATTTTGAGTATCTTATCATCTTTTATGACAATCAATCATATCCCGACCGATGAAAACCTGATTAGGTAAAGATTTCCCCCTGTCTTCTATATCCGCAATCTAGAATGATAAAATAGGTGACGTTAAAAGCACCATTCATTAGCTATGACCACAACCTACAAAGTAGAAATTTCCCATTTAGGAACAACACAAACGATCGAAGTTAGGGAAGATCAAACTATACTACAGGCGGCCTACGATGCGGGGATTGACTTACCCAGTTCTTGCAATGCGGGCGTATGTACTACCTGCGCCGCTCAACTTTCCCAGGGTAGCGTTGAACAAGGTGAGGGCATGGGATTATCCCCCGACCTGCAAAAAGAAGGCTATGCTTTGTTATGTGTGGCCTATCCTCGCTCGGATATTAAACTGGAATCTGGCAAGGAAGAAGTAGTTTATCAACGTCAATTCGGAAAACCCTAGGCCAAACTGGGGTTAAGATGAGAAATTTTCGGGGGTTTCCCCCCAAAAAAACAGATTTTGAGCCAATAGAACCGGCAAACCCTAACTAATAAGGGAAAACTTTTGCTCTGCACTCTTGAGGGCTGCTTTCATAAAACCAGAAAAGAGAGGATGAGCTTTATTGGGACGAGAGCGAAATTCGGGGTGAAATTGGGTAGCAATAAAGAAAGGATGTTTTGGTAATTCGATAATTTCCACCAAACGACCATCGGGAGAAGTGCCACTCACCAGATAACCAGTCTCGAAAAAGAGACTACGATAGGCATTATTGAACTCGTAACGGTGACGATGGCGCTCATAGATAACCTCTTGACCGTAGAGGGAGAAAGCCAGACTATCGGGATTTAAACGGCAGGGATAGAGACCTAAGCGCATTGTTCCCCCTAAATCCACCACATCTGCCTGTTCTGGCAGTAAATTAATCACTGGATTGGGTGTATCCTCTTCAAATTCGGAACTATTGGCCCTTTCTAATCGGGCCACATTGCGACCCCATTCGATAATCGAACACTGCATCCCTAAACAGAGACCCAAGAAAGGAATATTATTGACCCTAGCATACTCGATCGCCTTAATTTTGCCATCCACACCCCTAATACCAAAACCACCGGGTACCACAATACCGTCAACACCGCTTAAATGAGCTTCGGCCGAATCGTTATCCACATCTTCGGCACTTACCCAACGCAATTCTATCTCGCTATTAAGGGCAATAGCAGCGTGTTTGAGGGCCTCCACCACCGAGAGATAAGCATCCCCCAACTGCACATACTTACCGACGATAGCTATCTCTAATTTTTGACTAGGGGATTGCATCTGTCGGATGAGATTTTCCCATTCCTCCAGATGGGGGTATCGGGGACCCAGGTTTAATAATTCTAGGGTTTGTTGCGCTAATCCCTCTTTTTCCAGATTGAGAGGAACTTCGTAGATACTGCTGGCATCCTGAGCAGTAATCACCGATTCCACCGGCACATCACAGAAAGCTGAGAGTTTTTCTTTTAACCCCGGTTGTAGGGGTAGATGACAACGACAGACTAACACATCCGGTTGAATACCGATCGATCTTAATTCCTTGACCGAGTGTTGCGTCGGTTTCGTTTTCATCTCCTTGGCGGCCGGAATCCAAGGAATTAGGGTAACGTGCATATAAACCACGTTATTTCGACCCACATCCTTCCTAAATTGCCTAATTGCTTCTAAAAAAGGCAAAGATTCTATATCTCCCACCGTACCACCAATTTCTGTGATGACAATATCGGGGTTGGTATCTTTGGCCACCCGGAGAATCCTTTCCTTGATTTCGTTGGTAATATGGGGAATTACCTGCACAGTTCCCCCCATATAAGCACCACGGCGCTCTTTATTCAATACCGCTTGATAAATCGAGCCGGTAGTCACACTATTGAGACGGGAGAGTTCCGTATCGGTAAAACGTTCGTAGTGGCCAAGGTCGAGGTCGGTTTCGGCCCCATCATCGGTGACAAATACCTCTCCGTGTTGAAAAGGACTCATCGTACCCGGATCCACGTTGATATAGGGGTCTAATTTCAGAATTGAGACGGAATAATCCCGACTTTTCAACAATCTTCCCAAACTAGCAGCGACAATTCCTTTCCCAATACTGGAGACAACTCCCCCAGTAACAAAGACAAATTTACTCATAAAATTCTTCCTGCGATCGATTATACCTAGCAAGGGGTGAGAGTTTTCGGGATGCGGCGGTGTCATTTTCCCAGATTTCATTATAACCGGATGATCTATCCCCCGATCCTTGTTTTAGCTCCCTCTCTAAAATCTATTGCACCACAGCCTTCAGTCACCTTCAACCCAATCATGTAAATTTTCCGCTACAATCGACAGTGCTAAGACTCAGGGATTTATAAACTACTATTCATGATAGATTTTAATACTCTCGCTGAATTTTCCCGCCACTATTGCGTCTCGATTTGTGCCTTTTTAGTACCCGCTAACTTAGTAACCACCCTTTTAACCGTTCTTTTTCTCTATTTTGGTCGTCCTACCCGTCAAATCTTACCCATTGCTTCCCTAGCTTTGTTGTTCGCTGTCACTATGTTTCTCCACGTCGCCACCTGGTTAATGATTGGTGTGGTTATGGCCCCCACTTTTATCCTCTTTGGACTGGGTTTAACCTGTTTTGTGATCAATCTTCAAGCCATCAGCGATCGCCAAAGCTTGGAACAGTTATTACACACTGGAGTTAGTCGTCTGGCCCGCTCTTTCAACTAAAAAAAGCACCGAGACTTCCCACCCCACCATGAAGATAACCGCCCTTATCTGGCTGAATTTTTTTCAGCCAAAGACTTGACAAACTCAAAAATTTTTGCTAACCTTGTAGTATGATGGCAATCCGTGTCCGCCTACGAACCCTCTTTTTAACTCTTTCTCAAGAATAAAAATTTTAACCCGAATTGCCGGTAGTAGCTAAACTAAGAGCAGTACCACGGGAAACGGTGATTATGGAAGTTATTTGCACGCGTCCCCACTGTCCGAGACCGCGTAATCAGTGCCTAGACCTAGACGATAGCAATCGCTTAACCTCGATCGAGCAGAAATATTGTATTACTTGCGGGATGCCATTAATTTTGGGGGGACGTTATTTACCGGAACGTCTATTGGGACAAGGAGGATTTGGGGCAGCATTTTTAGCAGTAGATCGTTATAGTCCCAAAAAAGCTAAATGTGTAATCAAACAATTTCAACCTTCCGGTAATTTAAGTCCGCAAGCTTTAGAAAAAGCGAAAAATTTATTTTTTCAAGAAGCGCAGGTTTTAGAAGATTTAGGACGAGAACATCCCCAAATCCCCGATCTCTACGCTTTTTTCCCCTTAAAAGTCAAGAATCAATTAACGGGAGAAGAAGAACAATTTTTCTATCTGGCCCAGGAATATATCGACGGTAAAAACTTAGAAGAAATTCTCCAACAGCAACAAAAACCCTTTCAAGAAAGTGAAGTTAAAAACATTCTCAAAGAATTACTTCTTATCCTCAAATTTATCCATGAAAATGGTTCCATTCACCGAGATATAAAACCATCTAACATCATGCTAGCCAAAAATGGCCGCCTCTATTTACTCGATTTTGGGGCAGTAAAACAGGCGACTAATAACCCTAGTAATACACAAGAGAAATCTACAACAATTTATTCAGCCGGATTTGCTCCTCCCGAACAACAATTAGGCAATCAGGTATCGGCATCCACAGATTTATATGCCCTAGCAGCTACCTGTGTTATCCTCTTAACTAATCGCGATCCTGATAATTTATACGATCCGCAAAAACAGGTCTGGAATTGGCAAAATTATGCCCCTAAGATCAGTGCAGATTTAGCCAGAGTATTCAATAAAATGTTACTAGCAAATCCCCGGGATAGATTTCAATCCTGTGGAGAAGTTTTAACCGCTTTAAATCCTCCTCCCCCACCTTCCCCAATTCCCCCATCTTCCCCATCTTCTCCAGTGATGAGAAAAACTTCCCGCTTTTCTCTTGGGGAAACCTTCGCTAATGCTGCCTTTACAGGATTTGAGGGGACATTATTAGTAATTGCCTTAAATAGTTTAGTCCCCTCGGTAGGAATTGTCATCGCCTTTATGATCTTAGGTGGCTTAGTTTTGGCATTATTTAAAAAAGTGATTGAAGGAAAAGATCTACCAATTATCGCAGCAATTACCCTCACCCTCCTCTTCTTTCTTTCGCGACTGCAAGGAAGCCTAAATTTTCCTGAAATTGCTATCATTGCCGTGATGGCTGCCATCGGGGCCATTGCTATTACCGCCTTTTTCCGGTTAATATATCAGATAATTTTGCGATTATTTTAAAACCCTAAAAGTTGCAAAATTATCATCACTACCGCCAGTAATCGTGCCACCGAGGTCTAAAATAGTTTGCAGATAGTCGAGGATTTCCTGAGAAATTAACTCTCCCGGCATCAAAACGGGAATACCGGGGGGATAGGGACAGATAACATCGGCACTAAGACGATCGAGGGCATTTTTCCGGGATACTATCTCTGTAGGGGCAAAAAAAGCCTTTCTAGGAGAAATAGCCGAATTTGCCGTGACTGGAGGAGGAGTGGGGGGTAAACTGGTAGAGGAAGGGGATTGAAGGCATTGAAAAGCAGTAATGAGGCGATTAATGTGTTCTTGATGGTTGCCGATGGAGATAATAAAAGTAAGTTGGCTGAAAGTCGGTAATTCTGCCGTGACAGCGTATTTTTCTCGCAAAATATCGTCTATTTCGTAACCAGTTAAGCCAAAATCTTTGACAATTACCGTTAAACGAGTGCGATCAAACCAGTGACAACCCGGGATAGAATGGGGAAAGTCTAAAACAGAGATATTAGGGATTTTATCGAGTTCTTTTCGGGCAGTAGCAGCTAAATCGAGGGTTTTGGTCAGTAAATCTAGTCCTTGCGTCGCCATTTGCTTTCTAGCACTATCAAGGGAGGCGAGAAGCAAATAACTAGGGCTAGTGGTTTGAACTAATTGTAAGGCTCGATCGACTTTTTCGGAACTAATGCGATCGCTTTTTAAGTGTAACATCGATGCTTGAGTTAAGGCCCCTAAAACCTTATGGGTGGACTGAATAGCCATATCGGCGCCGAGAGAGAGGGCAGCCGGAGGTAAATCGGGATGAAAGGCAAAATGGGACCCGTGAGCTTCATCGACGAGCAGCGGGATAGAATAATGATTGGTAATCTGGGCGATAGTTTCTAAGTCACAGCAAACCCCTTGATAGGTGGGAGAGACTACCATTACCGCTTTTGCGTCGGGATGAAGTTTCAGGGCATTTGCGAGGGATTGGGGGGTTATATTTAAATTTAGATCGATAGTGGGATTATATTCGGGATTGATAAAGATAGGTTGCGCCCCGGAGAGAATTAAGCCCGAAATTGCCGATTTATGAATATTTCTCGCCAAAATAATTTTATCTCCCTCGCCGCAAGTGGCTAAAATCGCCGCAATAATGCCACAACTGGAACCATTGACTAAAAACCAGCTTTTATCTGCCCCAAATGTCTCGGCTGCTAAAATTTGCGCTTCTTTAATCACTCCCGTCGGGGCAAACAAATTATCGAGGTCGGGTAATTCGGGTAAATCGGCTTTAAAGACGCTTTTTCCCAGTAAATTACTTAAATCTTCCCCGATTCCTTCCCCCTGCTTATGCCCTGGTGCATAAAATGGTACATCTAAACTATTGACTTTTTTTTGCAGTTGTGCTAATAAAGGAGCGGATTCTGGCGAAGGCATTTTTAGAAGGAATTATGAATTATGAATTATGAATTATGAATTATGAATTATGAATTATGAATTATGAATTATGAATTAGACCTCGACCTAATATTGTCTCAAGACCAAAAGTCTTTCTAGTCAAGGAATCTACCCTAATAAAAATTATTTTAATTGCCTCATATTTTTTCAGTGAAATTGAATTAGCAACGATAGACATACATTCCAGCCATCGAACTACTTAATTAGTATGCAGACTAAAAGCAAGCTGTGACTGGGTTATAATTTTTGGAGATGTCAATTAGACCTCGACCTAATATTGTCTCAAGACCAAAAGTCTTTCTAGTCAAGGAATCTACCCTAATAAAAATTATTTTAATTGCCTCATATTTTTTCAGTGAAATTGAATTAGCAACGATAGACATACATTCTAGCCATCGAACTACTTAATTAGTATGCAGACTAAAAGCAAGCTGTGACTGGGTTATAATTTTTGGAGATGTCTATTAGGAAGTGGGGGACGAGGAGGCCAGGAGCAGGGAGAATAAATAAAAGCTGACTCCTGACTCCCCAAAAGGAAAACTTCGTAGCTCACCATTAAGATAACTGCTCTAACATCTCTAGGGACATTTAAGGCTTTTTGGTCCCTATGTCCACAGCAACGGTCAGACTTTTAGCTTTGTTGGTTGCCATCGAAAAATTAAGCGAAAATCCCGACCATATTAAGAGGATTTCGCCGATAGCATATCTCGAAAAGAACGCCATCCTAAGTCTGATATAGCACGGGATAGCTTACGGTTTTAACCATTCCTGATGTGTTGAAATCTTCTAGAACTATCGTAGTGAAAAAGCCAATTAGGCAAGGGATTCTCCCACTTCTAAGAGGGGACAAAAGGGAAAATAGGGAGAAACCGTCCAGCGATAGAATTTTTTGCTGCTGGTGGACTGAAGATTAAAACGCAGGGAAACAAAGGGGAAAAAGGGAGATACGGAACAATTCCAACTGAAAGCCGGCTTAGAAGTGGTATTATCGCCCTGCAAAGACCAAGCAGGGTATTGAAAAACCTCCAGGACGAGGGATTTTCCTTCATCGGTAACTTGGGCGCAGCTGCGACTAATGCCCGAAACCAAACAGAGACTATTACCGACACAATTGTCATTAGAAGCCACGATCAGGAGATCTTCCCCAGTGGTGGTTAGTTCAAAAGCGATAAAATCTCCAGCTTGCCAACGACTAAGGACTTGTCCCTGGGCATTCTGGTAGATAGCGCTGCAGTTTTCGGGATCGAGAAGACGATTACTATCGGGATCTAAGTAACCGCAAACCTTGCCCATCAGAAGGGTTCCATCCTGAAACCCATACACCCAATCAAAGGTATCGATGTTAGCAGCCCTTTGATTGCTTTTGTTGACCAATAGTAATCGATCGCTGATCACGGTTAAATTCTCAATAAAACTAAGCTCCCTTTAATAACAAAGGTATCACTAAATACCAATGTCCCAAGGAAAAGATTTATTAAGTTGAACTTCTGGTCCGGCTGGGAGAGTGAACTGGTCAACTTAAATCAAGGCCAAAACCTGCTATCTTATGGGGAGACAAAAATTATCTAGATCTTGTTTTAGCGAGTGGTAGTAAGGGCATGGCGTACAAGCGGGTATTATTAAAACTGAGTGGGGAGGCCCTGATGGGCAATCTCGGCTATGGGATCGACCCGATGGTGGTTTCCGCTATCGCCCAGGAAATCTCCGAAGTGGTTGACCAAGGCATCCAATTGGCGATCGTGGTCGGTGGGGGCAATATTTTTCGCGGGGTGAAAGCCGCCTCGGCCGGGATGGATCGGGCTACGGCCGATTATATTGGTATGATAGCAACAGTCATGAACGCCATGACCTTGCAGGATGCCCTAGAACGAGCGCAAGTACCGACTAGGGTATTAACGGCGATTGCGATGCAGGAATTAGCTGAACCCTACATCCGCCGGCGGGCAATCCGTCATCTGGAAAAAGGTCGGGTGGTGGTTTTTGGTGCGGGATCGGGTAATCCTTTCTTTACCACCGATACCACGGCGGCCCTACGCGCTGCCGAAATCGATGCGGAAGTGGTGTTTAAAGCGACGAAAGTGGATGGAGTTTATGATTCCGATCCCTCTCACAATCCTAACGCGCGACGCTTTCAAAGTCTCACCTACGGTCATGTGCTGACCCATGATCTGCGGGTGATGGACGGAACTGCGATCGCTCTGTGCAAGGAAAATAATATCCCGATAGTCGTTTTCGATCTGTCGGTGACAGGTAATATTGTTCGCGCTGTCAAAGGTGAACCCGTTGGAACATTGGTAGGAGGATTCTGTGAAGTTAGCTGAAGTTCAAGACCATATGCAGAAAACCGTCGAATCAACCCAGAGAGGTTTTAATACGATTCGTACCGGCCGCGCAAATGCTTCTCTTTTAGATCGGATCATGGTGCAGTATTATGGCATGGAAACTCCCCTCAAGTCCCTGGCCACTATTAGCACTCCCGACGCAACCACGATCGCTATTCAACCCTTCGATCGTACCAGTATGGGGGCGATCGAAAAGGCGATTTCCCTTTCGGACGTGGGTTTAACCCCCAGTAATGATGGTCAGACCATTCGTTTGAATATCCCTCCCCTCACTAGCGATCGCCGCAAGGAATTGGTCAAATCGGTGGCGAAATTGGCCGAAGAGGGAAAGGTGGCGATCCGCAATATTCGTCGGGATGCGATCGATGCTATCCGTAAACAGGAGAAAAGTCACGAAATTTCTGAGGATGAATCCAGGGATTTACAGGATCAAGTGCAGAAATCCACCGATAAATTTATCGCCAAAATCGAGGATTTATTAACGACAAAAGAAAAAGATATCATGACGGTTTAAGTTTTTTTCTACTCAGGGATAGAACAGGCTTTTTGTCTGTTCTATTTAGGTTTTTATCTCTATGTAAAAGCTAGGGGGGAGTGGAAAGGTTTGGGGATGAAGTTTTTCAGTATTGCGGCATCTCAGGTTATCGAAAATTCTGGTTTAAAACCCCCTAGTTTTATGATGGGGTAGTGTGCTTTTGCTTACACTGATTTTTGATTTTTGGGAGTCATATAAGACAAGACAGTAATTCCTGGTAAAGGTCATCGAGCAAAGAATTTATAGATTAGTAAGAAAGAGTCCATTTTTCTCTAAAAATAGGAAAAACTCATCTTGCTTAAAAAAATATTCGGGAAATTATGAAAATGAAACGCTATCAACTTCTTCAAGAAAAACGAGAGAATATTATAAAAATTGCTCGAAAACATGGAGCATTTAATATTCTAATATTTGGATCAGTTGCCAGAGGAGAAGACGGTAATGACAGTGATATTGACTTTTTAGTAGAAATGGAACAAGGGCGCAACTTATTAGATAGAATTGGTTTAATTCAAGACTTAGAAGATTATTTAGGCTGTAAGGTTGATGTGGCCACTATTAACAGTTTACGAGATTGTTTTCGGGAAAGAATCATGGAAGAGGTGATTCCTTTATGAATGATGACTTAATTTATTTAGGTGATATTTTAGATAGAATTGAACGAATCGAATCTTATACACAGGAGGGAAAAGACAGATTCTATCAATCTTTATTAATTCAAGATGCTGTGATTCGCTGTTTTGAAGTCATTGGAAAAGCTGTTAAACAACTCTCTCCTGAGATTAGAAAAAAATATCCTGAAATTACTTGGCGTAAAATTGCAGGGTTTCGAGATATTTTAATCCATAGCTACACGGGAATCAATGTAGATGAAGCTTGGGGAGTTATTAAAGATAATTTACCTAAATTAAAACAACAAATTCAGCAAATTATTGCCAATGAAAATAATTAAAATCAGTTGACAACATGGAGGTAATATCTAAGCGATTAGGCATTTTTTGGGTCAAGCATCAAACCCATTCAGCCACTATCCTTAAAAAGATAGCGTGGTGAGGATGTCAAAGAATGATCAAAAATAGCAGCAGTTGCCCCCTAGTTCTATAATCAGATCACGGCTAATTTGATTGGCTATCGATCCTATTCATGTCTATCTCCCCACCCCGTTCAGGTTACACTTTACCGGTTTTTGCCTGTGCCAGTGCGATCGCATCTCTCCAGCATCTCCACGGCGAAAATGAGCTAAATTCCGTTACTTTTAATCTTTTAGAACCGCTAGAAGCCGTTACAATTGCCATCGAACAAGTTGCCCGACTCAACCCCGATGCTGCCCTAGCCATCACCCGCAGCGATCCGGGGGATAATTTAGATTTAACTAGAAATACCCCTATATGGGCGTTAGTAGAAAGAAAAACTGGTAATCAAGAGATAGAGATTCAAGGCGGCGAAGGAATCGGCCTACAGATTGATAATGGCGGAAAATCAGCTATTTATAGTTATGCCCAGCGTCTGCTGCAAGAAAACCTCAGACCCCTGTTACTGCCCCAAGAAAGCATCAAAGTGACGATTATCCTGCCAGAAGGCAAAAAACTGGCCACAAGGACTTCTAACGCCGCTTTTGGCGTGGTAGAGGGATTATCTTTGTTGGGTACCACTGGCATTTCCCAACCCCTGAGCGCTCCCGGACAGTTGGAAATCTTTCGCGAGCAATTAAAAAATTTATCCCTTCGTTTTGATCGCTTGGTGTTTTGTATCGGGGAAAATGGCTTAGATTTAGCCCCTCAAATGGGCATTAATCCTGATATTTTGGTAAAAACAGCCAATTGGATCGGGCCGATGTTATTAGAGGCACAATTACAGGGAATCTCTGAAATTCTTTTGTTTGGTTATCACGGTAAATTAATTAAACTTGCCGGGGGAATCTTTCAGACTCACCATCATCTGGCCGATGGTCGTCGGGAAATTCTCACCGCCTACGCCGCTAAAATGGGTTTAGCTACCCCCCATCTCCAGCAAATTTTTGACAGCAGCACCAGCGAAAACGGTCTGGAATATCTGCGTCAATTAGACCGGCAAACGGGCGATAATTGGGTGGAACGCATCTATGGAGAAATGGCTAATACGATTGATCGCCGTTGCCAAGAATACGTTTATAACCACAGTAACGGTCATCTTGGGGTCGGTTGTATTTTATTCGATCGCTCTCGTTCTTTGATCAGCAAAAGCGAAAATGGCCTTAAATTTTTGCAAAATCTACAAGTTACTCCCCAGTGACCGTGCTATGATCGTGGGAATATTTAGTTTTAAAAAATGAAACTAATAAAGCTAGACTATTATAGCTTATTTTCAGAACAATAGCCGATTTAGTTTACAAATCTTTAACCTTTTCCTGCCAGTTTCTTTTTTTGATCGCAGTGACAACTCAAACCCCCCTTCCTACCCCTCAAGAGACTTTGCCCTCAGAGTCCTTCACTAATAGCCTTAATCGTCAAATAATCATCATTCTTGACTTTGGCTCCCAGTATTCTGAATTAATCGCCCGCAGAATCAGGGAAACGAACGTTTACTCCGAAGTTCTCTCCTATCGTACCAGTGCCGAACAATTGGCACAAATCAACCCGAAAGGAATAATTCTTTCGGGCGGTCCCAATTCCGTCTATGATCCTGGAGCGCCCCACTGTGATCCCGAAATTTGGAATTTAGGTGTACCCATCCTCGGAGTTTGCTACGGGATGCAATTGATGGTACAGCAGTTAGGGGGCAGGGTAGAACGGGCAAAACGGGCCGAATACGGCAAAGCATCCCTATTTATCAACGATCCTACCGATTTATTAACCAATGTCGACAACGGTTCCACCGCTTGGATGAGTCACGGGGATTCCTGCGTGGAATTGCCCGCGGGTTTTGAAATTCTCGCTCATACCGATAATACCGATTGTGCAGCCATTGCCGATCACCAGAAAAAACTCTTTGGAGTGCAGTTTCACCCGGAAGTTGTCCATTCTGTGGGAGGAATCGCCTTAATTCGCAATTTCGTCTATCATATCTGCCAATGCGAACCCACTTGGACCACGGAAGCTTTTGTCGAGGAATCGATTCGAGAAATTAGGGCAAAAGTGGGCGATAAGCGAGTTTTATTGGCTTTATCCGGCGGTGTGGACTCCTCTACCTTAGCATTCCTCTTGCATCGAGCGATCGGTGATCAACTAACCTGTATGTTTATCGATCAGGGATTCATGCGTAAGGGTGAACCCGAACGATTAATGCAGATATTTAACGAGCAATTCCATATCGGAGTCCAGTATGTCAACGCTAGAGAGCGATTTTTAGCGCAAGTGGCCGGTGTCACCGATCCCGAAGAAAAGCGCCGTCGTATCGGCCATGAATTTATTCAGGTGTTTGAAGAAGAATCGAATCGTTTGGGACCCTTTGATTATCTGGCCCAAGGAACTTTATATCCCGATGTGATTGAATCGGCCGATAGTAATGTGGATCCGAAAACCGGGGAAAGAGTCGCGGTTAAAATTAAAAGTCATCATAACGTTGGTGGACTGCCGAAAAATCTCCGGTTTAAATTGGTCGAACCTCTGCGAAAATTATTTAAGGATGAGGTGAGAAAATTAGGTCGATCGATCGGTCTTCCAGAAGAAATTGTTCGTCGTCAACCTTTCCCCGGCCCCGGTTTAGCGATTCGCATTTTAGGGGAAGTCACCGCAGATAAATTAAATATTTTGCGCGATGCAGATTGGGTGGTGCGCGACGAGATTAATAAGCAGGGAATGTATCACGATTTCTGGCAAGCTTTCGCGGTTTTATTGCCTGTCCGCAGTGTGGGAGTGATGGGAGATCAACGCACCTACGCTTATCCCATTGTCCTACGTTTAGTCAGCAGCGAAGACGGAATGACTGCCGATTGGTCCCGGGTTCCCTATGATTTATTGGAGACAATTTCTAATCGCATTGTCAATGAAGTTAAGGGAGTTAACCGCGTGGTTTATGATATTACTTCTAAGCCCCCCGGAACTATAGAATGGGAGTAGTATTGAATTATTGATTTATCGTTATTCCCGTCCAAATATTGGGGCGGGATTTTTTATAAGCTATTACTATTGAACCCATATTCCGCACTTCACTTTGAAGTATAAAAAACTACAGGTCTTTTCAAAGAAAAAAATCAGAATAATCAAAAAAAATACTCAACCAATCAGATGTTGAGGAGAAATCATAAAATACCAAATATTTTTTCGGCTCAAAGAGTTAAACTAAGTCACAACAATTCGAGGAGTAGTGACTCTCCTATAAGCATATTACTCAATTGTTATCAACTTTGTTGCTTTGTTATTTAGACTAACGATGACAGATAATATTTTTGACAAGATGAAGGCAGAAAATTTAAAATAAAACGGCGTTCTTCAGTTAAATTGACAATTTGCTTGACCCCATTCACAATAAAAATATGAATGCCCTAAAAACATTGAAATATCCATCTCATTGTGGGACGACTCGTTAATTTACTGACTTGATTTTTGACTCCAGCCTTGGCTCTTTTTAAGCTATTTCTTAGTTCTCTTTGTCCGAGGTTATAGACTAACAAGCAGAAAGACATCAAGAATAACATTGTCTCGATTCTTTCCGTTTTTTTAACAAAGAAACTATCCGCAAAAAATAAAGGATCTTTCAAAAATCTAAATCCTCTTTCACAAGACTGTTGATTTTTATAAGTTGTCACCATTTCGGCTGAGTCTAATTTGTCTTCTTCATCAACTCAGTTAGTTGCTAAAATAAATCTGCCTGCTTCCTTTCTTCTTCTGACTATCTCTTCAGTTGTTTCTTGTCCTACGCCGCTAATTTTATAAATCGTTTTATGGTCTTTTGATTGACTGGCAATTAGGTCAATTTCTAGGATTTTAACGAGGTTTAGTTTTTGATTAGTTGCTCTTAATTTATATCGGGCTTGTTGGGGATTTTCAACTCTTCTTTCTGCAAGCTCTTGAGAATTCTCTCCATTTTGTCTTTTTCTTTTTTAAGGTTATTTTCTAGTTTTTTTAAGTCACTTACTTGTCTTTTTTCACTGGTTACTATTAGCCAGATTTGTTGAATTCCCCCATAAGTCACTTTTTCTTCTTTCCAGGTATATCCTTCTAAATTTAGCTCTGCCCTTTTTTCTCTTTCCTTGGCCTCTATTTCTTCCATTTCTGAATTTTGGACTAATTCTTTGGCTCTTTTTATCGTCATGGGAACTCTACTTATCCATTTTAGATGTTGAATTAGTTGAAGATTCTCTTGACTATATAAGGCACTGTCACAGACCATAATACTGTCAAATTTTATTTGTTTTTTAAATTCTACTAAGATTTTGCCAAAGACAGCTTTATCAGCTTCATTTCCATCTCCGACTCTCACAAATAATGGTACGTCTCCATCCTGGGTTGTTATTAAGTCTAAGACGCATTGTTTCAAATCTGGTCGATGGTCACGAGAATATCCTTTGGTAATAATTATTGGTCTTTCTTTGATCATCTCTTCTTCTTCTTTCTCTTTTTTTTCTTCACTTTTATATTCTCCATATAGATGAAATGATGTGGCATCTAGATGAGAATATTTTGTCTCTATTTTAAATTTTTTGATGACCGATAAGACAACTTCTATAAAGTTATCATTCAGTCCATGTTTGTATAATTCATCCATGACTCTCCCAATTTTATCATCATTGATATAATCGGTTTTTATTTCTTCTCCCAATAATTCTTCGATTCCTTTATCTTAAAAAAATTGACTAAATAAGTATAAAGGTCTTGAAACAAATCCTAATCCATTGATTAGAATAGCTTTGACCACTGTTCCTGCTGAAATTTTTTCTCGAGGGTCGATTCCTAATTTAGAGTTGATTATTTCAACTATTCCTATTTCGTCAATTAGCCCGGCTACTATTCCTAAGTGATCTAGGTTTTTAATTTTTACCTCTGACATAGGAGACAATTTTTGTACCTTTAATAGATTTTTGAGCTTTTTGATTGTCTCACTTTTTTGGGACTAATTCTCTGAGTATTTTTACTTATTTTTTCTTGAATGATTTTATGCTACTTTATACTACATTTTAAAGTGCGGAGTGTCGGATATAGGATTGAGACCTTCAAAAACCGGCTCTTCTCGACTTTGTGTGATAATTTTTGCTTATGAAATCGTGAAATGTTTACTGGGAAAGACTTTTAGGACTATTTTGTTAAATAAACTATCAGTATAGACCTCATTTTCACACAGAAACCAGAAGAGCCAAAAACCTTGCATTATCCTTTTTTTAGTACATAAGCTGGTACAAAAAAGAGGGCAACAAAGCCTGAAACGACAGGCTACTGACGACCGGCGACCGACTCCTACCCCCACGAAAAACTTTTTGCCGCAAACCCTATATATGGTTCTAAATCAGCCAGATAAACCGCCAAAATCTCCAGCCTGTGGTATATCGAGGGATTCTACTGGATAACGAGTTTGTCAGCTGCCCGCGCATTTAAATTGCTTATTGAGATGAGGCAAGAGTCAAGGGGCAAGAAGCAAAAGTAAAGGGATTAGGGGAGATTCAGCTAATCTAAGGATAGGCAGTTAAGATGCGTCTTAGCCTATACACTGAAACCTATCCAAAGACAATAATCATAGAAAAAAAACTATGGCAACAGAAACTCAGACAGGATAAGCTTTTGGAGCATTTTACCAAAAATCTTTTTAACATCTTGTTATCTCTGGCGGCTTCCTGGGCATATTGATTGTATAAAGAAGATCAGTCAGCAAAAAGTTGAGGCGTTTGTGGCTCTAGGATACTGGCAAGCGAAAATCTGGGGATTACTACACGATCCCGTCTTGAAAGCACTGCATAGCAACTCAGGACGCAGCGGTGACAGCTTTTGGAGAGATTTAGAAGTAATGAAGTTGTGGGGAAAACATAACCCCGAAGAATCGACTAAAAAAATTCTCAAACAAATCAAACTGGCCGACTATATCACCTCGGCCAGCGATCAAGCGGCGATCTCTAGTTTAAACCAATTCGTTAACTACGATCAACAAACAGGTCTAGAATTGCGTCATCTCCTCTCCGGAGAACCTTTGGCTCTCAAATTAGCTAACACAACCCATAAGAAAATCGCTTCTAACCGCACCGATTACTTAAAAAAACAGGAAAAACGACTATTTAACCAGATTCCCGCCAGACTACGCACAGGAATCTCAGAAAACGAAGCTAAAGAACTATTTTGGTGGTTATGGCGCTGTCTTCCCGAAGCGGCGACGAAATTACTCGATGACGAAAATCTGCTCCTAATGCCCGCCGAAACCAGAATACCGGACGGATCGATCTGGAGTCATGCCAGTGTAACGGCGGCCATCGCCGGGTCCCTAGCGGGATATGATCTCACCAGTGAGGATGTGGTCAATAAATGGCCGACAGGAAAACAATTATCCCACCCTTATCTCGTTAGTTTCACCTTTTCCCCTGTGCAAGAACTAATCAAAGCCAGCCGCAAAATGGGCGATTTTTGGGCAGGTTCTTGGATTCTGCACTATTTATCCGCTAAAGTCTGCTGGCAACTCGCCCAACAATACGGACCCGATAGTTTAATCTATCCCTCTCTCTACGCACAACCCTTAATCGATCGATGGTTATTAGAGAAATATCCCGATTTTAGCTCCTGGATCGACCCACCGGGGGATCAACAATTACTAACCGCTGGATTTCCCCACATTATCATCTTAGTCTTGCCCAAAGATAAAGTCGCGGCGGCCATGCAAACCGCTAAATCTAGCCTATCAAAAGAATGGAAAGAAATTAGTCAGCAAGTTTTTGAGAAACTTCAATTAAAAGAAAATAGTCGTACCTGGGACAGTTGGTTAAATGCCCAATGGCAAACCTATTATGTGGGGGTTCCCATCGGTAGAGAAGACCAACCCCTCACCAGTGGCGAAATTTACCAAGAAAACGAAAATATCGACGAAAATAAAGCCGAAGAACCAGAAAAAGCGCAAAGCTGGCGAGATAAACAAAACGAACTTTATAATCTCTACGATAAAAAAGCTCTATTTTTAGAAAAAGAGCGGGAATTTCTGCAAAAAGCCGGAGAATTAGCTCATCAGAATTGGAAAAGACCTCCTTTTAGTTCAAATGTTGGTTCTTGGTGGAGTAGCGCTGTCGAGCAAAACCTTTCTGCCCTTGCTGCCGTCAAAAATGCCCGCGATTGGCAGATTCCCACCGCTTTCGGTCCCCGTTCCACCATTTCTGGACTCGGCCCCGTCGTCCATCCCGATGGTAACAATGATTGGATAACTGAAGGTCAAACACAAAAATATTGGCAACGAAATGCGGGATTATTCGATGGTATCGAACAACTCAACGCCACCGAAACCGTTAAACGCGGATTACACCTAATCCTGCCAAAACTCTTAAAAAATAGCGACCAAGAGCGTCTAGATGCCGCTTATCCCGATTTTACCGTGGGAGTCGCCGGTTATCTCAAAACAGGCGGTGATATCGACCATTTTAATCACGCTTGTGGCACCATCTCGCGTAGGTTAAGAGAAGACGGTAAAAAGATTCCCCCGGCACTTACCCAACCCTGGGGAATCCCCTACATTGACGACCACATCCAACCGGAATATAAACGTTATCACCCTCGATTTCTTAATGCGGGATGGTTAGTAGAAGAACTGGAGATTACCGATGAAGAAATGGCTAATTATCGCCATCAATTAAGCCAATTAATTGACCAAAACTATCCCAACAATAACCCGGCTGATTGGTATGTTATCGCCGCAGGAGATGGTGACGGAATGGGGGAATGGTTAAAAGGCCAAAAAATGAAACCCTATCGAGAATATATCCCTACGTCACTTCATCAATACGCCGATCATCCCCCGACCGAAACCAATACCCTAGCAAAAGAAGTTCAAAAAGCTTTTGGTGATTTTGTCACCCTCGATAAACGCATCGGACCATCTACTCATCATGCCCTCAGTCGCGCCCTTTTAGACTTCTCTAATCAACTCGTTCCCTACCTCACCGAACAGCGTTATGCAGGACGCTTAATCTATGGTGGCGGTGATGATGTTCTCGCCTATACTAATCTCTGGGAATGGGACAAATGGTTATGGGATATCCGGCAATGTTTTAAGGGAGATGAAGACCCCCATGGGGAATTTGATAACGCCGGTGACTATTGGCAATGGAAAGGCGAAAAACCTGCCGAAAATCTCGCCAAACGTCCCCTATTTACCATGGGAAAGCAGGCGACTATCAGTTTCGGTATGGTCATCGCTCATCATTCCGTACCCCTTGCTATCGCCCTAGAAAATCTCTGGGAAGCTGAGAAAAAAGCCAAAGAACACGCCTATAAAGACTTTGAGGGCAAAAAAGTCAAAAAGGACGCTGTACAAGTGCGCGTTCTCTACGGCAACGGTAACGTCCTCGAATCTACGGCTAAGTTTGATGTTTTCCCTCTCTGGCAAAAACTTCTGGCCAGTAATTCCGATGCCAGTTTATTCGAGGCAGTGGCCGGCCTTTGGCAACAGCATCCCGCACCGATGATAGAAGCGATCAAGGTTTGGGTCAAGGCCTTCTCTAGCCGTCAGGAAAATCTAACAACAGACAACAGAGAAGATTTTCAAAAAGACCTAAGCAACTTTCTCAAGCATCTTTGGTTAACCACGGAAAATGAGGCCAACAATCTTAAGGAAGCCGTGGATAGCTGGATGAAATTAGCAGCTTTTATGACTCGAAAAAGAGAGATTAAGATCGGAGGTTCCCTTTCATGTATTGGTACACAATCACTCCCCTAGATGTCCTTCTCCTCCGCGATGCGAAACCCTTTAGCTCCAAGGAAACAGCCTGGGCGGGAAGTACATTTCCCCCCAACAGTTACACGATCGCAGGTGCTTTAAGCGCTTTACTAAATCGCTCTAAAAATAGCTATTTTAAAATCACCGGTCCATTCCTATCTTTTGCCGGAGATACTTTATATCTACCCCGTCCTTTAGGATTCGCCAATTCTGACCCATTAATTCCTATTTCTTGGAGTGATAATTTAGCAATTTCAGAAAACCATATATTTTGGGATCGATTGAAACCTGCCCCCTTAGCTAAGGCTAAACCTCGCAAAAATTGCCAAAATCGAGAAAATGAAGCGGAAGAAGAGAACGAAAGTAAATATCGTCAGTATCTACCTTTTGAAGTTATTCTCGATTATTTAAAAACAGGAGCGATCGATCCCTCTCAGTGGCTAGTAAAGCATGAAGGAGAAGATAAACCCTGGCGAGAAGAAATTCGTTCCCATAACGCCATGCAACCCGGAAGCAAACGACTAAAAGATGCCGATGGATACTTTGTGGAAAAAGCGATCCGAATGCTACCCGGTTGGAGTATAGCGATCGGAATTGATGTTAATATTCCCACTCCCACAACTTTAAGGTTAGGAGGAGAAGGACACCGAGTTATGCTGGAAAAATGCGATGATTTAGGTCAACAATGGGAACAATTAAAACAACAATCGCGGAAGAATTTTCAAGCGGACGGGAAAGCGATCGCCTATCTCGTTACCCCCGGTATTTTCGAGCGACTTCACGATAATAATCAAGCCACTTGTCGCCCTTGGCCCTGGGAATGGAAACTCGCCCATACTGTTAATAGTAATCAGAAAGCAGGACATTTAGTCAGTGTCGCAACCGATCGAGCTATCCCGATCAGTTGTCGCATTCAATCAAAAGAAAATACTAGCATTCCCGCCCCCCAAATCTTCGCCGCCCCCCCGGGTAGTCAATACTATTTAAATCAACCCGATCGCTTATTTCAAGATCAGCCCGATAGTCCCGAATATCACCAACGCTGGCGCAAATTAGGCTACTCAGAATTACTTTGGATCAACTATAAGGAGAATAGTTAACCTACAGGATCGAGATAGAAGTGCTGAAAATTGCGGTAATGATTTTGATGACAAGCAATCAAAATGGTCATTATCTTACTTAAACAGAGACTTTTTGCCCTTACTCGTTTGATTACTCCATGATGCCATAACTTCTGCGGCCAATGCCCTTGAAACTGGTGACAGAAATCATCTACAGGATCAAATAAAGCCTTTAAACTAAATATAGGACAGGTTAAGCTGTTCGTAATTTAAATTGCTTGTTGAGATCAGGCGGTCGACAGGGGGCGGTCGGCGGTCGTAAAAATCGAATATGCAATTTATAGCGGTGTGCAGTCGTATGAGGTACAGTATCACGAGCTATAAACCATGCTAGGCAAAGCTTGGTCTGTATCTCACTCAAGCGCTTACCGCTATAGATTCAAAACAGCTTATCGGAATTTTAGGTTACTTTCAGCTTACTACCCGTCCTTTTCCTTATGCTGAACTCAGGTTAATTAATCATGAACTTAATTCACTTTTATCTACTTTCTCCCCTACACACCGGAGGCATGACTCAAGAAGGGAATCTAGTCGGTATTGCTCGTGAATCCCATACCACTTTACCCTATGTTCCCTCCAGTACGATTCGCGGGAAAATCCGTTCTTTAGCTACCGAAGAAACCCTAAAATTTAAGTTATTCGGTAATGAAATCGATCAAGATGCAGAAAACTTGGTACAGGGAGACATCTGGATAGGAGATGGCTCGATTCTCTGGTTGCCCGTCTCTTCTCTAAGTCACGGTGTCGTCTGGATTACTTCGCCTTTACTTCTCCGTCGTTGGACAAGATTAACTAATCCTCGTCTGACAATTCCCCCCGAATATAGCTGTAGTTTTACAAAGCCCAACACGAACATCTATCTCAAGGATGCCATTCTCAAGGATAATGATCTAAAAGACTGGTCAACTTGGACAAGTTTTATTCCCAAAAACTCTGTCAGCAGTAGCATTAATAAAGTCTTAGTATTACCCGATCAGCATTGCACGACTCTCATTCAAATGAGTTTATGGCGACAAGTTAAAATTAAATTAGATGAGCATAAATCCGTCGATGGTGGATTTCGTTATGAAGAAGCTATTCCCCCCGATACCTTAATGTATTTTCCTTGGGGTATTACCTCTCAAGCTAATGGAACTGGACAACAATCACAAGCTGATTTTAAACGGTTATTAGCAGATAATGAAATTATTCAAATAGGTGGACAGGAAAGTTTAGGACGCGGTTTTGTTCAACAATTGTAGAGGTAATTTATGACCGATAATCTCACCATCGCTCAATAGTCAGTGGTCGATTATCACCGCATGATTGCCAGGGTAATTTTAATCGATCGGCGTGTATAATTACCGAAGGTTAATATTCTCGAAATGAGTCCATAATTCCCTTTACACAGAGATAGTGGCAAGGGGTTGTCCAACTTTATCCGTCAGCGTTTCGAGGGGAAAGCACAGATAAGAGAAGCTGTCTAATTACCCTATAAAACTCGGAACCTGAACCCGACATTTACCGATATTGCCATCTCTCTTGATGCCCTTTGGTCAGGGAATATTTTTTAACGTTTGGAGCCAAAATAACCATGACATTCGACCCCAGAACGATTAGCAAGCCCGTGTTCAATGCCTTACAAGAATTGTACTTAAATACTGGTGATGATAGTCGCCGCAGAGAACAAAAAAAACAAGCTATTGAACTTTATACCTATCTTTCTACTTGGGGAATGATGCGCCTAAAAGCCGAGGAAACTGCCCTAAATCAAGAAGGAAAAAAAGAGGTAGTTGCCAAGTATTTTCAATGCCTAGAAGAGTTATCTCAAAAAAATCATCTTTCTAATTTTCAAGGATTAACTACTCTCAAAGATTTATCTACCGATGATTATCTGGGTCTAACGGGTTTAGGCTTGGAAATCGCCCAAGAATTTAGCTTCTGGGCTAACGCCATCTATTCCGATGTGGAAAGTGGCGACTAGCTCAGATAAATTATCACCACAGTTTTGATCATTCATTCAACCAGAAAGGAAATTATAATTATTATGTCCCATAGCCCCTTACCACCCCCTAATCGCCCCCAAAAACCCATCCTAAAAAATCCGGCTATACAGCAGCAAAATAACCACCAACCCCCCAAAAAGACTCCCAGTGGTGGCGGCGGCAATAATAATCCTCCTCAACCCTCACCCTGGTTAAACGCCGAAAAGGAACCTCAACCTGACCAATCAGCCAGTTTTGTCGAATATCTCCGTTGGATGCGTGCTGCTGACCATGATTACAAAGACGCTACCAAAGTGCAAATTCTGCAAAAAGCCCAAGAAAATGCTAACTACACCCAGCGTCTTGACCAACTCAATCGGCGTACCCAACTGTTAGCGAAAGACGGAATCACTTTTCAAGTCAAATCCACTTGGCGTATTCGTGTCGGTGGTCATCGCGGACCAGAAAGTATTCTTTTACCTGCTTTTGATGCCCTTGGAATGCCCTATATTCCATCTAGTACCTTGCGCGGTGTTGCCAGAAACCAAGCCATCCGAGAAATCATGGCGGAAAATAATCTGGAATGGAAAGAAGCTGTAGAAAAAACTGCTCCCTATTTTGGTGATATAAACGCCAAAGAGAAAAAAAATAAAACGGGTAAAGTTATCTTTTTTGATGCCTATCCTTTACCGACTAAAAATGGTGGATTAGAAATGGACATGGCTAATAATATTTGGTCATGGAAAGATGACTCTACGCAATATTCTCCTAACCCTAATCCTTTTTTATCTCTCAAAGAACCAACTTTTTTAATTGGTTTACGTTTAGCTAGTAACTGTGGGGATGAAAAGATACTGGAACAGGTAAAACAATGGCTTAAAAAAGGTTTACAGCTTGGTATAGGTTCACAGGTAAATAGTGGTTACGGTGAATTAAAGCCAATTGATGATAATATTCATCCTGATAATAATAAAAATAGCCACGATTCGGGGTTTTATCGCTTGGATTTCGAGCTAGAAGGTCAATTAATTCATGGTTATCAACGATTCACCCAATGGCAATGGAATCACCGACGCAATGAATGGCAAATGCGGAGCGCACCCGTCGCAGAAGTTCGTCCGACAGCCTTTAAATCGATGCTGCGATACTGGTTTCGTGTTTTGGCATCTGGAGTTTTACCTATTAACGAAGTTCAAAACATTGAAGCTGAATTATTTGGCGGTATTAATCCTAAAAAATACGGTTATCTACAAGTGAATATTCTTGATGGTAAAGTTACCCAAAAAGAACCTCGAACCAATGCTCAGGGTAAAAATGATCCTTGTGGTGAACAACAGGGAACTTTAGTCTTATCTTTATCTTCTGAAACCCCAAAAGATAAAGAAGAAGCTGTCAAAAAATTAGCTAAACATTTGACTTGGTTTTTAGCTGATATGGGTGGTATTGGTCAAGGTGCAAGACGACCTAGTTATTCTCGCAAAAGTCGTGAACACGCCCCCTGGTTTCGTGGTTCGACATTGTATATTGACAGTGAAGAAGTTTTTTGGGCAATTCCCAATGATCTGCAGGGGTTTAAACAACAATTTCAGCAAAGATTGCGAGATTTTTATTGTATTTTGGATAACATTAGTGAAACCAATATCAATACTAATAATCTCAGAACAGTAGATCAAGTTTCACAAAATCAATGGATTGATGCGGCCGATAGTAACTGTCAAATTTTTGTCTGTGCAGGAAATGAACAAAGAGGTAAACCCCATGCTTTAGCGATTCTTCACAGTGATACTTTGAAAATTACCAGTAAAAATGGTCAAAGAGAATATGATGGTAATCTCTGTGGTAAAGTCAGTGGTGGAGCTAAACCTTCTCCTGTGTGGATTGCTGATTTAGGAGATTACCAAATAGTTACTGTATTCGGAGCGACGGCAGCTCCTCGTAAAAATTTCGTCAGTGAATTGAAAGCTAAAACTATTTCTGAAAATTTCGCTCAAATCTTCCCTTTATAACCCTAGGCTGTGGGAAGTGGGAAGTGGGTTTTTAAAGTTCGCTTGGGAGTTAACCAGACTATTAAAAACGGATTTGCTATTATTCAGACAGTCCTATTTAAAAATCAAACTCGTCTAACCCCGATTCTGGGGGAGAAAAGCGACTGCGAGGAGATTTTTTCGACTTTCGCAAAAAAGCGGGAATAACTGCGGCGATAAAAAATCCCATTGCCAAAGAAAAAGCCAATAAAATGCCGATGGGTAGTTTAATTGACTCAAATTGTAGAAACTTTAAAGAAACTGGTTGGATATTTTGGATGGCAAAAACTGCCATAGTCATAATCCAACCACCGACAATAGCACTAGCTAAAAAATTAGTGATTGTATTCATGCTTGTCCTCGCCAGGTTTGTAGGAGATTTTTTAATCTTTTGTAGGCTAATTTGGGAGTTAGACCCCTATTAACTTAACCTCCGTGGGGCGGAAATTACCGTTAATTGACTAAAAAGTTACAATTGTCGATCAATCTCAAATAAATCTCGATCGCGATAATATAATTGTGGTCTGATCGCCCTAAGCTGGAGCTAGTAAATATAAATAGCACCCTGTTGATTGATGTTAAAGGTGGTATAACCGGGGGCACTCCCCGGAACTTTGGTGACAGTAATCGTGACTAAATTATCCTGATTGACTTCTACGGCATAGATTAAACTAGAAGAATAGCGATCCGCGGCGGCATTAGCTCGATTAATCAGAATATATGCTGGAATTACCAAACCTCTTAGGGTTGTCTCCGTACCAGGAGATAATAATTGGGGAGAGGAATCAATATTGGCCGATAGGTCATAATTGAGGTCAATATCGGTTTGATTGATAATTTTGATCTCCACGGGACGACTCATATTCACCCTAGCAACAGGTTGCCAAGGACCCGGGTGAAAGGTGGTAGCGGGGGGGGTTTGAGCGGGTAAAGAAGGGGGAAAAACTAATCCCAGACTTAACACGAGGGAAAGAGTCAAAAAGCGATCGCATTTCATAGATGAATCCTGGTCTAGGGTTTTTATCCTATTTTAGAGAGGTATCTCCAGTGTTTTATACTTTAAGTAGAAGCTTTTGAAATTGTCTATAGCGGTTAGTCATCAGCTATAGGGGGAATATCCTAAGCTTCCCTGATTCTGCTCTATAAACAAGGCTAAATACAGTTATTTTTCCCTAGAAGTTTTCCTAGTAACCCCTATCAACGGTTTAATTTAGGTTGAGATTGATTATATGCCTACCATCGACATATCGGGAGTATCCCACAGTTACGAGTTATTTTCGCCCCGAGCGGATAAACCGGTTTTAGTCTTTATACACGGTTGGCTGCTGAGTCGTCACTACTGGCAGCCTTTGGTAGATATTCTCTCCCCAGATTATCCCTGTCTAGTTTACGATCTCCGGGGCTTTGGCGACTCCCAAAAAATCACCTCTAACAGTCCTCCTAGCAGTTATAATCTTGAATCCTACTCCCAAGACGTTATCACCCTTCTTAACCGCTTAAACCTCGATGCTGCTTGGTTAGTCGGTCATTCCCTCGGTGGCAGTGTGGCTTTGTGGGCCGCGGATATCTGTCCTGAACGCATTAAAGGGGTAATCTGTATGAATGCCGGCGGCGGCATCTATCTAAAGGAGGAATTTGAGCGATTTCGGGAAGCCGGAAGACAGATTTTACAGAGAAGACCGCCTTGGTTGCCCCGTGTTCCCTTGATTGATGTTTTATTCTCGCGGATGATGGTCAAGCAAACCCTAAGTAAAAAATGGGGCAAACAGCGAGTGATTGATTTTGTCCGGGCCGATTACCAAGCAGCCCTAGGATCACTTTTGGAAACCACCACTATCAGCGAAGTTCATCTTTTACCCCAGATTGTCTCCCGTCTCCCGCAACCGGTCTATTTTCTGGCGGGGAAAGAGGATACGATTATGGAAGTTAAGTACGTTAACCATCTGGCCAGTTTTCATCCCTTGTTTGAAACTGGCGGCAACGTGATTGAGTTATCCGGTTGTGGTCATTTTGCCATGCTCGAACAAACAGCAGCGGTGGCCGAAAAGATGATGGCTATTTTAAGTAGGTAGGCGTTAAAAGTTGTCAGATCCCCCCGCCTATCGGCACCCCCCTGATCAAGGGGGGCAGGGGGGATTAAAGGCAAAATCCATTTTTAATTTAATTATAACCAGCTACTTAAATCAGCATCGGGGTTAGGTGTTGGGTTTTAGGGTTTTAGGGTTTTGGGTGAAATTCCCCCATCACCCCATTCCATCCACAGATACTGTTAGGAAGTGAAAATTTATGTAACAATGACTCTATAAGGGCGATTTTTTAGTGATCGCCGAGGCCGTCTATTAATCGAATCGATGTCTTTAAAGAACGTAGCCCCAAACCGGAAACCTGACTTTTCTTACCCATTCTTGCCACTACTAGCGGAATTTTTATCCCTTTTGTGTTATCCACGGGAATTTTTGAGCTATTGCTAAGATTGGCATTTTGTCACTTCCCGTTAATTGAATTCAACAAAAGAAGCTGTTTAGGAGCAATTTATGTTACACCGCAAGATTTATCAATTTATGGATGGTCAGGAAGTCTGCATTTTCTTGCGCGATCAGCAAAGATGGATTGATAATGCTCGTATTGTCGATCTAGAAAGCGATCTCGTCACCATTCGCTACCAAACAGAAGAAGAAGACGAAATTAGTTCTTGGGAAGAAATGGTGCGTTTAGAAAGTATCGGTGCGGTGAGCAGAAAACTGGCATCGGTGTCGCGGACGAATCCTGATATTAATGTCTCGGAAGATTGTCCGGAAGCAGAACAACTTTATCCCCATTCTCCCGATAGCTTAGATTAATTTTGTCGATTTAACTGACAGTGGCTAGAAGTCCCGAGGTTTGAACAGTGGCCAAGGGACTTTTAGGGAATGGAAGGGAAGACAGCCAGTAAGAATCACCACTTGTTCTAAAATTATCGTCAAAGCCGCCGGATTTTCTCTATTATAAGCTGGAGGAGCAAAATGAATTCTAGTCCCTACTTCGCTGGCCAGGATATCTATCAAAAATTTGTGGCAGTAGTAATAGTTTTAATTAGTTGTTGGTTAGTAACTTTTCCGGCCTTTGCCGGGGCTGCCCCTCTAGAAGTTAAAATTAGTCTAGGCTCCCGGCAAGGAGAATTAAAATTCTTTCCTAGTCAATTAGACTTTATTGCCGGACAAAAATACAAATTAATCCTCGATAATCCCAGTCCCACTAAACATTATTTTACCGCTAAAGACTTCGCTGATGCTAGTTGGACTCAGAAAGTTGAAGCGGGAAAAGTGGAGATTAAAGGGGCGATTCACGAACTAGAATTAAAACCTAATGCACAGGCAGAATGGGTCATAGTTCCTCTCAAAACTGGTAAGTATAAATTAATCTGTACTATTCCGGGTCATGCCGAAGCGGGAATGGTGGGAGAAATCGCCATTAATAACCCATGAATTTAAGAAAAATTGTCTCCTTTGCTTTCCTATTATTTATTCCCCTATCGGTGGTCGCTAGTCGTCTTAATTGGGGAGATCAAGCTATTTTTATCACTGCCGCTTTATCGATCATTCCCCTGTCAATTTGGTTAAGTACGGCTGTGGAAAGGGTTGCCGTAGTCACCGGGCCAACTTTGGGAGGATTAGTTAATGCTATCTTCGGTAATACTACCACTTTAGTTATTGCCTTAATTGCCTTAAAAAAAGGCTTGGTGGATATCGTACAAGCCAGTATTACCGGTAGTATTCTCAGCGATTTATTATTATTTATGGGCATGGGAATGCTCACGGGAGGAATTCGCTACAAAGAGCAAGAATTTAAACCGATTTTAGCGCGGGTAAATGGTTCTTCCATGACTTTAGCAGTAATAGCGATCGCTTTACCAACTTTGGTAATATATACTTCTAACGTGGTGGAAGTTGCCGATATTCTCAGTCTTTCCCTAGTCACCGCTACGGTTTTATTAATAGTTTACGGGTTAACTTTATTATTTTCCCTCAAAACCCATAGCTATCTCTACGAAGTGGGATTAAGTAACGAAAATACCCCCGACAATCAGGTTAGTGAGGAAGAAAAAGCTCAAGTCTGGATTTGGTTACTTGTGCTGCTTACTTCCACCGTAGCTGTAGCCTATGAGTCAGATTTATTTGTTAATGTAGTGGAATCGGTTATGGAAGGATTTAATCTCACTCCTCTCTTTATCGGGGTGATTTTTATTCCTTTAATTAGCGATGTTTCTGGAATAGTTACCGTCACTCAATTAGCCCTAAAAAATCAGATGGATTTAACGGTTTCCGTGGCTATGGGGGATAGTTTATTGGTGGCTTTATTCGTGGCACCTTTATTAGTTTTTATCGGTCAATTTTGGCAGCAACCGATGGATTTAAATTTTAATCCCTTTAACGTGGTGGCTTTAATTGTAGCGGTGGTTGTCACTAATTTAATCAGCTTTACTGGTCGTTCCAATTGGTTAGATGGAACCCTATTACTAGCCACCTATTTAATTTTGTCCGTGGCTTTTTATTACCATCCCACCTAGCAAAAAAAAGAGATTTCGGTATTTTCTGAGATTGGGTGCATCTCATTTTTGTAAATCTACTAAGTTGGGATTTTTAACGGGAAACTCTCTGCTAAAGTCGGGCATTACTTTCGATTTTATCACTCAATCCAAGCTTTTGGGGGGTTCTACCCCCCAAACCCCCCGTTGGGGGCGTGGCGCGGTCACTGAGCGTGTCGAAGTGCCGCCCCCAAACCCCGGAGCGCATTAGCTTTTCGGTGGGATGCTTACAGCCAGCTGCTGATATATCTGTAATAATTTAAGAGTTACTAATAATTGCTGATTGTCGGTATTTCTGCAAATGTGAGATTCACTCCTGAGATTTCTGTCTTAAAATGGATTGGTGTCACCTTACCGCCGCAGGATTGCTGATGATGAAAAGAGGGTTTTGGTTTGTCGTCGGGTTAGTAGTAACGATAATTCTGCTTCCTTCCCTAGTTCTTTCTAATTCCATCGGTGAACAGGGAATTTATGCCGATCGCCTGCGGGGGGAACCCTATAATTTATTAGGGCGAAAAATTGCCATCGGTCAAGTGGAAATCGGCCGACCGGCTCAGTTCGGTTATGATAAAGTGGCAGCTTGGCAGCCTCCCTATAAATTAGCTGGTGTTTTTTTTCGCGATCAAATTGCCAAACCCAACACCTATCTCGATAATCACGCCGCTATGGTGGCAACGGTGATGGTAAGTGATGATAAAAAAATCCCCGGAGTGGCCCCAAAAGCGAGATTATATTCGGGGGCGGTGGGTTCTTTGCGACGCGGCGGACAACCGGAAGAATGTCTTACCAGTCAAAATATTGCCCGACAAAATAGCGGTGATGTGCGAGCAATTAACTTTAGTTTTGGGGAATCTTTGCAAAGAGATCAACGACAGGAACCAAAATTAGATGGTCAAGCTTTATTAACTCAATGTGTTGATTGGTCATCGCGAGTTGATGATGTTCTTTATGTAATTGCCGGTAATCAAGGTAAGGGAGGAATTCCCATTCCCACCGATCATTTTAACGGCATTACTACCGCTTATACAGCCAAAAGAGAAGGAAAATTTACTAAAGTTGATTTTGCTAATATTAGTGCTTTGCCGGTGGGTATTGGCCGCAGTTTAATTAAACGGGAAATTAATGATGGTTCGCGACGGTCAATTAATTTAGTTGCCCCCGGCAATAAAATAGAGCTTTATGACCTCAAAGGTAAATTAAATACCGTTAGTGGCACCAGTTTCGCCGCACCTCATATTACGGCATCCGTGGCACTTTTACAAGAATACGGCGATCAACAAATTAATCAAAAAAATCCCCATTGGAGTCTCGATTCTCGTCATCATCAAGTGATGAAGGCAGTAATGCTTAATGCTGCCGATAAAATTAAAGATACGGGGGATGGGTTACGGTTAGGTATGAGACGGACAGTCTTAACTAAGGACCAAAAAACTTGGTTAGAGTCCGATGCTTATAAAGACCCGAAAATTCCTTTAGATATGCAGATGGGTACGGGACATCTTAACACTTTTCGCGCCTACCAACAGTTTAGTAATGGTCAATGGTCTGCCGCAGAATCTATTCCTGCCATTGGTTGGGATTACGGTACAGTTACCGCTAATAGTTATCAAGATTATGCCCTAGAGAAGCCCTTAAAAGCTAATAGTTTTGTTTCGATAACTTTAGCTTGGGATCGTTTGGTAGAACTAATCGATACTAATGGCAATAATCTCTATGATCTCGATGAAAGTTTCCAGGATCTCGGACTGAATAATTTAGATGTTTATCTTTTACCTGTCCAAGAGGATAATAATGTTAAATACACCTGTGCTTCCCTGAGTGATAGTGATAGTTTAGAGCATATTTTTTGTCCTGTACCCATCTCTGGAAAGTATAAAATTCGGGTTCAATATCGTCAACAAGTTAACGATATTGAACAAGCTTTTGCTCTCGCTTGGTGGACGGTTCCTGAATAATAAAAATGATAGTAAATCCTGTTTAAAAAGTATAGGGGAGTGGGGATATGGGAGCGAGTTTTTAAAGTTCGATAGGAAGTTATAGTCATTTCAGATAAGTCTGATACAGTCTAGACCGACAAAACCCTTATGAACTCTGGGATTGATATTCTCAATCTTAATTAAAATGACTATAATTGTACTATCAGTGCGAAACGTTTAGGCATGAAATAGGGCTGAAATGCCTGAAATAACCGCCTAGTAAGGTCTTCAGTCCCCCGACTGAATCTAAGAGGTCAACCCAGACCAACCTTATAACTGTTTATATGTCCCGACGTTTAGTATCACCCGATACCAAACTAGGCAAGGGGACTCAAGGTCAATACACTTTGTAACAATTATTTACAATTGATACAAAGGTGAGAGTAACGGCGAT
>NZ_BDSM01000046.1:86549-304583 GCF_003112475.1 Microcystis sp. 0824 | reverse complement strand
AAGGATGAGTATAAAAACCTTCAAATACTACACCGCCACTGTCACGACGAAAAATCAGCTTCCGATGGAAGCCTCGATATAACCACAAGGAAATTATCACAGGCAACCACAGAGAAGTCAAGCGGTATCCTTAACAAGGGAACAGTCAAACTAGGAGCCGTGTGAGGTGAAAGTCTCACGCACGGTTCTGAATGGGAGGGGAGGTCGGTGACGACCTTCTCGACCCCTAATTCCATTGTCAATTGCCTATTATCCATTGACCGCGATCGCCTTTTGACCTTTGACCCCTTCCCCTTGAACTGCGATCGCTGATTAGTTGATAGTCAATAATTGATTGAAAAAACACGGATGAGAAGCTAGGGACATTTTTTCCCCGCCAAGTCGCTAGAATGGGACTAGACTTCTCAAGCTTGAAGAATCTTCCTATGTCAGACTCTGTAACGATCGCCGATATTTACAAGTTATTTGAAAGAACTGAGGCCCAATTTGCCGAGTTTCAAAAGGAAGCTGATCGCCGCAGTGCCGAAGCCGATCGCCGCAGTGCCGAAGCTGATCGCCGCAATGCCGAAGCTGATCGCCGCAGTGCCGAAGCCGATCGCCGCAATGCCGAAGCCGATCGCCGCAGAGAGGAAGCTAATCGCACGATGGAAGAATTAAAAAAACAGGTACAAGAAACGACCAAAGCCGTTAATAACCTAACAACGCGCTGGGGCAGATTCGTTGAAGAAATGGTAGAGCCTGCGGTCGTGCGTTTATTTCAGGAACGGGGCATTGATGTCACCCAAACGATGAGTCGCTTGAAAAGTAAGCGTCCTGGGGCGGCAATGGAGATTGATATTGTGGCGGTGAATGGGAGCGAGTTGGTGGCTGTGGAATGTAAATCTCGACTGTCGAGGGATGATGTAGATGATTTTGTCAGCCGATTACAGCGATTTAAGGTTGCTTTCCCCCAATTTCGAGAGTTTCGGGTTTATGGGGCAGTGGCAGGAATTGAAATTGATCAGGGGATAGATGTCTATGCCTATCGGCGCGGTTTGTTTGTGATTAAGCAGTCGGGGGAAACGGTTAAAATTATCAATGATGTTCAGTTTCAACCTTTGGGTTTTGCTTAAGGTGTTTAATCTCTTTGTTAAGAAGGCGTAATTTTGCGATCGCCATTAACCCCTTCCCCTCAATCTAAACAGCAATCGCCCTTGCCCCCTTTACTTGAAACCGACATTCCGCACATCTTCATATATTTTTATATGTTTTTACATTCCCCAAGATGTTTTTACGAAAAACTGTCATTGTAGAGAATGCTATTGAGAACTATTTTCAATAATTGATTTTTTCTGAGAAAACCAATTACAATTCTTCACCTTGATAAAAATCCATAATTGTAGCTATAATCCTTACTGGCAAAGGGTTGTAAGCAATGTATTAGTAAAAATTATCAATTGAATGTTAAGAAGTGCGGAAGATGGGTTGAAATCCAGACTTTGATCGCCCTTAACCCCTTTTCCCAAAATTTAAACAGCGATCGCCCTTGACCCCTTTACTTGAAATCCAGACTTTAGATCGCCCTTAACCCCTTACCCTCAATCTAAAATGCGATCGCTATTTTAAATACTTGCTATAATAGCCAAATATTAAATATTTGAGAACCATGACTCAAACCTTAATTAAGCGACAGCAAAGCCTGTATAGGGTCTAATTTTAGGGGATTTAAAGGCTAAAATAATCTGGTTTTGAGGGATTCCTGCGGCTACTAATTCATCGGCAATACCATCCTCAGTTCCGTCATGTTGAATCCAAATTTTTTGATCGATAATATCAATATGTAATAGGGTTCCGTAGATTCGATAACCATTTTGCCAACCTGTTTCAACCAATAAATAGCGATCGCGGGTTTGAGCTAGGACTAATTCGATTTTGATTTGGCGATCGGTATCGAGGAAGTCGGCATAATCTTGGAATGTTTTTTCAATAATTTGCCGATATTGGGCAATTAAGGAAGCCATCGTACAATTACCTCCTGGTTGGGATCAAAACTAAATGACTGAATAATACCATTTAGCAATCATTAAGGGCGCGATCGCTGTGATCGGTTTTGTTGGCTATTTTGACAAGGGCTTTTCAATTATTCTTTATTTACTGAAATTTTAAGGGAAATAACGATAGAATTCTCGGCGATGAAGAACGCGAGTAAAGGTAATTGTATCGTTTTCAAGAAAAAAGCCAATTCTATAGTCACCGACTCGAATACGATAGGCATTATCGTCTCCTTTTAATTTTTTCAGATTGCTAATTTCCTTAAGATTCTGAACGGCTAAAATATCAGTAAAGACAAGGTTTTTTATGATTGAGTAAGAGGATGTACTTTTTAAACTTTTAAAATCCTTGATAAAAGTAGGAAGGTAATTGGTTTTCATTCTTTTTCTAATTCAATTAGGGCTTCCTCAAGACTTAAGGGAGTTTCATCTTTAACGTCTATCATGGCACGATAGAGTTCAGTGTCTTCATAAGTTTCTATCATTTGTTGATAATCTTCAAAGTTAATGATGACTTGCTGTATCTGACCTTGATGATCCATAATCAATTCTTGGGCAAAGGGATAATCTTTTACACTCATAATTTTTCCTCATTTTGATAGGATTGTTGATCTTAATTCTAATGTAGCCTGAATTTTTGCGAGGAGTTCTTCGCAGTCTTTGACTAGAGGAATGCCAAGTTCTTGGGAGAGGGAGAGGGCGGATTGGCCATGGGTGAGGGCGCGATCGCTTTTGTAGCTTGTTTCAGCATAACTTAAGTTGTTATGGATCAGGCTTTTTGGGTAAGTTTAAACAGGATAAACCTGCATCTTTGGCTGTAGAATACTTGATTGGAATAAAAGCAAAATATAATTTGTCTGTTCGATACTCTACAATGTGAACAAATTCTACAGAGGGATTTTTGCGATCGCCCTTTTTCCCAAAATCTAAATCTAAACAGCGATCGCCCTTAACCCCTTCCCCTCAATCTAAACCGCGATCGCCCTTGCCCCCTTTACTTGAAATCCAGACTTTGATCGCCCTTGAACCCTTTCCCCCTAAACAGTGATTGCTTTTCCTATTTGTCAATAAATAATCTTGCTTTCCTTAAGATAAATTGAAGCACAGTTTCCTGTTTAGACACAATATCCGCCGTAACTTCCATTCCTGGTTTAATAACATTTTCAGGATTATTTTTAAGATACAATACATCGGGTTTGATGGTTACTTCATAATAAGGACTTTGTTGAGTGGTTTGATTTTGATTTGGATTAACCACATTTTGTTGGGGAATAATCACGTCAGGAGAAATACTGATTACTTTTCCGTTTAATAATCCATAATCAGGATAAGAATAAGCCGCGACTTTCATTTGAGACAGTTGATTAAGTTTTAATTTACCTCGGTCTTGGGTGGAAACTTTAACCTTAATGACTAAGGGAGCATTAATAGGAGAAATTTGAGCGATTTCAGCACCAGTCTGTACCGATTGATTTAGATTTCTTAAGTTAAGTCTTAAAATCGTCCCTTCACTGGGAGCCGTAATCACGGTTTTTGCCATTTCTAATTTAACTTGAGCAATTTCGTGTTGATCACTCTTAATTTGTTTCATCAGTTCTGTTTGACGTTGATTTAAGGATTGCAATTCTTGATTGAGACGAGAAATAGAGGCTTCTCCTGATGCTTTTTCCTGAGAGATTTTTTCTTTAGCGATAGTAATCACCGCGTTACTCGGATTCTGAGTTGCAATTGTCTGATTTAATGGGAATCGGGCGGCTTGAATCGCATTTTCTTGTCGGTTGAGATTTTTTTGAGCGGCTTCGAGATTAGCTTGGCGTTCCTTTAAGGTTTGCTCTGCTTGACTAACTTGCAATTTCGCTTCATCAAACCTATCCTGTCCCAGGGCTCCTTCATCAGCAATCGTTTGATAGCGATTTAATCTATCCTTGGCGATTGTTAGGGCATCTTTGCTTCCCCTAACGGCGGCTTGGGCGGCTCGTTCATCAGTGAGTAATTTACTGAATTCTTTTTGGGTAACTTGTAGATTGGCTTGGGCTTCATTGACCTGGGCTTTAGTTGTTTGTCGTTTTTCTTGGTAATCCCGTTCTGTTTTTTGCAGTTCTGCCTGGGAAAGGGAGACGGTATGCTGAATGCGATTCAATTCTGCCGCTCGTTGATTTTCTAGGCTGTTAATTTGGGCAGAGATTTGGGCTGATTGCAGGGTGTTTTGGGCAATATTACTTTGCAATTGCGTTTTTTTTTCGATAAATTTGCTACTATCTAGGATAGCAAGCGTTTCTCCTCGTTTAACCGTTTCATTTTTCTTGACTAGAATCATTTTAACCGTTCCTTCGCTGGTGGCTTGAATGATTTTGATTTCTCCAAGTGGGCGCACCAGTCCCTGCCCTTTGACGGTGACGGGGAGAGGAGTAAAGGTACAGATAGCAATGGCGATAGCAACGGTACTGGCTAAAGAACTGCCTGCTAGAATCATCCAGGGACTAATACGGGGTAAAAATTCATCGTGGTGCAGAGGGGAGATAAAGGTGGGAAGTGAGTTGCTAGTCATGGTTAACGGGGAGATATGTCAGTAAAAATACTGGGTTCAGCAAGAACACGGACAAAAAAACTTCAGTGTTTCCACTTGACGGTTTTTTGTGTATGAGTTAGCCTTATGGGTATAAGTCTATCTTCACGATGAAGTGGGAGTCAAGAACGGAATCAAGAGAACCTCCCTGTGCATAGTTTTCGGACTTTGTTGGAAGACCTGGGGACAATTTGCTTGAATACAGTGGAATGTACGATTAGAGAGGGAAGTTATCGTTTTTCTAAGATAACTCGACCGACCCAACTGCAACAAAAAGCGTTAGATTTATTAGGAGTTTCCCTGATTTGTACCCAGTAAGGGGGCGGCGGAAATTCTTTTAATCCCTTCTACAGCACAGGTTATGGCTTTTTGTCAACGGGGAAGTCCAGATATGAACGTCAGCCAGTAAACGCAAGCTACTCATGCTGAAGTGAAGCTAACAATATAATCGGATACAGCCCAAGCTGCATAATTAAGAGCCTGGCGAATATCTTCCTCCTCCAACTCTGGATAAGCCTCTAATATTTCCTGAATAAATAACTGACTAGCCAACAGTTTCAGAACAAATCCTACAGTGATACGCATTCCTCGAATCGTTGGCTGTCCAAGACCTATTTGTGGATTAACAGTAATACGGTCTAGCTCTCTAATCACCGTGGAACTCCTGAGATAAACTCCTCCTGTATTGTTACATACAGCAATGAATGTTGAGCAAGTTTCTGCGCTGCTGCGTGTGAATTAAGCGGCGACGAGAGTAAATAGGTTGCTCCGGGCTGTAAGCTTGGCTCCTCTTCCTTTTTCTCATAAAGCTATCTATTCACCGCCCATGGGAAGATAAGGAATAAGTCGGTTGATTAGGGTTTTTATTCAGGGTTTGGCAATCCGTTAAGTATTGTTCAATGACGGTTTTAAAAGCTTGTTCTAGTTCATCAACGGAAAGACCATCAAAAACGATAATATCTTCTATGTTGATGACACGACCAAAAAATAAGCGATCGCTTTTATCGTATTCAATCACACCTTCATAGCCTTTGTATTGCATTAATTTACTCCTGCTTTAATTAAAAATTCACGAAGAGCTTTAATTTGGTATCTTTTTAGTTCTTTATAGGTTTTTCGCTGTTTTTTGTTCATTGGCTAATTATAGCTTGATTGCTAACCCAATAGCTTATATGCTACAGTTCTACCACCCGCCCTTAACCCTCTCCATGCCAATAACAGCATTTATCCAACAAACAACACCAATCACGGGTTGAGGTTTCGTTGAGGGTATCGAGAGGGAAAAGCCTTTTTGGATATTCTGAGCGTTAGTGGTGGTTTAAAAATACACCATCTCTAGGAGCCTATCTTGCTATAATGTAAACTGTCAGGAGTCATTTTGGAAACCATCATGGAAATAAATAACATTAAACAAAAAGCCAGAAATTTAATCGATAAATTGCCGGATAATTCTACATGGGATGATTTGATGTATGAGATTTATGTGAGACAGGCAATTGAAGCAGGATTAGCCGATAGTGAGGCGGAAAAGGTTATTTCTGTGGCAGAAGTACGCACTAAGTTCAAGCTAGAGCCATGAAAGTTTTCTGGACAGAAACCGCCGTTAATCATTGATCAGCCATCTACAACTACATATCACAAAACTCCCCTCAATATGCTCAAAGACTGGTTGAAAGATCGACCAGACGCTCAGAACAGATTGCTAATTTTCCCTTTTCGGGTCGTCTTGTTCCGGAGTTTGAAACTGAGCAGATCCGAGAAGTATTGAGTTCCAGGGCATTGATCGGCTTAACTATACCAAGGGCATCTAACGGTGATGAGTGATCGGCACAAAGATGGCAGCTCGAAGACACTACAATTGACAAACCTGTAAATCCATGTTACAATTGATAATTGATAGATAAAACTATCATTAGCATGATTGTTCTTAATTAACCATAATACTTTTATTCTCATCAGCCTCGATATTTCAGTTTGAGTGTGATGGTAATCTTGAGTAAATTGACTAAATTTCAAGGAGCAACTAAATGCCCGAGAGTTTACAAGGTGAGAAATGTGACGATACTGCAACTAAGGCTAATCAATTTTTAAATACTAGAAACGACCTTATAAGTTATCAAACAAAAAGATTAGACAATCTTTCTGATTTTGAACAACTTGAGCAAGCCTTAATGAATTTTACAAGCAATAAGAAAGATACGGTAAAATATATTCTAAAAAAAGTTTGTGAAGAAGCTAAGTGTCAAGTTGCAGCGATTTTTTTAATCTCTAAGGATGATGTACTAGAGCGTTTTGCCATTCAAGGCAAAGACGTTAATGGTGAGCCAATAGATGATACATGGCTACAAGAAGAGAGGTATGCGAAAGGGGAGAGTTTCACTGGCAGCGCTGCCAATCCATCTGATGGATCATATGGGAAGGTTACTGGAGAGCTTTTCCAGTATGAAAATTTGAAGTATAGGCAGGAGTATTCTGATAAGCTAGGCAAATTAATCTCTGCCATTGCCTTACCTTTGAATGGACGAAACAAAACCTATGGAGTATTGAGAATTATAAACAAAGTTGATGATCAGGGCAATATTGACGATCTGGCAAGCTTTGATCCCTGTACAGTAGCTTTCTTAGCAGGAGTCGCCTCTGCTAAACTATCTAATATTCACAGGGATTCTGAGATTAATATACTCAATTACTTGACATACCTTGCAGATATTATCCCAGTTGATTCCTTTGACAAGTATCAAGAAAGGATGTATGACGAAATTTTCAAATACTTAGTCGGCAACGAGACTCCATATAAAGTTGCCATTCTTTACAGAAAAAACTTGTCTTCTGAAGTAATGGAAGTTTTACGATTTTCTGAAGTATCTGGAGTAAGTAATTCATGTCGAGTTTATCTTGAAGAGGTTGGAAAGGAGTTTGCAGAAAAAATCTCTTCAAATACTTGTCAATTTATTGAAGGAGTACATGAGGAGAAAAACAATAATCGGTTTATTCAAACTGATTTAAAACATTTTGAAGATTCAAAACTTGAAGCCTTTGGCGTTTTCCCACTTTTCTTTGAGGGAAAATTCATCGGAGCTATTGCTCTATTTTTTGGATATAAGTTCAAGCTATTCGATAATAATCTTAGCTTTTTACAAAGTTTTTCTTCTTTACTTGCCATATTAGTTAACAAACAAACTCGGGCAGAGAGACTAAGGGAGTTTGAAAGTCTTGCTGAAGATTGGATTAATGAAACAAGTCATTTATCCTCAACCCATGAGGCGATTATACATCCTAACTATCAGAGAATTATTGGAATGGGGCAAGATGTCATACCATTTTTGCTCAAAAATCTTAAAGAGCCAAAAAGCCTTCCTAGCCGTTGGTTTTGGGCATTAAAAGCTATTTCTGGTGAAGATCCGGTTCCTAAAGACAGCCGGGGTAAGTCTAAGCAGATGATCGATGCTTGGTTGCACTGGGGTATCCGAAAGGGATATATTAAAGGGGATATATTAATGAACACTAAATCATCTATTTAAAAAGTATGTGTATTGTAATCATTAACGGTGATAGTCATATAACCAGTCCGATAACTCTTTATTACAATTCCTTTGCTTGGGCAGTAAATGATCAAGAACGTTGTTGGTTTCCCGATGGATTTGAGACTGAATATTGGCCGGCTGGAGTACGAAGGGAGAACACTCTAAGTGCCTTCATAGATGCCTATAGCACCAACGGTTTTGAAGTTTGCCCAACTCGTGATCCTCATTTAGAGTTTAGTCCTAACGGTTTTTTTGTTGAAAAAATCGCTATTTATACTATTGATGGTAGGCCCTCTCACGCCTGTCGGCAATTAAACAGTGGAAGATGGACGAGTAAAATAGGAGTTCGTGAAGATGTAGAACATGAATTAGTGGAAGATTTTATTGTAGAAATTGAAGGGATACGTAGGAGTCTTGGAAACCTCAGCATTATTATGAGGCTAATACATGATTAATAGTAGGCTAGAGTCTAGCTCTGCTTTCAGATAAGATATTTATCTTAAGTTTGCTTGTGGAAGTTCTGCAATTGTAAAGATATGCTATAATTGGAATGAGTCAAAGTACCAAAGTTAAGCGTTTAGAGGAAGTAGCGAATTGCCATCAAAAGCTAAATATTATGTTCGGCAAGTCTTTCAGCAAAATTAAGTCTCTGACTATGTACACCAAAATAGCTAAGTTATAATTTATGGAAAATAATCAACTTATAGAAAGAAGGTTTGACGGCAAGATAGGTGATGATTATAGTCTCTGGCAATCTGCTCGTCCTCATCTTAAAAAGTTAAGACAAGAGTTAGTCAAACTACTAATTAACTATCAAAACTCTTGCCCAAAGGAATCGCTGATCCTAGAAATTGGGTGTGGCGATGGAGAATTAACTGAGATGATCCTATCTGAAGCAAAAAATATTAAGATAATCGCTATCGATAACGAACCTTCGATGATTCAAAAAATCCGCTCAAGGCTTTCACATTACCTATCTCAAGATACTCTTGTTGTTATTCAGGATGATGTTTTAAACTTTTTGCAAAGTTATCCTTTGAATAACTTTAATTTTATTGTTTCTGGATTCACTTTTCACAATATGTTGGCACTCTATCGTTTTCAAGTATTTCAACTATTATATAGTCGGCTTCTCATTGGAGGTAAGTTATTAGACGCTGATAAAATCGCGCAAAGAGGTGAACAGCATAACCGTGATATAAAGTGGCAATATGATAAATTCTTTGAAGTCCTTGTATCTGCTGAAAGGTTCGATCTCCTGAAAGAGGTTATGTTGCACTATACTACGGATGAACAACCTAATAGAATACGCTATGAAGATGAAACAATCTCTGAACTTTCAGAAATTGGATTTCAAGAAGTTACCTTATACTTACGTCAATATATGGATGCACTGATTATAGCCTCTAAATAGAATTTTACCCGATTGTTAGCACCTAAGTTAAATATTTTGGGATTCAAGTCTTGAAGCTAACGTGGAAATTCTCTTCGCTCCATAAACAATTCCCCCACCCCCACCTTGGTAAAAGTGATGGTATATAAGAATTGGAAATGTAAAGTCGCTCAAGTCTGCATTTTCAAGCTCCAACCATATACCTCCTCTTCGCCAGCCAACGCAATCGCCAAAACGATCCCATACTTCCCGATTATAGTCTTCTGTACCCCCTCGGTCACGGTAAATTCTCGCCTGTCCCTTGATCCCGAATTGCTGGTTACTGTATTGCATCCAGAGTCGGTCGATTTCATTAATTACCTTTAGGGATACCCCTCTAAAAAGATCATAGAAGTCATCATAATTTTCTATGACCATCCACTGGTACATAATGAAAGCGGTTTCGTAGTCGGCTTTTTTCCAATCCTGTTGCTCTAGGTACTCTTCTAGTTTTTGATAGATTTGTTCTTGGTTTTCTATGAGATGTTCCCTCTGTTTTCTCAGTTCTTTTTCGTAGGCGCGATCAGCCTCTTTGTGATATTGTACCGAGATCATCTTATCGAATTGTTCCCTAAACCTTTCAGGGTTTTCTGTCTCTGCAAAAGCTAGACGGAAAATCTCTGCCCATCTTTCCTCGTTTTTGTTCTCTTTATTTCCCCATAATTCATATAATTTATCATGAGCTTTCCTAGATAATGAATAAACCTCTGTTGCGACCGGATGTTGGACAGAGAAAATAATATTAGGTAAAATTCGAGAGACACGATAAAGTTGATTTTTTTGTTCAACTTCAGGACTAATTTCCAGTAGTCCCAGTTCTCTTGCCCGTTTTAATTGTCCTTGGTAATTAGAAATGGAGCTACAAACAGCTTTTAAAGCTACCATCGGGACGGGTATCTCATAGATTAAACAATGACTAAGAACCTGCTGTAATGGCTGATCGATAAGCTGGTACAGTTCCTGCCAAATAATTTTATCTTTCCACAAATCGGGACTATTTTCTAGTTCAGCTAATTTAGCTTCTGCCTCTTCTCTACCTAAAATATCATTATTGAGAAATTCTAGTAATCGAGGATTTCCATCGGCTAAATTCAACGCCCTTTCCCTGAGAGGTTCAGGAAGTTGATCCGGGGTAAAATTGGCTAGACGAGCGAGTTTTTTAGTCAGTTCGGCTTTTCTAAATGGTTCTAATCCCTGCAAGAAAAAAGCCTCTAATAAATCAGAATCGAACTCGTAGCGACAAGTAATCAGAATCCGATGGTCAGTTCCCGTTTCTTGGATTGCCGTGACTAATGCTGCTAAAATCGGGGCGACTGGAGCCTTAAGAATGTAGCGACCGTCACGGGGTTCAAGATTCCATTCAAAGTCATCAAGAATCAGAAGAAACGGTTTTTCTCCCAATTCAGCTAACCGAATGAATAGGTAAGATAATCGAGATTTAAGTTCAATTTGATTGTTTTCTAAATCAGCAATAAGTTCTCTAGTTTTAGGATTGATGAGTTTATCTTTTAACTTTCTTATCAAATAAACTTCATCAATTTGTCGCCACCAGAGAAGCTTTTCCGATTCAGGCAATCTCTCCCACAGTCGAGAGGCGATACTACTTTTTCCCCATCCTCCCATACCATGAATTAGTACCCCAACCTTTTCCGAATCCGTTTTCAGCGTTCGCAAACAATTCTGTAACTGGCGACGACGACCGACAAACTCTTCCCTTTTGACCACCCTAAGCCGATTTTCATCATCTCTAAATTCTCTGGTAATTGTCGGTTTTGGCAGTTGTGTGCGTTTCGGTGTCCTTAAGGGAGTTACTAGGGCTTGAGGTAGAGTGTTTCCTACATATAAGCGCAGTTTATGCCAATCCCTTGCTTGCTGGTCAATTAAGGCTCTATAGGTAGCAGATAGGGCCTCAATTACCGTTTCCCCTTGGGATAAATGTCCGTACAATTCCTTCGCTGCTACTGCTGCATCCGTATCTAGAACCCTTTCTCCCCAACCCAAAACAGCTTTTGCCCCCAAGTCCAAAAATTCTTCCGCCATGGAGGGAACTGCGCTGTCAGGAGCATAACCTGTACGGCAACCAGAGAGGAAAATTAAAGGCGGTAAAGAAGAACGAGCGATCGCATCATAAATGGCATTGGTGTCGCTATCAACCCGGTTGCCATACTCATCCTCGGTGAGAAAGCAGGGTTTTCCGTCCTGATGAGTTGCATGACCTGTTAAGTGAAAGACATCAAAGTAGCCTTGGTCATATTCCCGAACTACATAGCCTAACTCATTTAAACAACCACTTTCTTCTACTCTCAAGTTCACCGGATTGCGCTGGGTGGCTGCTAAAATTTGCCCCTCTTCTGCTTCGTAATCTAAGACGGGTTCAACGCCTAGCGGAGAGGTAGCCATAAAGAGCAAGTTGAGGGGGCGGTTTTGCGGCGGACTGACAATCTGATTCGGTCTATTATTGGAAAACCACCGCACGGGAATAATGGCAGGTCTTTTCTCCACCAAAAAACCCTGACCATCGTGTAATAATTCCCAGGGTAGATGAGCTAATCCTTGGCTGGTGCTGATAGCCAGAACTATTATTTCCTCTCCCCGGTGGCTATCTAATTCGTTCTGGAGGATGCGCTCCGTACCATCTAACCATCGGTATAAACCTTGTCCTGTTCTGGCGTGGTCTTTCGGTAAACGGGTATAGTAATCGGTGTCAGCCTTTTTACTTAGGTTGTCTATTTCACTCAAGCATCTTGTGTAGGTACGAGTCTGGTCGGGGTTATCCCAGAAAAATCCGAACTCAACCCTATTGCTACCCCTCTCCTGAAGATCAATATGCAGTATCTTCATGATTTTTCTTGTTCCAAGAGTTTTTGTAGTTGCTCTAGGGTAGCATCTTTGAGCAGCAGGCGATCGCCGTTTTTGCTGACAATTAACACTCGTTCGATCTTCGGGGTTTCAGGAGAGTCAATTTTTCGCTTTAATTGGTACAATTTCTCAGCGATGGCGATTGTTCCGCTAATAATGCCGATGATGGTGGCGATGGTGGCAAGGGTTCCCTCTCTCTCCACTTCAGAGATAACTTCGTAGCTGCCTTGCACCCCTTCCATATCTAGGATGTCCTGAGCAACTTTGATAGCATCGAGGCCTTCAATTTCTATCTGCATCAGTTTTGTTCCTCCTGTCAGTACCCAAGCAAAATGATCCTAAATCCGTTTATTAAAAACTGATTATCTATTCCCCCTTTTGCCTGTCCTGATATCTAGCCTATACTCAACGAATTTAGTATGACCAGCTTAGTTGGGGAAAAAATCTCAATTACCATCAATGGTTAACCTAAGAAAATATTTCAGTCTCTCCGTCGGGAAATAACCTATTAGAGACTGAAAAATCTTAGTCATTCCATTCCCCTTTGGGTGGTACGGGGGGATTGCGTCGAAGATGACGGGTTAAGTCCTCATCCGGTTGTTTCTCTCCTCTTAGCCACTGTTTAATCGCTGTTTCGATAATGCGACTAGGATCGTTAGTCAGGTGTTTAATCTGGTCTAAAACTTCCGAGTCAAGGTGAATAGCGATTTCAACTTTCTCCGCCGTGCGCTGAGTCGGTGTAGCATTGTCGTTCATAAGCTCTATTAATGATTGCTATCTATCATTCTACCCGTCAGTCGAGGATTGTCATCCAAGAGTTTACCTATAGTAATCCGATTTGGACAAATCATAGAGCCTTTCCTTAGCCATTGCCCTTTGCCTGATTTTGTCAGCATAATCAAGCCTACCATAGTTTCCTGTGGATGCCGAGAGGGGAAGCTAAGGTCAAAACCCTGACTATACTTGCAGTTTAGCTTTTTTTACCTTTTACTTTTCGCTTTTGCTCCAGCCTTAGAGACTTTACCTCTACAATGAATTAAGGAATCTAAAATTTTATAAACCCCTGACTTTTGCCAACAGTGAACCACGATGACTGACGTTCCCGTTTCTCGCATTCGCAATTTTTCCATCATCGCTCATATCGATCATGGTAAATCAACTCTCGCCGATCGCCTCCTGCAAATTACGGGAACCGTAGCCCAACGGGAGATGAAAGAACAATTTCTCGATAATATGGACTTGGAACGGGAACGAGGTATCACCATCAAGTTACAGGCGGCACGCATGGATTATACCGCTAAGGATGGTCAAAAATACGTTCTCAATCTGATTGATACCCCCGGCCATGTGGATTTTTCCTACGAGGTTTCTCGGTCTCTAGCGGCGTGCGAGGGAGCTTTATTAGTTGTGGATGCGTCCCAAGGAGTAGAGGCGCAAACTTTAGCCAATGTTTACCTAGCACTGGAAAATAACCTCGAAATTATCCCAGTTTTAAATAAAATCGACCTACCCAGTGCCGAACCGGAACGAGTCGCGGCGGAAATCGAGGAAGTGGTGGGTTTAGACTGTAGTGAGGCGATTCGGGCCTCGGCTAAGGCTGGGATCGGTATTAATGATATTCTAGAGTCGATCGTCCAATTAGTTCCCCCTCCCCAAGATACCCTTGAAGAACCCTTCCGAGCTTTAATTTTTGATAGTTATTACGACGCTTATCGAGGGGTAATTGTCTATTTCCGCGTCATGGATGGTCGGGTGAAAAAGGGCGATAAAATTCGTTTTATGGCTTCTGGTAAAGAATTTGTGATCGATGAATTGGGAATTTTATCACCGCAACAGGTACAGGTAAATGAACTGCACGCGGGAGAAGTGGGTTATCTGGCAGCCGCGATTAAAACCGTCGCCGATGCCCGGGTGGGTGATACGATTACTCTAACCGCTAAACCAGCACAAGAGCCTTTACCCGGTTATACAGAAGCAAAACCGATGGTTTTCTGCGGATTATTCCCCACCGATGCCGATCAGTACGCCGATCTCAAAGATGCGCTGGAAAAGTTAAAATTAAACGATGCAGCTCTATCCTACGAACCGGAAACTTCTAGCGCCATGGGTTTTGGTTTCCGTTGCGGTTTCTTGGGACTGCTACACATGGAAATCGTCCAGGAAAGACTAGAAAGGGAATATAACTTAGATTTAATTACCACTGCTCCCTCGGTAGTTTATCAGGTCACTACCACCGATGGGGAAATTGTCGAAGTGGATAATCCTAGTTTGTTACCTTCCCCACAAAAACGGGAAAAAATTGAGGAACCTTATATCCAAGTGGAAATGATTACTCCCGAAACCTATGTAGGTGCTTTGATGGAATTATGTCAAAGTCGTCGGGGAGTTTTCAAGGATATGCGTTATTTTACTAAAACTCGCACCGCTTTGATTTATGAGTTACCTTTAGCAGAAGTGGTGACGGACTTTTTCGATCAATTAAAATCTCGATCGCGCGGTTACGCTAGTATGGAATATCAATTAATTGGCTATCGGGAAAATGAGCTAGTTAAATTAGATATTATGGTCAATGGTGATCCCGTTGATGCTTTAGCGATGATCGTTCACCGGGATAAAGCTTATTATGTTGGTCGTGCGTTAACCGAAAAGTTAAAAGAATTGATTCCCCGGCATCAATTTAAGGTTCCCATTCAAGCAGCTATTGGTTCTAAAATTATCGCTAGTGAACATATTCCCGCTTTAAGAAAGGATGTCTTAGCTAAGTGTTATGGTGGTGATATTAGCCGCAAGAAAAAGCTGTTAGACAAGCAAGCAAAAGGTAAGAAACGGATGAAAGCGATCGGCACTGTTGATGTCCCGCAAGAGGCATTTATGGCAGTCCTAAAACTCGATCCTCAGTAAAGTCTTGGGGTGAGAATTAACTCACCCTTTTTAGTTTTAGCAGAGGGAAAGAAATTATTATGAAACTTTTGAGATTATCCTATCAAGATTTATCCTCTGGATTAAGTATAGATTCTTGCGACTTTTTTTCAGATTTGAATTTATTAGTCGGTATCTCAGGTGCAGGAAAAACCTCGATTTTAAAGGCAATTAGTAATTTAAAAAGAATCGCTAATGGTGCATCTATAAATGGAGTAAAATGGGATGTAGAATTTTTAACAACCGAGCATATTCGTTATCATTGGTTGGGTGAATTTACTTCTGATCAAACCCTAGTCACTGAATATATAGCTGTTCTCACACCTGTGTGGCACAGTTTAACCCTTGCTGATTAAGCTTTTCAACATCGATAATGTACCTCTTGCGAACAGGAAACGCTATATTTATAGAGAGAATAGGGAAATAATTAAAAGAGAAAACGCTCAAACTTGGTTTAATGCTTAAAAAATCTGTCAATTATCACCTCTTTATAGTGTTGCAGAACTGTTAATTCTTAAACCTGATCTTTACCCATCCGAGCAGAATTTAATCAAATTGACACATATTTTGATGAACATATTGTACAATTTTATCACAAGTATAATAGTAACTCCAGAAAAACAATCCTAAAAGTGCCTTTAGTCTCTTCAGTTAGCAGTTATCAGATAGAAGTTAAAAATTGGCAATTTACTTGATGTTATGGCTTCCTTACGCGATATTCTCAGTTACTATCGCAATTATCAAAAAGCCGCCTTTTTGAGCATTGCTGCCTCCAGTGTCTTTGAAATTATCGATCTGATGGTTCCCTACGCTGTCGGACAGATTCTTAATGTTCTTTCTCATCAACCTTTAGATGGATTCGTCCAATCTTTAGTTGATCGCACCATGATTTTAACTCCCTTTGCCTCAGAAAAGTGGGTTAGTTTGGCGGTATTATTAGGCTTAATTTTCCTAACTACAGTAATTAAAGCACCAATTCAGCCTTGGCTGGGTGTATGGTTTCACTGGGAAATATCCTTAAGAGCGAGACGAGATCATCTCAAAAAAATTATTGCCAAAATTCTCACCTTACCCCTATCTTTTTACGATGAAAATAATCCGGGACGCATCGCTAACCGGATCGCCAAAGGGATAGAAAATCATACTTGGACTTATCCCGAAGTGGCGGGAATGATGATCCCAAAATTGTTTAGAGTTTTGGGTATCTTTATTGTTATTTGGGTAATTCAATGGCAGATCGCCCTCGCTTTTGTTATTTCTTTTGTATTAATTCTAGCTTTTATTGTGAGAGATTTAAAAGATTTAATGCAAAAAGAAAGAATTCTTGATCGGCACATCGAAAATACCCAAAGTCGCAATTCTGAGATTATTACTAATATCAAAACTGTCAAAGCTTTTGCCACAGAAGGACAGGAATTATATCGTCAGAAACAGCGTTTAGAGAGAGAATTTACCTACGTTGTCTATCGCATTCATAAGGGTTATGTGGACTTAATTACTTGGGAAAAAACCCTCGTCCAAGCTAGTTTATTTGGAGTATTTTTCTTTACTCTCCTAGCCACCGTTCAACAGAAAATCTCGATCGGGCATTTTATCACCACCTATACCCTAGCTAGTATGGCCTATGCGGAATTAGATCCCCTATCCCAAATGGCAGAAACTTTCGCCCGTCGCTATGCTTCTATGGTCCGTTTACAGGAATTTATCAACTTACCCAGTGGCACTGATGCAGGTAGTCTTTTAGCCGATCATGCTCAACATAATCCCTATCGTTTTACGGGGAAATTAGAATTAAGAAATCTTAACTTTGGCTATAGTCCAGAAAGAACCATTCTCAAGGATATTAATCTGCTGATTGAACCCTATCAAACCGTGGCATTAGTGGGAAAATCAGGTTCAGGCAAATCCACTTTAGTTAAGTTACTTTTCCGCTATTTTGAACCGAATCAAGGACAAATTCTGATGGATGGCGAGGATATTCGTCGCTTGGATGTCACTTGGTATCGGCGACGGTTAGCGATTGTCCATCAAGAAGTAGATGTTTTTAATGGTACGGTGTTAGAAAATCTCACCTATGGTAATCCTAATATTAGCTTCGAGAAGGTAGCAGAAGCCTGTAAAATCGCCCGTGTCGATGAATTTATCCACGAATTACCTAATGGTTATTCCACTATTGTAGGGGAAAGGGGCGTGCGTCTTTCGGGGGGACAAAGACAGCGTTTAGGAATTGCTAGGTCCTTAATTGTTGATCCAGATGTGTTAGTTTTTGATGAGGCCACTTCTAGCTTAGATTATGAGTCAGAAAGAGCCATTCAACTAGCCATGAAATCCATTTTAGGCACTCGCACCACGATTATTATCGCCCACCGTCTCAGTACCGTTCGAGAAGCGGATCAAATTGTCGTCTTGGATAATGGTCGCATTGTCGAGATCGGTAGCCATGACCAATTATTAAATCAGCAGGGAATCTATCAGCGTCTCCACTCTTTACAAGAAAGCGGCGAACTGGTTTAGCCTTAAAATAGTCCCCGATAGGGAACCGAGAAAATATATCTAATGGGAGTTGATACTATGTCTAACGAAACCGTTACCTATTCCCTAGAAGCTGTTTTGACTAGGATTGAGGGGAAAATTGACAGTCTCCAAAAAGATGTTGACCAAAAATTTGACAGTTTCCAAAAAGATGTTGACCAAAAATTTGAAAGTCTCCAAAAAGATTTTAACCAAAAATTTGACAAAATCGACGAACGGTTAAATAAGCTGGAGGTAGGACAGGCAAAGTTAACCGAAAAGGTTGAGGGAATCGATAATCGCCTAAAATCAGTGGAAGGAACCCAAAAAAATCAGGTTTGGACATTAATTATTCTTTTGGCAAGTGCGATCGCTACTGCCGGTTGGAAAGTATTTTTTTCAGCTAATCCCTAGAATTAACCTGTGGCTATTATTCACGGTTTCAAGTTTTGTCATCCCAGAAAAACGCTCTTCTCAGACAACCTCAAACCGGTTTAGTCTTAAAATAGTCCCCGATAGGGAACCGAGAAAATATATCTAATGGGAGTTGATACTATGTCTAACGAAACCGTTACCTATTCCCTAGAAGCTGTTTTGACTAGGATTGAGGGGAAAATTGACAGTCTCCAAAAAGATGTTAATCAAAAATTTGACAAAATCGATGAACGGTTAAATAAGCTAGAGGTAGGACAGGCAAAGTTAACCGAAAAGGTTGAGGGCATCGATAATCGCCTAAAATCAGTGGAAGGAACCCAAAAAAATCAGGTTTGGACATTGATTATTCTTTTGGCAAGTGCGATCGCTACTGCCGGTTGGAAAGTATTTTTTTCAGGTAATCCCTAGAATTAACCCGTGGCTATTATTAGGTTAACTACTCTTCCACAAGCCCGCTTTTTTTATTAATACAAATGTTTTATGGCTTGCGATCGCTCGTCAGCCGCGATCGATCGATTTTATTATCACGATCTCTCTAGGCTTTTTATATTTTTTCCTCTCGGTGGGATGTTTTTCTGTATGCTGGTAATGGTTTCCTTTTTTTATCCGCATATCTCCCCCCCCTATGGTCGATAGTCTTCCCCTACGCAATTTAAAATATTATTGTGACTTATTTTCTAAAATTAAAGTCAATAAGTCTAAGCAAAGTGGTGAAGCACCTTATAAGCCTATCTTATTATTATCAGTAATTGAGTTAATTAGTGATTCTCAAATTCAAGACAATAAAATATATATTTCTGATGAATTAATCGATACTTTTGATAAATATTGGAAGCGTTTAAACCCAGATGCCTTCAAAGGTGGGTTAGCTTTACCGTTTTTTCATCTAAAAAATGACGGATTTTGGAAGCTAAAGTTTAGTGATAGCTATGATGGAGGCCGTCCTCAAACTATTCCCAAAATTAGAGCAGATGTAGATTATGCGATTTTAGATCAGGAATTGTATAAACTTTTACAGGAACCGGAAGCTAGACGACAGCTAATTGATACTCTAATAGAAGCTTGGTTTTATTCTAGTCAAAAGCAATTAGAAGACATTTTGGAAATTAATCAAGTCCTACAACAAGATGATCGCACTGAACTAGATCGTAGTGTTGTGGCTGAAGGAGAAACACCAGCAAAATATTATTTTAAAAAGTCTATAGTTAGAGATGCGTTATTTCGTAAATCAGTCGTCCATTTATACGATTATCAATGCTCTTTTTGCGGTCTTAAAGTAAACCACTCCTTGACACAAAGTATTGTCGATGGCGCACATATCAAACCTTTTGCCAGATTCTATGATAACCAGATAAACAATGGTTTATCTCTTTGTAAAAATCATCATTGGGCATTCGATCAAGGACTATTTACTATTGACGATCAATACAAAATTATGATTAGTAAAGACTTTCAAGAAATTTCTCCTAATGCTAAAGCCATTAAAGACTTCCATGGTATGAATATTTTATTACCCACTCTAGAAGATCACTATCCGAAACCTGAAGCTATCCAATGGCATCGTCAGAATATTTTTAGAAATTAGTTACTTAAATTATTAATTATGAAATCAGAGCAAACAAACATTTTACCTAATCGTACTCTTCCTGAACTAATCGAAGATATTCAATTATTAACTAAGGAAATTCAGGAATTATACTGTCAGGATAATAGACCGTTAGTAGTTGGTTGGAGTGGAGGAAAAGATTCAACAACAGTATTACAATTAGTTTGGAATGCTATCGAATTGCTACCGATAAAAAAAAGAACTAAAACGATTTATGTAATAACCAATGATACTTTGGTAGAAAATCCTATTGTTGCAGCTTGGGTCAGAAATTCTTTGAAGAAATTACAGGAAGCTGCTGCAAAAAAACAGATGCCTATTAAAACTAAATTGACTTTTCCTTCAGTTGAAGATACTTTTTGGAGTTGTTTAATTGGTAAAGGATATCCTGCCCCAAGAAAAAGATTTAGATGGTGTACTGAAAGAATGAAAATTAAGCCTACAGATTTTTTTATTAGAGATATTATTCGAGATGAAGGAGAGGCAATTCTTGTTTTAGGTACTCGTAAAGCTGAAAGTATTGCCCGCGCTAGAAATATGGAAAAACATCGGGGATGGCGAATTCGAGATCGCCTGAATGCTAATCCTAGTCGTCCTAATTCATATTTCTATCTTCCCATAGAAGATTGGCGTACTGATGAAGTATGGATGTACTTAATGCAGTGGGAAAATCCCTGGGGAGGAGATAACAAAGAATTATTAGCAATGTATCGAGGAGCGACTGCGGATAATGAATGTCCCCTAGTGGTGGATACTTCCACTCCTAGCTGTGGGGATTCGCGCTTTGGTTGTTGGGTGTGTACGTTGGTAAATAAAGATAAATCCATGGAGGCAATGATACAGAATGACGAGGAAAAAGAATGGTTACAACCACTTTTAGACCTTCGCAACGAATTAGATATAGAAGATGACCGACCAAAACGGGATTTTCGCCGTATCTTTGGGAAAGTACAATTATTTGAAAGAAACTTAAATGGAGAAATATCGATCGAACCCATACCGGGACCCTATACTAAACAATGGCGGGAATATTGGCTGAGAAGAGTATTAGAAGCTCAGGAGAGCGTGCGTACTAATGCCCCAGAGGATATGAAAGATATTACCCTAATTACCACGGAGGAACTCAGCGAAATTCGCCGGATTTGGAGGGAAGAAAAGCACGAATTTGATGACCAATTACCGAAGATTTATAAACAAGTGACTGGAGAAACTTTTCAAGACCCGCGACCTGGAGCGGATAATAATCTTTTGGGGAGTGAAGAATGGGATATCCTCGCGGATATCTGTGCCGAGGATTCCATGCACCTAGAATTATTGGCTAAACTGATCGATACGGAACGTCAATATTTTCTCAAAATCTCTCGCAAGGGTATTTACAAAGACCTAGAAAAATGCTTTGAGTCTAGTTCTCGTAGTAAAGAGGAAGCGATCGAAAATGCTCGTTATGTCTATGATCTAAAGAATGCCGCTCAAAGTGGTAATATTGCCCAGGTGAAAGAACAACTCAAAGAGAGTTTTAGTGAACCGGAAAAAGACCCGCAAAAACAGTTAACTTGGGCCAGTATGAAATTCCCTACAACCGATGAGGAGGAGGAATAACGGGTTTATTTTACCCGTAAACCGGCGATCGAGTTGACCATCAATAAAATTACCATTTCTCGACGACGCGATGAAACCCTACCAAAAAATTCCTATTCGTGAATGTGGGGAACCCCTAGTACCTATACCCGCAGATAAGTTTGTTATCCCTTCTCCCCACGCTTACGAGAAATTAGGAGCTAATTATCGGGGTAAATCTCCCTATTTTTTGCGACAAGGGGTGTTAAATGCCCTGATTGACGCTCAAAACCGTCTGCAAGTCTATCAACCTGGTTGGCAAATTCTGATTTTTGATGCCTATCGACCGGTGGAAGTGCAACAATTTATGGTCGATTATACTTTTCAGACTCTCCTAGACACAAGAGGATTAGCCAAAGAGAAACTATCGGAGGCAGAAAGTCAAGCGATTTTAACAGAAGTTTACACTATTTGGGCAATTCCCAGCGATAATGCCGCCACTCCGCCTCCCCATAGTACCGGAGCGGCGATCGATATTACCCTGGTGGACGAGAAGGGACAAGCCATCGACATGGGGGGAGAAATCGATGAGATCGGAGAGCGATCGCATCCCGATTATTATATCGCCGCAAAAAGCCCACAAGAACAGAGTTATCATCAAAAACGAGTTTTATTGGCTAAAGTGATGGAGGAGGCGGGATTTAGCCGACATAAGGGGGAATGGTGGCATTTTTCCCTAGGGGATCAGATGTGGGCCTGGTCGCTCGATCGAGCCTACGCCATCTATGGCAGAGTGGAGGATTAGGGAGATAGCTGTTAGGAGTAAACTGAAAGCAGCTGGTCTAGATAAATACTGATATACTAACAAAAGAAGACTCAAAGCTTAGACCGGCTTCTGATCGGCGATCGCCAAAATTTGATTAACAAAAGCTTGGTGATCAACCACTGGTTTAGAAATATAACCATCGGCCCGACTCTGCTTGAGAAAATTCTCTCGATCGCCTTCCATAGCGTGAGCAGTGACGAGAATAACGGGTAAATCGGCGGTTTCGGGGTTAGCTTTGAGAATTTGGCTGATTTTAATGCCATCTACCGCTTTCCCTTCATAGACACTATGGGAGAGGGAGACATCCATTAAGATCACATCCGCTTCCTTGTCCCGAGCAATACGAAGCACTTCTTCCACATCTTCGGTCCCTTTGACCTCTAGACCACCTCGTTTGGTCAAAATTTTGGCAAAAACGCGAAAATTTATCGGGTCGTCTTCTACAATCAAAACAGTCGTCATAGGGATGCTCAGGGATAAACAAGGTTAAAAAGGGCAAAATGCCTTATGATTCACAGCTAGACAGATTGAAAACGAGAGACTCATGGCCAAACAACTGGATTTCTTAGCTAGTGGTCAAATTATACCCACGGCTTTACACCAAGAGATGGAACGCTCCTATCTAGAATATGCCATGAGTGTGATCGTGGGGCGAGCCTTGCCGGATGTACGCGATGGCTTAAAACCAGTACATCGTCGCATATTATACGCTATGCACGAACTGGGTTTAACTCCCGATCGCCCTTTTCGTAAATGTGCGCGGGTGGTGGGGGATGTGTTGGGTAAATATCATCCCCACGGTGATCAGTCAGTGTACGAGGCACTGGTTCGTATGGTACAGGATTTTTCCAGTCGTTACCCACTTTTATCGGGCCATGGTAACTTTGGTTCGATCGATAACGACCCCCCGGCGGCCATGCGTTACACAGAAACCCGTTTGGCCGGCATCGGTGATCAGGCGGTTTTAGGGGGAATTAGCGAAGCTATCGTTAATTTTAGCAGTAATTTTGATAATTCTCAACAGGAACCCGTTGTTTTACCCGCTCAGTTACCGATACTGATTCTTAATGGTTGTTCGGGTATTGCGGTAGGAATGGCGACTAATATTCCTCCCCATAATTTAGGGGAAGTGGTGGAAGGTTTAATCGCTTTGATTGATAATCCCGATTTAAGCGAGGAAAAGTTAGTAGAAATTATCCCCGGTCCCGATTTTCCCACGGGAGGCGAGATTTTAGATGATACTGGCATTCGCGAGGCCTATCGCACTGGTAGGGGGATTATTCCCGTGCGCGGAGTGGCGAAAACTGAAACAATTATCATTGAGGGCAAGCGCCGAAGGGAAAGGACGGCAATTGTGGTTACTGAGTTGCCTTTTCAGGTGAATAAGGCGGCATGGATTGAAAAAATCGCTGAATTAGTCAATTTAGGGAAATTGGAGGGAATTGCCGATATCCGCGATGAAAGCAATCGCGAAGGCATTCGGGTGGTGATTGAATTAAAGCGGGAAAGTCAACCGCAGCAGGTTTTGGCGGCTTTATACCAACAAACGGCCCTACAGACTAATTTTGGGGCGATTATCCTCGCTTTAGTCGATAATCAACCCCGGCAGTTATCGTTAAAACAAGTTTTACAGGAATTCTTGCGCTTTCGAGAAACAACTCTCACCCGTCAGTATGGCGATGAGTTGCAACAGGCCAGCGATCGCTTACACCTAGTGGAGGGTTTATTATTAGCTTTGCAGAATATCGATCGAGTGGTGGATATTCTCAAAAATGCCCCCGATGGGACGACGGCTAAGTATCGTTTTCAGGCAGAATTAGGCATTAGTGACCCTCAAGCTGATTCTATCTTGGCTATGCCCCTACGTCGTTTAACCGGTTTGGAAAGACAAAAGTTAGAGACGGAAGCGACGGAATTACAAACAAAAATTCAACAGTTGGAAACCCTCCTCCATAACCGTCAGGAGTTTCTCAAGTCTCTGAAAAAAGAATTGCGCTCTTTAAAGAAAAAATTCGCCGATAGCAGACGGACAAAAATTCGCACCGGGAAGTCGGGGGACAGGAAACAGGAGACAGCAGGGAAGAAATTGGATTCTGTGGTGAAAAAACAGGAGACAGTCCCGATGAAAAAATTTTCACCCCCACAGATGAAAGAGGTTTCTTTCCCCACACCCCACACCCCACACCCCACACCCCACACCCCACACCCCACACCCTCTTTGAAGGCAGAAGTTAAAAAACAGGAGAATAAAGTTAAGAAAAAATCTGAGAGTGAGAATACACCGAGTTTAAGCCTATTTACGCCCCAAGAACCCCCAGAAAATGCGATTTTATTGCTTGATGCCGAAGATAAAATGAGTTGGACGACACCAGAAGAGCGAGCGCCGGACCAGGGTTTAATTATCTATCAACAGGCGATCGAAAAACGGGAAAATTTTCTAGTTATCCTCGATAATGCCAAAGCTTACCCGATTGCTACCCGGGAAGTCCCCCCGCAAGCGAATCAACCGGTGTTGATCTCCAGTCTGCTGACCAAAACCGCCCAAAAAGAGTCAGAAGCGGTGTTAAATCAATTTTTCTTGACAGAACCTCAAAAAAATCAAGAATTGCTTTTACTGAGTCAACAGGGGCGAATAAAGCGGCTTTCAATCGATGAATTAGAGGGGGTTGGTAGTCGGGGTTTGTCCCTGATGAAATTGAAAGAAGACGATCGCCTATATGCTGCTATTTTTACTCACGAGGGCCTGGACTTAGCGATCGCCACCAGTAGCGGTCGAGTGTTACGTTATCCCGTGCGCGAGGAATTATTGCCAATTATGGGTAAATCTGCCCAGGGTTTAGCAATTTTGCGATTGCGCTACGGGGAACATCTAGCCGGCTGTGTTTCTCTCCCTCATCGGGAAAATCTGCTGCTGATTTCGGGATTAGGTTACGGGAAAAGACTGGCGATCGAGAATTTACGTCTATCACAATTAGGCGATCTTGGTTCACCTGCTTTACAATTCGTCAACAAACAGGATAGTTTAGCGGCCATGGTAGCGGCGCGGGCGGGGAGTATAGTGTTATTAAGTACCAATCAGAATCGAAAACTACCCTTAGAGGTGGAAACTGTGACAGTTACGGGTAAAGATGGGACAGGTTCACAATTAGTCAAACTCAACCCCGCAGAAAAAATTATCAAAGCACAATTGTTACATCGTCTCTAAACAATGGCGAAAAAACCGAAAAATGTTGCGCGTAAACACCGGCATTGGCAAAGATGGTTAAAACTAACTCTGATTGCGGTTTTTGGGTTTATTATCCTTAATTTAGCGATTAATTTAGCCATACGCTTGCCAATGAATCAACAAAAACCCGTTGATGCCATCTTAGTTTTGGGGGGCAGCATTCGTCGGGAAATTTATGTGGCCAATCTAGCCCAGCAATACCAGGATATACCGATTTTGATTTCCGAAGGCTCGAAAGACCCCTGTATTTTATTACTATTTGAACGGGCAAAAGCACCAAAAACTAACGTCTGGTTAGAAAAGTGTGCCGATTCTACCTTCGGTAATTTTTTCTTTGCCGTGCCAATTTTAAAACAATGGCGAGTACATAAAGTAAAAGTTGTCACCTCTCCTACTCATTTACCCCGCGCTCAATGGTTAGCAGCAATTCACTTGCAATCCCACGGTATAGCAGTAGAAATCGATGCAGTCCGAGAAATTGGTATTCCGGGTAATCGCGAATCAAAGCTAAAAACTGGGTTGGATGTGACTAGAAGTATAATTTGGGCTTTTGTGGGACAATTAATCTCTCCCCCCTGTTGGCAAGTCATTCCCTTAAATTCCGTTGATTTAGAAGCTTGGCGCGATCAAGGTTTTCAATGTGAATCTCAAGGTAAGATCAGCTAAACAATCCTCTCCCAGTTAGTTTTTTAGCGGCTGCATCCCATTTTTGTAAATCTACTAACTTGGGGTTTTTAAAGGCAAACTCTCTTTTCCCACTTTCCTATACCTTTTAAACAGGATTGAGTATCAGAGGCCCTATCGGGTATTTGCGATCGCATCTAGAGCCAGATTCAGTTTCAGTAGGTTAACCCCCGGTTCGCCGAAGATGCCGAGAAAGCGATCATCGGTGTTTTTGGTAACGAGGATCTCCACTTGATTCGTCGGTAATCCCCGCACCCGCGCCACCCGCTCGATCTGCGCTCTGGCGGCTTCCGGGGTGATGTGGGGATCGAGACTCGATCCAGAGGTGTACACCAGATCCGCGGTGGGTTTAATTCCCGCTTTCTCTAATCGGGGAATCTCCCCCTCTATAGCTTTCGCCGGATCGGGATCGGGTTTTCCTTTAATGCGATCGATCAATACAGGGTTACTGGGAGCTAGGTTACTCGCTCCCGAAATTCCGGTTTGCAGGATCTTGTTAGGATCGTTTTTCGGATCGGCCGTACTGTAGGCGGTGGTACTCGGACGACTATTGAAATAGCGATCGCTGGTGAAAGGTTGCCCAATTAGAGCCGAACCCACCACTTGACCTTGATTATTGGTAATTAAACTCCCGTTCGCTTGCCAGGGAAAAAGAATTTGACCGATGGCGATCATCGAGAAAGGATAGATCAGGGCAGTAATTACCCAGAGAACTAGGGTAGAACGGATGGCTCTACCGGCCTCGCGTGCAAAACTCATAATTAGGGTTTACTGAAAAAGTTTGTTGGTGGGGTTAGGAGTCAGGAGAATTAGGAATAAACCACAATCAATTAAAGAGTCTATTTAGAGATTTTCTGCTTTTTCCCATTTTTGAACTCTCAAAAATCAATTATGCCAGAAATCTCTTAAAACCTCTCCGGTATAAACCCACATTCCGCAGCCTCAACTGTCACATAAGCTGTCCCCCTCCAGAGACTTGAGTAAAAATACTTAGCTGGTGAAGGTTTTCTCGGCACCAGTTAGGGGGTCTTGAGACCCCTAATTATGAAAAAATAGGAATTGTTGGAAAACTTAGGCGAGTGGACTGTTCGACCATGAATCAATCAACAGAAATTGAAGTCAAAAATCTAGACCATCTGGGATTAGTAGCCGGAATTATCGATGAAATAGGAATCGTTGAAATTATCAACGAACAAGTCTCAAGTGAGCGAGGAGAAATTGTCACAGCGGGGCAAGTCGTGAAAGCAATTATCCTGAATGGATTGGGATTTGTCTCCCGGGCTTTGTATTTATTTCCTCAATTTTTTGAAGATAAAGCAACCGAACATCTGCTGGGAGAGGGCATTGAACCCAAACAATTAAATGATGATAAAATTGGTCGATAGCATCTCAGAAAAAGAGTTAACCGATTCAGAAATACCTGGTTATTCCTGGCGGGAAACCATCTCTAACTATGGGGGGATAGAACAAAGATGGTTGCTAGTTGAAAGTCAAGCTAGACAAGAATCAGACTTGAAAAAATTAGAGAAAAAAATCGAGCAGGAAAAGAATTCTGGCCAAGAAAAAATCCGCCAACTATCCCGAAGAGAATTTGAGAATAGAGCGGTGGCGTTGGCGATAGCCAAAGGATTATCTGACTCCTTAAAATATCATCAGTTAACGGAGATTAAAGTCAATATCATTCCGCCTGAGTCCCAGCAGTCAAAACTTCAATCAAAAGACGATTTACCCTCTCAAGGCTATCAGGTTCAAGCCGAATTAGAGTTGAATTTGGCAGCGATTGAGAGGCTAAAGAAACGAGCAGGACGATTCGTTTTAGCAACTAACGACTTGGAGAAAAAACGATTGAGCAGTGAGGATATACTCAAAAAATATAAGGGGCAACAAGCTCCAGAAAGAGCATTTTCTTTTCTCAAAGACCCCTGCTTTTTTGCCGACATTGTCTTTCTCAAATCTCCCCATAGAATTGAGGTCATGGCCATGCTCATGGGCTTGTGCCTGCTGGTTTATACTATTGGTCAAAGACAACTTCGTTTAAGTTTAAAACAGCAGGAGACGGGACTTAAAAATCAGTTGGGTAAGTTAACTGACCGACCAACATTACGCTGGATATTTCAGAACTTTCAAGGGATTCATCTCCGACCTATTCAAGACAATCAAAAGATTAGTAACTTAACGGATGAGAGGCGCAACATTTTGAGATTTTTTCCCAAACCTTGCCAGGAATATTATCTCTTATCTTGACCAGATGGATTGACTTCAAGGGGTGACAAAACAAAGCGAGCAACTGGAACATCTCCCCCTAGATGTTAAGTCTGATTGCCTAGTCATTCTCAATAAGCACTGTTTATTGAGAATGACTGGGGGAACCCTGAAATTTTCCGCTTAGTTGCCGGCAGCTTGCCGCCAACTCAGTCCTCTAGATAAGTATTTTGACTCACGCCCCTTCCCCTTTTGAGACGTTGTGACACTTAGGGTGCGGAATGTGGGTTTCAATTCTTGAATATCATTGCTAGTAACAGTAGTCATACAATTACCCCTAAGAGAATCTATTTAACCAGCATCTTTTAATTTTATTATACTTCACCTATGCTAAAAAGGTCAAATTCATCAAATTTAATTACCTCGGAATCAGGATAACGAGTATCAAAACGATAACTGCTCACGGTCCCTTTTTCTGTATCTAAAATGCTAAAAACCGTCACATCATTACTGGCAATATAGGGTAAAGGTTGATTAACCCAATCCACTAGAGGAGCAATATTCGGGATAATTGGTGGTAATCCATTGGGATTACCGATGCTTGCATAATTTCTATCGACAGGTACAGGACGTTTTTTATCACCTAAATAAGCACCATAACTATTACCAACGTTAGAAGATTCAAGAAAATTCATACCCTTAGGACTAAGAAAACGATTCCATAAATGGGAATGACCATAAAAAACCAAATTAACCTTGGCTGATTCTAATAAGGGAATTAGATCACGAATAATATAATCATTTTCTTGGGGATAATCATAACGTACCGATCTAACTTTTCCCGTGGCATCCCGTTCAATTGTCGGCAAGGTATCGGTGTAGGGTGGCACGATATTGACCCCTAGGGTATGGGGAGGATGATGAAACATAACTACTTTATATTTAGCCTCTTGAAATTCTCGACTATTTAACTCTTTTTCTAACCATTGATATTGGGGACTACCCTGAGCAATTGGCTCAAAAATATGCTGACCGTAACCCCAGCGATCTGGTCTATCTAAATCTCTTTGATTTTCGTAATATCTTCCCCTTGTACTGGGTTCTAAATTGGGATTTCTCCAGATATTAGTAACATATAAAACCACTAAACGAATATCGCCAAAGGTCAGAGAATAATATTTATTTTGAGGCAAAGAAAAAATTTCTTCGTAGGTTTCTGTGTTAAAAGCATTATTTTTTAACCAGTTTTCATTAATTGCCGATGTATCCTCTGCTAGTTTTTTAGCAATAAATTGAGGGATAGCATCTTCAAACTGTTCATTTAAACCTCTGGAATTAGAAAATCTGCCCATAACTTCATGATTACCAATCGCAGGAAATAAGGGGGCATTTTGAATAATTTCTCCCCCTTTATAAATAGTCTGAATACCATTCTTGGTAAGAGTATAATTAGCACGACCTTGTAAACAGGGAAAAAATGCCCCACCGCGACTATCATCAAACCATTCAGAAGCTCGATCGGGTATATTAACTAAATCTCCCGCTAAAAAAACTGCATCTACCTGTCCAATAGTTTCAATAACTTTTTGCAAATTAGCGGCAGTCATGGGCATTAACTGATGATCGGAGGTGAGCAGAATTTTGAGATTAGTTCCTTTTTTGGGTCTTGGTGTAAGGGTATAAATATCACTTCTAATCGCCGTATTTTCCTGAAAACTGGTGACTTGATAGGGAACCCTTTCCCCTGGATTTAAACCAGTAATTTCGACCTGATGTCGCCAGATTTCTCGATCGGTTAAAGATGGATAAGCTTGAAGGGTTCTCGATTGAGCATCTTCTCTAACTCTAGTTAATTTGCTAGTGCGAGCGGGGGCCATTTTCTCTAGTTTTTCCCCGTAGCGCACCTGATGACCAGTGCCAAAAAATTCCGTAAACCAAATCACTTGTATTGATGTTTCGGTGGGTAATTGTAAAAAAGGTTCGGTTAAAAGTTGATCTTTGTTCATTGTCGCTAAAAGATAACTGCTGTGCTGCATTTAAACAGTCCTAAGGAATAATTGAGATAGTCCCCAGCTTCACCGGTAATAACTAGCAGATTCCCTATTTTATCGGTTAATCTAAAACCTTAGACTCTAACTGCTGCCGTTGCCAGAGATTTTGATAGACTCCGGGGACTGCGATTAACTCCTCATGGGTTCCCATTTGGACAATTTCTCCGCGATCCATGACAAAAATCCGATCAGCAGTGGCAGCGGCCAATAATTGATGGGAGATAAAAATCACGGTTTTTTGGCTTTCTTGGCTGAGATTTTCCAAAATAGCCGTGGCCGTTTGATTATCGACGCTAGATAGGGCATCATCAAGGATTAAAATCGGTGCTTGGATGGCTAAAGCTCGCGCTAAAGAGACCCGTTGACGTTGACCTCCAGAAAGAGTAATCCCACGTTCTCCCACTAAAGTTCCGTATTTTTGCGGGAAATTCTCGATTTCCTCCTCAATTCTCGCTTGTTTGGCTGCCGATTTCACTGCTGGAAAATTCAGCAGCGGATCTCCGTAACGGATATTATCTTCGATGGTGGTACTAAATAAAAAACTTTCTTGGGGAACATAAGCGATCGCTTTCCGCAGCTCTTCAAGAGCAATTTGAGTCACATCTTGATGATCAATAAATAACTGTCCTTCCGCAATATCCAAAAGACGGGGAATAGCGTTAGCAAGGGTAGATTTTCCCGACCTGATCGCACCGACTACCGCTACCATTTCCCCCGGATTAATGGTAAAAGAAAGAGATTTTAAGGCGGGTTCCCTAGCATCATGATAGGAAAAAGTCAAGGCTTTGGCGGTAATTTTTCCTTGAATATTTTTTAAGTGAATACAATCGGCATTATCTTTAATTTTAGCCTCAGCTAACAGAATAGTTTCTAGGCGATCGATACTCACTTCTCCCTGTTGGTAGGCCGTAATAGTGAAACCTAATAAAGTAGTAGGAAAAACTAATCTTTCCGCCAAAATTAACAGAGCAATAAAGTCCCCGATCGTGATATTACCCGCTATAATTTGTCTAGTACCGAGGGAAAGCAAGGCCAATAAACTGACATAGGCTAAAGCTTCGACCAGGGGAAAAAGAAAATTACGAGTCTGGGCTAAATCTAAATTAGCCTGTAATAATTCGCGATTTCTTTGTTTAAATGCTAGGCGCTCGTTAACTTCTTGGGCATAGATTTTAATCAGGGTAATACCACTCATATCCTCTTGAATTAAATCGCTCAGATGCGATAGTTTTGCCTGTACTTTTTGTTGTTGCCGCTGGAGACGACCACTAAATAACTGCACGGCAATTAACATCAAAGGATAGACAGAAATAGCGGCGACTGAAAGGGGAATATGAATCGCTAACATTACGGGCAAAGTTAACCCATAGGCAAAAAAAGTATTAGCCAAACTAAGCAAAGCAAAACCCACCAGACGACGAATATTATCCACATCGCTAGTGGCACGGTTGATTAAATCTCCTGAAGTTTGCCGAGAAAAATAGGCAGGTTCAAGGGTTAATAAATGCTGAAAGATTTTTTGTTTAAGATCGAACTCTACCTGACGACCGATCCCGAATAATAACACTCTGGATATCATGCGGATAAACCACATAATCGAGGCTAAAGCGATAATAAAAATCACATAGTAAATGATTTTTTGGAAGTCAAAGGATTTACTTAAATCATCGATGCTATCCCGGATTAAAAGCGGTATATAAACACCCAAAAGATTAACAACAAGCAAAGCAACTACCCCCCAAGTTACTATTTGCCAATGGGGACGTAGATAATTTGCTAGTTTTTTAATGCGAGAATAAGCCATATTCAGTTATCAGTTATCAGTTATCAGTTAGAACAGGGAACAGGGAACAGGTAAAAGGGGGCATAGATAATCAGTGGGTTATTTTTCTCCTTGTCCTGATTTAGTGGCGGTTTAACATTAGAACCACCCTGGGGCGGTTTACCCGGGGGTTGATCAATTTTAGCTTGATAGCCGCGCTTAAATTTATCATATCGTCTTTCTTGTTTGTCCGACATTTAAGTTACCTCTGTTTGATGCTGCCAAAATTCAATATAGCGAATTTCCTCTGCATTAATCAAAATAAGCCGCCCGCGCATCTAAATTAGTCTAGATCGATAGGGCAACACCAGAATACTGGAACACTGGAACAGCAAGGGTTATCTGCTTTTTAGCTAACTTAATAATGCCCAGTTTAAATTCGTCTTAGCTTATCTTCAATAGTTAAAACTACCCCTTCTAATTCGGCGAACTCATCTAATAAAAGGGAAGCATCGATCGATAATAATATGCTTTTGCCCTTGGCAAGTTCCAAAGCATAACAGAGATTGTCTCAAGCTGCTGGCATCGCTAATACTTGCGGGGATTTTTCCGTAATCGGTAAATAGTAACCGGTAATCAGTGAACTGCAAACTCAAACCCGATAACTGAGTCAAGATAGCTAAAAACCCCCATCGCTCTGCCATGCGTTTCAGACAAATTTTTATGCTTTTATTACATGACTGGCAATATTTTGTAACAATCTATACGAATTTTCCTGTTGAAGACTGTAAATTTAAGTTAATTGCTTCGGTAATAACCCTGAAATAAACTGATCTTTCTAGCCCAGATGACCAAAAACCGCCCCTATCTATCTATCGACTCCTCAAAACTGTTATGCTTCTAGAAAAAATCTCTTAGACAAAAACTACTGCTAAATCTCCCCAGATGGAGAAGCAAAAGCGATCGAGAGATAAAAATAGTCAAAGCCTCCTTACTGAATCAACAGTTACTTTCCAGAAATTTTCTCGGTTATCACCGCAGTCAGTTAGGGGAAATAATGAGAATTTTTCACCGTTTCATCACCTTTGTTTAGTTTCTAATCACGATTTTTTAGTCCATGAGTAAACTTTCTAGACGTAGATTTATCTTCACTGCCGGGGCAACTGCCGTAGGAACAGCAATTCTCCACGGTTGCGCCACTCCCAATAATACCGCGACCAGTCCCTCCCCGGCCGGCAGTCCTGCCGCTTCCCCCGCTGCCGGTGGAGAAACTCCCGAAGTCACCACCGCCAAACTAGGTTTTATTGCCCTCACTGACTCGGCACCTTTAATTATCGCCAAGGAAAAAGGTTTATTCGCTAAACACGGGATGCCCGATGTGCAAGTGATGAAACAAGCCTCTTGGGCTGCAACCCGGGATAACCTCGAATTAGGTTCGGCGGGTAACGGTATCGATGGGGCGCATATTTTATCCCCCATGCCCTACCTAATGACCTTGGGCAAAATCACCAAACAGCCCGTACCAATGTATATTCTGGCGCGTTTGAATACCAACGGTCAAGCGATTTCTGTGGCTAACGAATACATGGATCTAAAAGTTGCCCTCGATAGCGGTGTACTGAAAGAATCCTTCGCTAAAGCTAAATCTGCCGGCAAAGAAGTTAAAGCCGCCGTCACTTTCCCCGGTGGTACTCACGATCTCTGGATGCGCTATTGGTTAGCCGCCAGTGGTATCGATCCGAATAAAGATCTATCCCTAATTGTTGTTCCTCCGGCACAAATGGTGGCTAACATGAAAGTCGGCACGATGCAAGCTTTCTGTGTGGGGGAACCTTGGAACGCCCAATTAGTTAACAAAAAACTCGGTTATTCGGCCTTGATTACTGGGGAACTGTGGAAGGATCACCCCGAAAAAGCCTTCGCTTTACGCGCCGATTGGGTGGATAAAAATCCCAAAGCGGCAAAAGCTTTAACTATGGCTGTTCTAGAAGCGCAGCAATGGTGCAACGATCCCGCTAATGTTAAGGAAATGTGCGAGATTATTTCAGGACGGGAATGGCTGAAAATTGACCCCGCCGATATCTTGGGAAGAATGCAGGGTAATATCGATTTCGGTGATGGTCGCAAAATCGAAAATAGCCCCGTAGCCATGAAATTCTGGGCTGATAACGCTTCCTATCCCTACAAGAGTCATGATACTTGGTTTGTGACTGAAGACATCCGTTGGGGCTATATTCCCGCCGATACGGACATCAAAGCTTTAGTTGATAAGGTTAACCGGGAAGATATCTGGAGAGAAGCCGCCACAGCCCTCAATGTTCCGGCTGATCAAATTCCCACCTCTACCTCTCGCGGTGTGGAAACTTTCTTTGATGGTGTTACTTTTGACCCCGAAAATCCCCAAGCTTACCTGAAATCTCTCAAGATTAAAAAGGTTTAAATCAGTGTTCAGTGATCAGTAACCCGTCAACAGTTAAAGATGATTTGCTCATAACTGGTAATTAATAACTGATAACTGATCACTGATGCTGATGCTGATCACTGAACCACTGATAACTGATAACTGATAACTGATAACTGATTATGGCTGTTTCTATTTCTCGTCGTTCTCAAGGTTCAAAATGGGTAAAAGACCTCAAAAAAAAATTACCCAAACTAGCAACTTCGGCGATTGCTTTATTAATTTTCCTCGTCATCTGGCAAATACTCTGTTTTAGTCCCGATGCCCCCCTCCCTAGTCCCACCAAAGTGGTTAGCGATACCTGGGAATTAATTATTAATCCCTTCTTCAATAATGGTGGCACGGATGTGGGGTTATTCTGGCAAATTTTCGCCAGTTTACAACGGGTGGCCGTCGGTTTTACCCTTGCCGCTATTGTTGGCATCGCCGTGGGAATTTTAATCGGTAGTAGCGCCCTAGTTTATGATGCGATCGATCCGATTTTCCAAATCCTGCGTACCGTTCCCCCCCTAGCTTGGCTACCCATTTCCCTAGCGGCTTTTCGTAATAACGAACCTAGTGCTATATTTGTAATTTTTATTACAGCAATTTGGCCAATTATTATTAACACAGCCGTGGGAGTACAACAGGTTCCCCAAGACTATAAAAACGTCTCTAGAGTGCTGAAATTATCCAAAGTTGAATACTTTTTTAATATTCTTTTTCCCGCCACCGTTCCCTACGTTTTCACGGGATTAAGAATCGGTATCGGTTTATCTTGGTTGGCGATTGTAGCGGCGGAAATGCTGATCGGTGGCGTGGGAATTGGCTTCTTTATCTGGGATGCTTGGAATAGTTCCATGATCAGTGAAATTATCCTCGCCCTGATTTATGTGGGTATTGTTGGTTTCCTACTCGATCGCCTCATGGCCTACATCGCTAAATTAGTTGTACCCGAAGAAAATAAATAAGTTTAATTGTTACAAGTAAATAAAAGTGGGTGAGGTTCAAAACTAAATTATTAGCCACCCAACCCACCTCACCCCCGATAACAAGGGTCGAATCTAAAACCTAATTTGTTAAGCTAAAAGCTTTGATCTACCTAGTTTCTAACCTTCTTGTTAGATAGGAGAATTGCTAGATTCTTTCTTTTGCCTCTTGCCTGTTGCCTCTTGCCTTCAGAAGCTGATAACTGATAACTGATAACTGATAACTGAAAATGTCTGCATTTATTGAAGTCGATCACATTGATAAAGTTTTCCCTCTGCCCGATGGCCGTCAATATATCGCCCTAAAAAATATCGATCTCAGCGTTACTCAAGGGGAATTTATCTCTTTAATCGGTCACTCCGGTTGCGGGAAATCCACCCTCTTAAATATGGTCGCGGGACTCGATCGCCCGACGGTGGGAGGGGTGATTTTAGAGGGAAAAGAAATTAAAGGTCCCGGTCCCGATCGCATGGTGGTCTTCCAGAATTATTCGCTGCTGCCTTGGTTAACCGTCCGGGAAAATATCGCCCTAGGAGTTAACCGTGTGCTGCGTCATCTACCGGCCGCTGAACGCAAAAGTGTCATCGAACATAGTATCGATATGGTACACCTGCGCCATGCCGCCAACAAACGACCGGGAGAATTATCGGGAGGCATGAAACAACGGGTAGCGATCGCCCGCGCCTTAGCCCTACGGCCAAAAGTCCTGCTACTCGATGAACCCTTTGGGGCCCTGGATGCGTTAACCAGAGGCAATTTACAGGAACGTTTGATGGAAATCGTCGAAGAAAGCCACGTTACCTGTATCATGGTCACGCACGATGTGGATGAAGCCCTATTACTATCCGATCGAGTAGTGATGTTAACCACCGGTCCGGAGGCCCATATCGGTCAGATTCTCGATGTTCCCATTCCCCGGCCCCGGCATCGTTTGGAAGTAGTTAACCACCCCAGTTACTACTCCCTCCGTAACGAGATCGTTTACTTCCTCAACCAACAGAAGCGATCGAAGAAAGTCGGTCAACCCACCGGACCGGTGACAGTGATCGGCCAAGCTACCCGACTGAAAACCAATCCTACCATCGGTTTTATCCCCCTCACCGATTGCGCCCCGATTATTATCGCCAAAGAGAAAGGTTTCTTCGCCGAGGAAGGATTAGAGGATGTTGTCCTGCAACGGGAACCCAACTGGAAAGCACTCGCCCAAGGAGTAGCCACCGGTCGTCTCGATGCGGCCCAGATGGTGGCGGGAATGCCCCTCAGCATGACCATTGGGGCCGGCAATAAACCCTCTGTCCCCGTGATTAGCGCTTTGGTACTCAGTCGCAACGGTAACGCCATCACCCTCAGCAATAAATACAGGGAATTGGGGGTAGAAAAACTGGAGGACTTAAAGGGGGCCCTCCTGCAAAGTCCCGACCAAATCGCCACTTTCGGCATGGTTCACCCCGCCTCCATGCACAATCTACTGTTACGCTACTGGTTAGCTAGTGGCGGCATCGATCCCGATAGTGATGTCAATTTAGCCGTAATTCCGCCGCCTCAAATGGTTTCCCTGCTAAAAGCGGGTAAGATCGACGGTTATTGTGTGGGGGAACCCTGGAACTCCTACGCCGTTCAGGAAAAATTAGGCTACGTTATCGCCACCGATCTTGATATTTGGCCCGGACACCAGGAAAAAGTCCTCGGGGTCAAGGAAGCTTGGGCGGCGAAACATCCCGAAACCCATATCGCCATGGTCAAAGCTTTAATTAAAGCCTGTGAATACTGCGATGATCGGCGTAATCGAGAAGAAATCGTTAATATTCTCAGTCAGTCCCAGTATGTGGGCGTGCATAGGGCAATTATTCGCCCCGGTTTCCTCGATGGTTACGATCGCGGTTTAGGAACTGCCCCCGAACCCCTATTCCGATTTAATCAGTTTTACGTCGATCAAGCTAACTGTCCGGGCCGCAGTGAGGCCCTATGGACCCTAACTCAGCTTGCCCGTTGGGGTTACGCGCCTTTTCCCCGCAACTGGGTGGAAGTGATTGAACGCGTCCGTCGTCCCGATCTGTTTGGCGAAGCTTGCCGGTCCCTGGGTCTTCCCGATTTGGAACCCGATCGCCACAGTTTCGCCCTCTTTGATCATCTTATTTTCAATCCCGACGATCCGATCGGCTATCTGGAACGTTTTTCCATCCGTCGCGATTATCGCGTCTCAGAAGTTCTCCTCGATGATCCCGTCGCTAATTAATGATTGTGGTGGGCTTTGCCCACCTTAAAATAAATCTAGGACGAATATGCAAACTTTTACCGATAAGACCGTGAATTCCAGCACCACCACCCAGCCTTTTTTATTAGTTAGTAATGTTGCCAAAGAATACCCCTCCCCCGAAGGGGTTTACACCGTTTTAGACGGTGTGGAGCTGCAAGTCAATGAGGGGGAATTTGTCTGCATTATCGGTCACTCCGGCTGCGGTAAATCGACCCTTTTAAATATGGTGGCGGGGTTTTCTTCTCCTAGTCGTGGGCAAGTGCTGCTACAGGATAAAGAGGTTAAGGAACCAGGACCGGACCGGATGATGGTATTCCAAAATTATTCGCTTCTGCCCTGGAAAACTGCCTTTGAGAACGTTTATATCGGGGTTAATTCGGTTTATCCCGAAAAATCTCACGCTGAGAAGGTGAGGATCGTGGAAGAAAATCTATCCTTAGTGGGATTGACAGAAGCAGCCCAGAAAAAACCCCCCCAATTATCGGGAGGTATGAAACAACGGGTAGCGATCGCCCGCGCCCTGGCTATTCGTCCCCAAGTCCTCATCCTCGATGAACCTTTTGGGGCTTTAGATGCGATCACCAAAGAGGAATTACAGGAAGAATTGCTGAAAATCTGGCAAGAACACCAGTTAACCGTGTTGATGATTACCCACGATATCGATGAGGCTTTGTTCTTGTGCGATCGCTTGGTGATGATGACCAATGGCCCGAGTGCTAAAATCGGGGAGGTGTTAAAGATGCCTTTTGCTCGTCCCCGGGTTCGTTCCCAAATTACCGAGGATCCCCGTTACTACGAACTCCGCAATGAAGCCCTCGATTTCCTCTACAATCGTTTTGCCCATTCGGAGGATCCCAACGAGGATGCCACCGAACAACCCCGCACAGAAAATCTCGTGGGTAAAATTGTTACTACTATTGGTGGCATAGCTTTACTCGCTTTTGTCGGTTTTAGTCTAATACAAATGTTCACCAGCAAGACTGCCAATACTACTAATCCGGCTACCATTGAGGCCCCCAGATAGGTAACAGTTATCAGTTATCAGTTATCAGTTATCAATGATTAAGATGTTCAAAGACCGATTTATCACCGATATCGTTGGGGAGAGGTTGGCTTAACTTTCTCAGAGCAAAGATAACGAATAAAGTCGCCCAGAGAATTAATAGCCCCTTTTCCCAATTTAGGGGCAATATCCCCAAAAGATGACCGAGTAAAAGGGTGGGAACTAGAGGGGTTAAAAACTTGGTTTCTAGACGATTAAAACAAAAAGCTTCTTTGAAATAAATCCCCGTGAGACTAGCAAAAATAAAGCCCACACCCAATAAACTCACCGGATGGTGATAGACAAATTCTAGGGGGGAAAGGTGAGAATAGAGGCTGAAAATTAGGGAAGTAATCGCCCCGATTAGCCAAAAAACTTGCAGGAGACGATGGAGGGGAATTAAATAAATATGGATAGTCAATAAACTGATGCCTAACCCCAGACAAAAACCCATGTATAAAAGGTTAGTCAGGGGCAATAATTGCGGTCGGGTGAGAACTATAATTGTAGCGACAGCGAAACTAAAAGCCGCTAAATTTAACCCCAGACGGTAGAGACGCACACCTAGGTGATCGCTATCCGTAATCGTAAACTCTCCGAATTGACCTTGATAAACTCGATCGACAGTAGAGGAAGTCATAAGCTCTAAAGAAAAAGGGAAGCTTAGAAAAGATTGACTACAAATCATCTTAAGCTTAAATTATGCCAGTAGCCTCACTTCTCCCCCCTCTCGGCCAACCATTTGGGAGTTTAGTAGTCAATCAAGCTAAAAATTATGATTAATTGGTATAAAAAAACTATATATGTTATTTTAATACGTTTTTCTTTTTCTAAATTCTGATTCCTTGTCATTTCAGTAATTATTGTTGGTGCCAGAGACTTTATGAACTCAACTAGCGAAATTTTGATCGTGGGCGGTGGTATCATCGGATTAGCGATCGCCGTCGATTTGCAATTGCGCGGGGCAAAAGTTACCCTCCTAGTTCGAGATATAGCTCAGGCCGCTAGTCGTGCGGCTGCGGGAATGTTAGCCCCCCACGCGGAAGGGATTCCCCCGGGTCCATTTCTCGATCTTTGCCTGCAATCGCGCTGGCTATATCCAGAATGGAGCCGCAAAATCGAGGATTTAACGGGAATAAACAGCGGTTACTATCCCTGTGGTATTCTTGCTCCCATTTACGAGCTAGATCAGCCCATTGCTGCCAATACAGCTAATAAAATTTGGTTAGACAGCAATGCAGTTCACCTCTACCAACCAGGCCTAGGTAAAGATGTGATCGGTGGTTGGTGGTATCCCGACGATGGACAAGTGGACAACCGGCAGCTAGTGACTGCGCTGCAACAAGCGGCCGAAAATTTAGGGGTAGAAATTCGCCAAGGGGTAGAAGTCCACGCCCTACAACAAAAGCAGGGAAAAGTCAAGAGTATTTATACCTCAATTGGGGAATTAGAAGCAAAAATTTACATTTTAGCGGCCGGATCCTGGGCTAGTCAACTTTTACCCCTCCCTATCCATCCCGTCAAAGGTCAAATGGCCGCTGTAAAAATGCCCCCTAACCAGACCTTAGCTAGGGTTTTATTCGGTCCGCAAACCTATCTGGTTCCCCGTCGCAATGGTCGTTTAATTATCGGGGCCACTTCCGAAAAAGTGGCCTGGCAAACTGGCAATACACCCCAAGGACTGCAAACCCTTTTTGAACGCGCTACCCGTCTCTATCCCCCTTTAGCTGACTGGGAAATCGAGGAGATGTGGTGGGGATTCCGTCCGGGTACACCAGATGAATTACCCATTTTAGGCCGCAGTAGCTGTGATAACCTGATTTTAGCCACCGGTCACTATCGCAATGGCATTTTACTCGCTCCTGTCACTGCTTCCTTAATCGCTGACCTGGTGATTAATGACAAAGTTAATCCCATTTTGACCCATTTTCGCTGCGATCGCTTTAATCAACCATCACCCGTTACTATTCCACCTATGTCCTTAACTATTATTGAGAATAAACCCCAAGCGCTTTTATCGCCCCAAAATGATCGCCTCACTATTGCTGGGAAAACCTTTCACTCCCGCTTGATGACTGGGACTGGCAAATATGCCAATCTGACGACTATGCAGGAAAGTATTAGTGCCAGTGAATGTCAGATTGTCACGGTTGCCGTTAGACGAGTACAAACGAACGCACCCGGCCATGAGGGATTAGCAGAGGCGATCGATTGGTCGAAAATCTGGATGTTACCCAACACTGCCGGTTGTCAAACGGCCGAAGAAGCGGTTCGGGTGGCCCGTTTAGGGCGAGAAATGGCCAAATTATTGGGACAGGAAGACAATAACTTTATTAAACTCGAAGTTATTCCCGATCCTAAATATTTATTACCCGATCCGATCGGAACTTTGCAAGCGGCCGAACAATTAGTTAAAGAAGGTTTTGCCGTACTGCCCTATATTAACGCCGATCCTCTCTTAGCCAAACGTTTAGAGGAAGCCGGCTGCGCCACGGTTATGCCCCTAGGATCGCCGATTGGGTCGGGACAGGGACTGAAAAATGAGGCAAATATCGCGATTATCATCGAATCGTCCAAAATTCCCGTGGTAGTGGATGCCGGGATCGGTACAGCCTCAGAAGCGGCCCGGGCCATGGAAATGGGGGCCGATGCTTTATTAATTAACAGTGCGATCGCTATGGCAGCCAATCCGGTTATGATGGCTCAAGCCATGGCAATGGCGGCAAAAGCGGGACGTTTAGCCTATTTAGCGGGAAGAATGCCGATTAAGTCCTATGCTAGTCCTAGTTCCCCCTTGACGGGAACGATCGCCTAACCAGGTGATCTATCGAAACCCGTTAAAATAGGGGAGATAGGCAAATCTTCCCCCACACCACACATCAATAAATCCCACAATTAACGCACTTCAAACAAACGATTATCCGGTAAATTACTAATCGCTCGCTGGAGACTATTCAAGGATCTATTGTAATCGACGATCGCCTGTAGATAACGACTTCTGGCATCGGTTAAATCCCGTTGGGAGTTGATCACATCGGTTTGGGTTCCCACACCCGCCTGAAAGCGTAAACGGGCTAATCGCAGACTTTCCGCGGCGGATTCAATGCTTTTTTGCGAGGTTTTGATATTTTCTTGGTTAGAAATCAAACTATAGTAGGATTCCTCCACCTGAAGGCGAATTGCATTGCGACGGAGGGAGAATTCCGTATCGGAGCGATCGATATTTCTTTCCGCTTGACGAGCGCGAGCAAAAGCACGACCACCATCAAAGAAAGTCCAACGAATCCGACCACCGACGCTAAAACCATCGCCAAAACCAGCTTCATCACTGAGATCGTTGAGGACATTATACTCGCCCAAAAGGTCTACTTGGGGAGTCACCGCCGAAATGGCGATCGAGCGATCCTGTTCGTTAATTTCCCGTTGTAAGAGTTGTTGTTCTAATTCCGCACGATTTTTATAGGCCAAAACGATACTATCATCAAGACTCAAGCCCCAAGTTCCCGCCTCGCGAATCTCATCGGCTGCCGTTAACTCGATGTGCTGACCGACACTCAATATCTGTGCCAGTCGCCGTCGGGAAATACGCTGGTTAGAAATCGCCCGGGTTAAGTCTTGGTTGGCGTTAGCGAGGTCAACTTCCGCCTGTAGGACAGCAAATCGGGTTCCTAGTCCCGCTTGCTCCAATAATTGTGCATCGCGTAAACTTTGACTAGCATCTTCGATCGAGGCTTGGGCGATCGCTACCTGAGCGTCACCCCTCTGTAATTCATAATAGGCATCGGTGGCATCAAAACGAGTTTGTTCCGAGACTCGTTCCACCTCTAATTCCTGTTGCTGGATAACTTTTTCTGCCCTTTTGATCTGGGCTGCCCGTTCACCCCCTGTATAAACCCCATAGACAATCCGAACACTACCCTGAAGAATGGTACTATCTTCGGGTGTAACTGCTGGGATTCCCTGTTGACGAGCCAAATTATTCTGTCTTTGGGCCGCTGCCGATTGATCTTGAGTGAGACTGGTTTCCGCTTGGGCTGAGGGTAATAAGGCCGCCTGTTGTTCCTTTAATTGGGCGCGAGCGATTTCCAAATTAATCCGGACTGTCTGTAAGGTCTGATTATTTTTTAAAGCTAATTCGATCGCTTGATTTAAGGTGATCGGTTGTACTACCCTAATATTCACCTCATCCGGTTTGGTGGGAAAAATTAGGGGATTGCCACTAGGATTAAGATAATTAGGGGCTTTGGGATCCGCTTCCGTGGTTGCCGGTGCCGCCGAGGGACTGGGTAATTGAGACACTGGATTGGCAGTAGGTCGGGGTTTCTTCAATAAATCGGCAGCGGACTGAGTTTGTGCCTTAACCGAGGATTCAGCCAAGAAAATCAACCCAAGCACCGCACTCACGGTAATACCATAACGCAAGAGCAACATGAGTATCTCGAAAGTAAACAGTAAACGATAAGAAGTAAACAAGCTCACACCACTATGTTGGCCGATTACTAATTACCGATAGTAACACGGGAGCATGAAAGCCACCGTCTTTTAAGCACCAGCTAAAATCAGATTCGATTGATTTGGAATTGTCTCCTTAATTCTCTTTTTTGCCCAATCCACAGGACTGACTGGAAAGAGGGTGTAGGGTGTGGGGTGTAGGGTTGTGGGGTGTCGGAAGAATAAATAGAAATAATCTCCTGTCTCGGAGTCTCCTGTCTCGGAGTCTCCTGACTCCCGAATAGGGCTATTTTTTCAACTGTTTAACCGCTTGATAGATTTCGGGTAAACGCTTGTAAGCGGCTGCTGCCTTGAGGAATAGTTTATGGGGGATAGCGGGAGAGCCAGAAACCACTTCTCCTGCCCCGATATCGTTGTGAATGCCAGCCTGGGCACTTGCGATCGCACTATCACCGATTACTGCTTGATTGGCAATGCCCACCTGTCCTGCTAAAATAACCCGATTGCCCAATTTTACGCCTCCTGCCATGCCCACCTGTCCTGCTAGGGCGCAAGCTTGGCCAATTTGGCAATTATGGGCAATATGGACGAGATTATCGATCTTAGTCTGGCTACCGATGCGGGTTTCTCCCACTGCCGGACGATCCACGGCACTATTACAGCCAATTTCTACCCCATCTTCTAAGACCACGATACCGGATTGTTCCATCTTAAACCAGCCTTCGGGAACCGGCACAAAACCGAAGCCCTCAGCACCGATAACAGCGCCACTGTGGATAACGCAATCATTGCCGATTTGTACCCGTTCATGGATAGTACAGTTAGCATGGAGAATTGTGCGCTCACCAATATGCGCCCCGGGGTAAACAACGGCGTTAGGATGAATGCACACGCCATCACCGAGGGTGACATTGGCTTCCACCACAGCATGGGCCCCGATGGCGACTTTATGGCCGATTTTGGCCGATGGATGCACCACGGCGGTGGCGTGAATGTAGGGTTGGGGCTGAAAGGGTTGATAGAATAATTTGATGGCGTGGGCAAATAAAAGTCGGGGATTGGCACTAGCTAACCAAGCGATGCCGCGTTCGTCGGCCTGTTGTTGTAAATTGGTATCCAGAGGCAGAATTAGGGCAGTAGCCTCAGTTTTGGCGACAAAGGAAGCAAATTTTCCCCCTTCGATATAGCTAATGGTATCGACTAGGGCGGTTTCGATGGGAGTTATGGCTTTAATTTGGGGATTTCTGTCGGGATAGGCAGTTAAACTGTGAGCAGAGACTAAAGGGCTTAATTTTTGGGCAATTTCACTAAATTTCATAAATATATACTGCGATCGAGATAGGGCTTATCCTAGGATAGTTTAAAACTATACTGATAATCTTGTCGTTATTATAGTCAAAAAAGTTGCTAGTTTTTTAGGGAATAATCCCTGTTTTCCATTTCAACAAAGCCGATGTCGATCTAGAGCGGTTTTGGAGATAAGTTGGCTCTCTCCAAAACCGATTAGTTTTAGTTTTTACTGCTTGATCGAGTTAATAAAATTGATCCGAACAGTATTAAGCCGATCCTAGTTGATGCTTCGGTAACTGTTGGAAAATCTAGGTGAAAAATTCCTGAATCTCCCCAATAAACAACCGTATCTACTGGCTTAAAACTGGCTGAATATTTTCCTGGTCAAGGGGGAAGAAACTTTGCTACAAAGGAGAAGTTATCGAAAAATTGAGGTTAAAAAGCCCACGTTTCACGACGGCCTTTGTTGATCTCTTCAGAACCTTGAGCAGTTACGGTAATTAAAGACGCTGCGAATCGCTATTTTTTACACCTTGTCGTTGAGATTACACTGGAAACCCTGGCCAAACAATAGCCAATCCGTGGGGATTGCCAACGAGTGCCACCTTCTCAACAGTTGAGCTGCCAGTCATCACCGCCACCGAGAGCGCAGTGAGGAAGTCAAATTTACAATAGCAGATTTTCAAGTGGGGAATCTGGGTTAAAATAGACCGAGAAAGTTAACAAAAAAATTGTCTCGCTCAAGTGGGCGAAAATTAGCTTATGACCCTTGCGGTGGCGATCGAAAAGTTAAAAAAATCCTACGGTCAGACAGCAGCGGTTAAAGATATATCCTTTACCGTGGCAGCGGCAGAAATCTTCGGTTTACTCGGTCCCAATGGTGCGGGGAAAACCACCACGATTCGCTGTCTTTGCACCCTTGCTAAACCCGATGGCGGCAAAATCGAGGTGGGGGGTGTCGATGCCCTGAATAACCCCAAATCCGCCCGTAAACGCCTGGGTTACGTTGCCCAAGAAGTCGCCCTTGATAAAATGCTCACCGGCCGGGAACTGTTGCAACTACAAGCGGCTCTATATCACATTCCCGCTCAAAAGTCAAGAGATAGAATTAAAGAATTAATAAATCTTTTAGGATTAGAGGAATACGCCGACAAAAAAACGGGGACCTATTCCGGCGGCATCAAAAAACGGCTGGATTTAGCGGCGGGATTATTGCATCAGCCGGAAGTTTTGGTGCTGGATGAACCGACTGTGGGCCTCGATATCGAAAGTCGTTTGATTGTCTGGGATTTTCTGCGACAATTGCGGGCGGCCGGAACCAGTGTATTAATTACCAGCCATTATCTCGAAGAAATCGACGCTTTGGCCGATAACTTGGCAATTATCGACAATGGTATCGTCATCGCTCGCGGTACCCCCTCACAACTGAAGGAGCAACTGGGTGGCGATCGCATTACCCTAAAAGTGCGAGAATTTTCCCCAGAGGAAGAGGCCCTAAAAGCGAAAGAGTTATTATCCCGTCTGCCTTTTGTCGAGGAAGTGATCGTCAATACCGCCCAGGGTAACTCCCTTAATCTTATCGTCACGGCCAATAGCAATCCTTTAAGCAAAATTGAACAAACCCTAGCCGAATCGGGATTACCCGTGTTTAGCATGGCCCAATCCCGTCCTAGTCTCGATGATGTCTATCTAGCGGCCACCGGACGCACCCTGATGGATGCGGAAATTGCCGCCGCCAGCAGTCGCGACCTGAAGGCGGAGAAAAAACAAGCGATGAAGGAATCCTAGTCCGGCGAGAAAGGCTGTAATATTGCCCAATTGCCCGGTTAAATCCTCTATAATTGGAGCGATCGACTATCTATCAATCAATATGAAAGATAAACGGGTATTGCTGACCGGCGGTACGGGAGGACTGGGTTTAGGAGTCACTCCGGCGGTTTTACACCATGGCGGTCATCTAACCATGACCTATCGGGAGGAAAGGGAGGTAGGTCGTCTGAAATCTCGGCTGAGTGCGGCGGAATTTGAGCGTATTCGCTTTGTCAGGGTGGATTTGACCCAAGAAACTGCCGTGGCTAGATTAATTGATGATCTCGGTCGGGTCGATGTTTTAATTCATCTAGTCGGGGGTTTTACCATGGGGGCGACGGAGGAGTTTAGCTATGAAGATTGGCTAAAAATGTTCGATTTAAACCTCCATAGCACTTTTTTACTGTGTAAACACTGTTTACGCTCGATGAAACTCCATAATTATGGTCGTATAGTCACTATCGGTTCTCGTGGCGCCGTACAACCGGGGGCAAATTTGGCCGCCTATTGTGCCTCGAAAGCGGCGGTAGTGGCTTTAACCCAAGCGATCGCAGAAGAGACCAAACAGACTAATATTACCGCTAACGTGGTTTTGCCCAGCATTATCGATACTCCCAGTAACCGGGAAGCGATGGGAGAGGCAAATGCCAAGGACTGGGTAAGTCCCCAATCTCTAGCCGAGGTGATCTGTTTTCTGGCGGGGGAAGGGGCGAAAGACTTGCGCGGGGCGGCAATTCCCGTCTATGGTTCCCTGTGAGTGTTTTTTTGTCTTCAGGCTGATACACTGATGACGGCGCTCGCTCTTGCTAAAAATTGGGGTTAATTTATGCTTATTCCGATTCTTATCAGTCTTGGTATCTTACTTTTATCCTATCTGTTCGGTTCGATTCCCACGGGTTATTTAATCGGTAAATACAGCAAAGGTATCGATATTCGTGACTATGGTTCTGGTTCTACTGGGGCTACCAATGTGCTAAGAACTCTGGGAAAAACTGCTGGGGCAACGGTGTTATTAATTGATATGTTAAAAGGAATGGCGGCGGTGGCCCTGGTACGCGGGCTATATTTTATTGATGTCAATCCTCTCCCAGAAAGTTGGTATTACTGGTTAATTATCGGGGCAGCATTGGGGGCAATCATTGGTCATAGTAAATCGATTTTCTTGAATTTTAGCGGGGGTAAATCCGTCGCCACCAGTTTAGGGGTTTTATTAGTGATGAATCCCCTAGTGGCTTTCGGAACTTTGGCGAGTTTTTTAGTTATTCTCGCACTTTTCCGGATTGTTTCTTTAGGTTCGATTATCGGGGCGCTGGTGGTGAATATTTTAATGGTTATTTTAGGTCAACCTCTCCCCTATATTTTATTTAGTTTGATGGGGGGAATCTATGTGATTGTTCGTCATCAGGGTAATATTAAAAGATTGTTGGCAGGCACAGAACCGAAAATAGGTCAGAAAGTACAGCCATCATCGGAATTAGGTTACAGCGTTTCTTCTACAGATAAAATGTAACCTAATTTGCTATCATCCCCAGACGACTGACTAATGTTCCCTGTTGCCTGTTGCCTGTTCCCTAAAACCAGAGACTTCGTAACTCACCCTTAAGATAACTGATACTAAATCCATTGAGTATAGGCTACATATCAGGAGAGGCAAAAGGCAAAAGGGGCAATAAATAATCGGTCTTTAATAACCGGATTTAGTATCACTCCTAATTATTGTTTTCCTAAGCCGAGTTTTCTGGTTACTTTTTGCCAAAAAGTTGGTTTCGGTGTTTGATAGGGTTTGGGACTAATCGAAGGGACTATCAAAAGCAATAAAACGGTGGTGCATTCCCATACGATAATATCGGTGAGTTGAGTGCCTTTTTTAACTAGCCATCTCTGCCGCTAGTTTAGAAAATTGGTGTAAGTCCCTAAAGATAGTCTCAAGTTTCTCACAACAGAAAGACTACCCGATCGACTATACCCAAAACCGATCAATTTAACGTTTGCGTTTGAGTAATTTAGAAATGCGTCGATCATACCGCAACCAACGCCAAATTTTAATGACTAATTCCTCTACCCATAAAATAATCGCATCTAATCCCTCTAAAATCCGTTCTAAGGGGTGTTTAACGTAACCGACGGGGGTTGATTCGGTTTCTAACCATTCTTCGTTAATTGGTTGAATTATCTCCTTGGCATAGCGGGGATCTAATTGGGTTGGGAGGGAGGATTCTCCAGGAGTAATTTGGGCAGCGGCCGGGGGGATTTTTTGTAAAGATTTATTTTGTTTTTCTTGACTAAAAGCTTTTTTTGTGATAGTAGGCTCGGCTGTGATTTCTAGGGACTGGCGAAGGGAATTAGCGGGGTTAAGGCGGGGTTTTTCGGAGTCTTGGGGAGAAATAGCCAAGATATCGGCGGATTCTAGCCAAGGTGGCTCACTGACGGCGGAAAACGTCAGGGATTGGCCAGAGGAAAAGAAGTGATCGATCGCCGCTTGGATGAGTTTGCCGATCGTGAAGGGATCCGCTTGGGTTTGTTTTTCTAGCCAATCCTGGAGACGTTGCTTGAAGGTGATCAGCAGAGAATTAGGAAGACTTAGGGGATATTTTGCCGATAAAGCGGGGGAATCGGCACTATATTCTAAATTATTCTTCTCTTTTGCCCAGAAATGCTCGATCGCCGCATAAATTAACCAATAAAGTCGCCAGAGATAGGAGGAATTTTTCTCCAGATTCGGGGACTCGTTAACGAGATCGGAAGGGGGTTTAGAGGTGTGGCTCAAACTGCTGGGGATTGCGGGGGAGATAGCGAGAAATTTAGCCTCGAAAATTGCTAATTTTTCGTCAATGACTTCTAAAATCGCTTGGGAATTTAAATTAGGCAGTGGTAAGGAGAGTGGTGTCGGGGTTTTGACGAGATGGGATTCTTGGAATAGATTTATGGCGATCGCTATTTGTCCCTGTTGTTCCCAGCGTAGTAGGTTCCAAAACCAACGGATCGGAGGCAAGACAGGATTTTTATCGGTAAAATTTGGTAATAAAGGCGGATATTGACGATTTAATCGCTTAATTTTCCGTTTTTCGAGGGCGTAGTTAGCCAGTGCCGTCCTAATTTGTTTTTCTATTTGTCTTTGGGTTTGATTATCGGTGATTTTAACAGTCTGGTGATCGTTAGTGACGAAAACTAAAGCTTGATCCTCTAAATCGGCTGCTATGCCAATAAATGCCGTTTCTCGGTCGGATAAGCTCTTTAGAAATTCTGCGATCGCATCGGTTCCATCGTTGCCGGGGGGTGATAATTGTTTCTGGAGACTGTTCCCCAATTGATTAGCTGTCACCCGCAGGGATTGTACCAGCAAATAGACGGGATAGATGGCTATTTGCAGGGCAAGAGCGATCGCATTTTGACCGCGACGGGAAACGCGGCCGAGGTTATCTTTCAGACGGATCAAGCGACGGTTGATCAGGTTGAACAGTCGGCTTTTATAGGGATCGGCAGCCATGGATTTTGGGCGATAACATCTTCATTTAGACTATCCTATTGTGCAAGGGCGGGATAAAAAAAAATTTTTGCCAAAACCCTTGACTCCCAGAAAGATTATTGTTATATTTAAAAAGGTCTGAAATCCACGCCCCCATCGTCTAGTGGCCTAGGACACCTCCCTTTCACGGAGGCGACAGGGATTCGAATTCCCTTGGGGGTATGAAAAAAAGTCAGAAGTGTTAAGCTTCTGACTTTTCGGTTTTTTTCTCCCGTTGATGGCTTTTTGGTAGGGTGACGGTGAAGATTGTTCCTCGATCGATCTGACTTTCGACGCTAATTTGTCCATGATGACTGAGGGTAATCGCTAAAGCGATCGCTAATCCTAATCCTGTTCCCCCGGAAGTGGCAGAATTTTGTCGTGCGGGATCGAGACGATAAAAGCGATCAAAAATATGGGACAAAGCAGCCTCGGGAATACCGATTCCGTTATCTTTGACGCGTACCAGTAACACCGATTGTCGATCGCGTTTACTTTTTTCCAATTCCACTGCCACATTTTTCGGCTCAGATTCGGGCAAAAAAGCGTGTTTTATGGCATTAGAGATTAAATTTGTGAATAAACGGGCTAATTGATCCCAATCTCCCTCCATCGTAAACATTTCATCGCTGTAGGAAAAATCCTCTTGGTCCGGTTCCACAATCGACAAAGAGAGGCAAATTCCCTGCTTATCGGCGATTAAACGCTGTTCTTCCACCACTTCCATCAATAAAGCATCCAAAGGTACAGCTTGCTCGATCGGTTGGACGATGCCACTATCGGAACGGGCTAAAAAAAGCAGATCATTGACTAAATTGCCCAATCTTTCCGTTAAACGCTCGATCACTTGCAAGCGTTGATGGCCAGTTTGGGGATAGGCGATCGCCATTTGCACGTTAGTTTGGATAGTGGCGATCGGATTGCGTAATTCATGGGAAGCATCGGCGGTAAATTGTTTTAAACTCTGATAGGACTCTTTTACCGGTTGAATGGCTAAACCGGACAAAAACCAACCAATCCAGGCGACACTGGCAATCATCAGGCAAATTCCGAGGATTAAATCCAATAATAGCTGTCTAATTGGTTTTGTCACCTCAAACCAAGGATGACTTACCCGCAGATATCCCAAAACATAATGACCGATTTCCACCCTTTCGGTTACTTGTCGCAGCAGACGATCATCGGATAAGCGAATCGTTTCCCCTTGACGGTGGGGATGGAGGGGAATATCTAAGGATTCGGCCAGAGTTGACCAAAGTAGATTACCTTGGGGATCAAACCATTCCAAATCTATATGATCGTCTTCCACGGATTTACCCTGACTGGGAAAACTTGCTAGGGGATCGACACGATAACGTCCTTGATCCGGGGGAATCGATTCGATCACGAGGGAACGATTTACCACCTCAATGATGTGTTTGAGGGTATCATCAATGCGATCCACTAGGGTATGGCGCACATAAAAATACATTCCCGTAGCGAGAAAAAGCAGTAGTATGGCAGTGACAACAGTGTACCATAAGGCTAAACGGCGGCGAGTGGCTTGGAACACCGATAATCTATGGATTGGCTAGAGATTTTTAGGGCAATGTATCCTATTTTACAGCTTATTTGAGCGATTTAATAGTGGGAAATAAATTATTTTTAGCCATAGGGAAAAACTGACGGTTGCCAAGAATAGCTAGACTTGAAGGATCATAGTCCTTAAAAATTGCTGCTAACAAAAGTATTTTTAGATACATTCTCCTCAATAATTGTTTGAATAGAACTACAAAAGCAGCCAAAGTGAATTATATTTAACCCTATGGCAACAAGGCTGACAGGAACGGCTAAAAATATTTTTGAGCTTATTTGAATTAATAACAAGTATAAATGATGAATTTAAATTATTGGTTAATGAAATCTGAACCCGATGTCTATAGTATCGGAGATTTAAAAAAAGATGGTCAAACTATTTGGGAGGGGGTACGAAATTATCAGGCCCGCAATTTTCTCCGTCAGATGAAACGGGGAGATCTGGCCTTTTTTTATCATTCTAATACCACCCCGCCTGGGATTGTCGGCTTGATGCGCGTAGTGGAAACCGATAGGATCGATCCCACACAATTCGATCGTGATAGTCCCTACTATGATCCTAAATCCTCCCCGGACTGCCCGCGCTGGTGGACGGTTAAAGTTGAGTTTGATCGCCTTTTTCCCCAACTGCTGCCCCTGGGAATTTTAAAACAAAATTTTACCGCCGATGAATTATTATTAGTAAGGACAGGAAATCGTCTGTCAGTGATGCCTGTCAATCCAGCGATCGCAACAAAAATTCTCGTTTTAGTCGCTCGTCAAGGAGTATAAACTGTGAACCAGAAAGATGCTATTAATTTACTTTCCCTGATTGGGGGATTATTGGCCACTATTGTCATTTTAGCGGCCTTTAATGCCTATGTGATTATCACCCCCGGACAAGCGGGGGTTTTAAGTGTTTTAGGAAAGGCTAAGGACGGGGTTTTATTGGAGGGATTGCACTTTAAACCTCCCTTTGTTTCTAGTGTCGATATCTACGATGTTACGGTGCAAAAATTTGAAGTTCCCGCCCAAAGTTCCACTAAAGATTTACAGGATTTATCCGCTAGTTTTGCGATTAATTTTCGTCTCGATCCAACTCAAGTAGTGGCAATTAGAAGAACCCAAGGAACTTTACAAAATATTGTTGCTAAAATTATCGCCCCCCAAACCCAAGAATCCTTTAAAATTGCCGCCGCTAAAAGAACAGTAGAGGAGGCAATTACTCGACGCAGTGAGTTAAAAGAAGACTTTGATAATGCCCTATCGACTCGGTTAGAAAAGTATGGTATTCTAGTCTTAGATACCAGTGTGGTAGATTTGAATTTTTCTCCAGAATTTGCCCGGGCAGTCGAAGATAAACAAATCGCAGAACAACGCGCCCAAAGAGCCGTTTATATCACCCAAGAAGCGGAACAACAGGCCCAAGCAGAAGTTAATCGTGCTAAAGGGAAAGCTGAGGCACAAAGACTATTAGCAGAAACTTTAAAAGAACAGGGGGGAGGATTAGTTTTACAGAAAGAAGCGATCGAAGCTTGGCGCGAAGGTGGGGCGCAAATGCCCCGGGTTTTAGTCATGGATGGATCGGGAAAAAATAGCGTACCATTTTTATTTAATTATAGTGATTCTTTTCCAGAAAATACCCCCTAAATTCCTGTCCAAGCTCAGAGGCATTTTCAAAGAAACCTTGCCAAACTCTCAAAATTACCCGGTGATATTATCGACAAATGGCATTTAAAACAATCTCTAGCTCCTTGACTCTTTGAGGATGAAGAAGTTGAACGGTGAATATTTTTGATCATCCGCTGGCGAGTCTATTTAGCGTTTTTGGACCCACTGGCGCGATGATGAAAAACAGCCTAGAGCAGTTGCTCTTGTCGCGGGGTCAATGCTATGATTAGGGATGGTTTTGCGGGTATAGTTCAGTGGTAGAACGTCACCTTCCCAAGGTGAATGTCGCGCGTTCGAGTCGCGTTACCCGCTTCTGACGACAATGGGAATCTTCACTAACATTCCTCAACTGGGCCCACCAGAGCGGCATCGCACTACAATTGGTCAAGCAGCATATCGTACTCTGCAGGGGAACCAACCCAGAACCAAATCACCGTCTCATCCTCTAATTGACCGACAGCACGATAATCCCTATTGATGCGTGCAGAATAGATGGGCAGCTGTGGATGGACTTTCTTGAATCGCAAGCTGGGATAGCTTGGGTCTTCTTTGAATTGCCGATACGCTTTACGGGTCTGCTCTTGAATCGGTTTTGGAAGATATGCAAACATCTCCCGAAAACCAGCAGTGGTAAAAGACTTCACAACGTTTCTGGGTCTAATTCTTGAGTCTTACCCGATCGATGTTCTGCCATTGCTTCAGCTGCTAGTTTAGCCAGCAAGTTTGGTGAGCGAGCAAAGGAGTCATTCCATCGCTTTTCTTCTTCGAGTTCTGCCAAAATTAGGGTTGCGATCGCGTCCTGTTGATCGCTTGACAAGGTTTGTAATTGGGCGATCGCCTGATCGAGTCGTTCAGTCATAGAGTACATTTTGGCTTACTCCTCTATCGATTTTCGGTTCCTGGGGGCAGGGTGTGGGGTGTGGGGTGTAGGGTTTTACCGATTTTGAGGTAGTCAGTTACCTAATTTTCAGGGAAAAAGTCCCTGAATTTTCCCCCCGATCCCTCCAATGGTCGGCACTTTTTGAGGTAAAAAAAGTCTAAAAGCCTTATCCAACAAGGTTTTTAGATTTTTTCAGCAAGCCCTAAGTAGAGTTTGCCTGTGCCAAAATCCATTTGAGATTGATAAATGGTGATCTCCTCATCTTGTTGAAGAGTTTGCTGTGGATTTTCTAAGACAGTTTCTACAAAAGAGATTGGGACTTTCCGTTTTTCCATAGATCTCTTGCAAAAGTAATCAAGATATATCCTTTTGTCGGTAACGAAGTTCGTAATTGTAGATACCAGCAATCAAATTCAATCTCAGACCAAATCGCCGTCTGCGATTTCTGTATCTTGATGAAAGTATCCGAAATATTTTGAGACGACGATGAATATGTTCTATAACTATGCGCCGTTGTGATAACTGACGATTGGCTTTTTTTGGCTCTTTACTTAGTTTTTCTTTTTTCTTTTTTTATGAGAAATTTGACTGTTTTGATGGAGTTTCTGAATTCCTTGATAGCCTTTATCCCCTAATATTTCTATTTCCTTATTTAACCTTATTTTGCTCTCTTTCCACAGTCGAAAATCATGGACTCTTCCTTTCTCACAACGGACACAGATTACCTGATCGCTTTTTTGGTCGCAACGCGCTCGCTGCGCGAGATCGGCAACGACTTGCGACTTTAATGTGTGGTATCCCTGCTTGCCACTATAGCATGATTTCTGTTTTTTTTTGGGTCTTTCTATCTCCTGTTCTGACACATCCACCACTATTACTTCTATTTCACTATTACTTTCTAATAGGGCTTTTTTCGGTAGATTAAACAGACCTGATTTGATGAGAATATTCTCTACTTTTCTAACAATTATATACGCCTTTGATTCGTTAACACCCCAACTATTTCCCAGATGAAAATAGGTGCGATATTCTCGCCAATATTCTAATGTTATTAGTAGTTGATCTTCCGTACTCAATTTGCTAGGTCTACCTGTCTTTTTTTGCCAAACTTTTTCTGCCTTTAGGACTGTTACCATATCCTTAAATTTATCTGGATACACGCCACACAAGCGTTTGAACTCTGTTGGCTTTAAAGTTTTTACTTGTTCGTAAGTCATCTTTCAATCTTAACTCTTGGACTATTTTATCCTATTTTGTCTAGACTTATGCAAGAGATCTCTTAGACTACAACAGTGCCTAAAAAAGAAAGTGTGAAGATTAAGAATTTACGAAGAAGTTAGAACCTTACGAATGATTGGGGAAGACAGACGAGCGGCTTCAACTGACGGGTGCGAGAATTCGTCTCTGTAAAGAATCTGGCCGTTCCTAGTATTGTATGTACATTGCTCTTCGGGGCAAAAAACATCAAATATGTCTACTATGTGTAGTTTTCCTTCTGCCTCTAGCGAGACAAGGACTTTATTCAAATTGTCACGGCGTAGAAGCGACTCACGTCTACTGGGCAATTGGCAGGGACCGCCAAAGAGATGGAACCACTGCTTTGCTGCGATTACAGGCTGACAATGTGCTTCACGTGCGAAAGGGAGACCGTGTAGAATTGCTAATTGGATACCTCTTGCTGAGAGTTGGCCTGAGAGTGCTTCCAATCCACTCTCCAATTGCTTTAGCATCTCATTTGTTTCGGATGTCCTATATTTTGGTGAAAATTCTGCCATATCATTGATAAGAAATACCCAGTCACCAGGTCTTAGTCGGTTGAGCAGAGAAGGAACAACGCTTTCCCAGTAGTAGTAGTTGGCTTTGTCCCAAGTGGTATTATTGGGTATTTCCTTTACAGGAGATGCCCCCCAAGAGGATGTAATCGTAACGGAATATCCATCTAATACCACAAGGTCATCAAACGCTTGTGTGAATGCCGTCGAAAAGGAGTTCCCAAGAACCACAACTCTTTTCTTTGCGTTAGAGAAGCTACCCAGTGTGCAGTCCTCAACAAGAATTTTCTTGCCAACCTGTGAATTGTTAGATAGGAGGCATTTGTCACCTCTCCACAGCGAATTGACTTGTTTTAGCGAGTACATATTCGTCAGTGAGTGAACCCCTACTGCAACCAATGAAGGACTCTGACCTGTATACAGATTGGGTATCTTGGTAAGAGAAAATAGCAGAACTGCACTAATGGCAGAAGCACCCAATCCATATCCGATGGACTTCCAACGAGCAACAGACCAATCTGAACGGCGCAGAGGAGTCTCTACATACCGATAGGAAGCGATGGATAGCAGCAACATGAGGGCAAGCTGTAATAGCATTGACCACCAGTGAATGCCAATTGTCCAACGACTGAGGGACAGAACACCCCAATGCCAGAGATATAGAGAATAAGAAATCAGACCAATATAAACTACTCGCGGATGAGTGAATAGGTTGTAGACAGCAGTTCCTGAGCGAAGACAGGTAATCAAAACTGCCGTGAGCACCACAATGGCAAAGGTTGCTTGCACAGCGAACTGAAGGGGGACAAACAAAACTGCAACAACAGCGCCAGTGACTATTAACGGTGGAACTTTATCAAGGGTACGAAAAAACCTGTTGAAATGCTTCAGAGAAAGAAACAACAAGCACCCAGCACCCATTTCCCATAGACGGGTTGGCATCAAAAAGTAAGCAGCAGGTTGGTTGGTCTTGTAGCTGTAGATAAAAGCAATCAAGGAAGTAACCGACAGTACCCCCATCACCCAGAACAGATTTCTTGACCCTTGGGTAGCCAGACGACCAAACCCAGTGAACCAAACTAGAAATGGGAATAGAAAGTAGAACTGTTCTTCAACTCCTAGTGACCAGGTGTGAGTAAAAACATTTAGTTCTGTGGAGGCGGCAAAGTAATCTGTGGACTGACGCAGAAGATAGAGATTAGAAAGACCAAATAGAGAGGCAATACCAGTCTTCAGAGAAGCATCCGGAGTAGGATTAAAAAGACATATCAGAATACTGGTAACGAGCACGAACAACACCAGCACTGGAACCAAGCGTTTGATGCGTCTGGTATAGAACCCCGCCAGAAAGTCACGAAAGTTTTTGCTAGGACGACTCGCTAACGAAGAAGTGATGACAAATCCAGAGATAACGAAAAAGATGTCTACGCCTAAATACCCGCTTGGCAGGATCTCTTTGTTGAAGTGGTTAATGATGACCGCAGTCACCGCAAAAGCTCTAATACCATCGATTTCTGGTCTATAGGAAGACTGCTTTGCCTGAGGGATGGGTTTCATTGAATCTTCCATACATTTACATGTTCGTCCAAAATACATACATCGACTGCTACACCAGACTGGTATTCAAAGCTGGGGTTTACGCAAAATAAAGATTTTTGAGACATAAGGGACTTGCGTATTAATAAGTTACCATCTAGACTAGAGAAGCAACTTGTTACTCCCACTCTCAACTATGGTAACTGAACTGACTGAAAAAATCAAATCAAGCTTGAAAGATGCGGCAAAAAAGCTGACAGGTTTTAAGAAAAGGGCTTTTATGGCGCAAGTAACTATAGACTATTTTAGCTCTTCGCCGCGCCGGGCCGAAACAGAATTGGGATGGTCTAGGCAGGCAATAGCAACGGGATTGAAAGAGCTAGAAACTGGAATTATTTGCGTTGATAATTATCGTGCTAGGGGGAGAAAAAAAACGGAGGAACTGCTACCAAACTTAGAGGCAGACATCAAAAGTTTAGTGGAGATGTACTCGCAAGCAGACCCTAAATTCCAATCAACTTTTGCCTTTACTAAAATCGGCTCTTCGTTACCCTTTATGCTAAATCAACAGACAAGATGCCAAGATAACATACTTCTAACCCAAAAATTCCGAAAGTTTCTAAAGCCATAGGCTCTCCGTTTTATTAGTTTAAGTTTATTGTTGATTCCCTCGACCACCCCATTCGTTGTCCTTTGCTCGAAATAACTAATTATTTCTCCAAACCAGTTTCGGATTGTTTGACAACTCTTGGTAAAAACACTGGAGGATTTTGCCAACCATTCTGAGATAGATAGCATTCCCTCTGTCGGATTCTCTGAGGTTTCATAAATCTTTCTAAATTCTTCCTTTAATTCCTGCATCTTTTTCAAATTTGGGAAATTTTCTTTGATAGCTTCTAGTTTGATTTTTTGGGTTTCCGTTAAATCTTTTTGGCTCTTCGGTTTGTGTTATGCAATGGACGGGGGTTATAAGGGATATAACCCTTATATAGAAAGGGATTTAGCGATTTTTGTCAATTGTTTTTGATCTAAAGCGAACTCATCAATTAAGTTTCTTGCCAGATAAGGATTTAATCGATTTATGCCCCCCTATCGAACCATACCAAGTAACGAAGAACCATCTTTTTCATTTTTTAACAAGCTATATTTACTTCGCTTTAAAACTTCTAGCCTCGCTTCTTTTTCCGCTTTCTGTTTTTTATTTTTCTGCGCTTCTACCGCTCTTTTTTCTGCTTTTCTCTGTTCGTCTAACTCTTGATTAATTTGTTTCATTACATGGAATCTATCGGCGACTACCTCGGCCGATGGCATCAATTCTTTCACCAAATTTTTATAGGACAACCAAAGGTCTATGCTGACTTCTTCAATTTGCTCTAACACCTCTTTGGTCTTTGGCTATTATATCAAATCTTAACTCAATTGTCTATCTTTTGGCATTAACTTGTTTGTGCCGTAAGTCTCTCCCTGTATGAATCTAAGCTATTTTTGAGACTAAGTACTCTCATCGAATTTTATTTTAAGTTAATTATTTGCATAACAGTTACCGAAGAGCCATTAAATTGTATATTTACAGATATTATGCCATTTAATCCTTATACCAAATTTCTAAATCCATGACAGACATCCACGCTCGAATGCTTGCCAAACCTTCATTCGTTGTGACGCGAATAAAGAAAAATGGTATTATTCTTGTCGTTTTTAAACCCTCAAAAAATTATGCAAGAGGTTTAATTAATTACACATATTTAACCACCTTTTGCACCACTACTTATTACTTAATTACTGTTTATTCTGTAATTTTATCACTAATTCTTGGAAAGGTTGCCAATCATCGTTATAAGTAATTGCTTCCCAAACCGATTCGATTAGCGGTCTAAGTAAAGCAGTTTTAGGATTATAATGCTTTAAGGTATCGCCAATTTGAGACAAGGAATCTGAGGGTAATTGATTTAAGACCAAACTATATAACTCTCGCCAACGTTGCCAATCAGCTTTCGGTAAATCCATATTTTCAAGAATTAGAGAACTATTTTCTCGCCAACCGTAATTAAATTGTTCACTTAATTGATAGAAAAAGTCGTGATAACCCAGTCCAGTTTCTTGGAGAACTTCCACAGTTTTGCTGACCAGTAAAGCGGATTCGGGAGTAAAAATATCCTCAAAACCTAACTTTTTGAGCATCATTTTTTGATAATAAAAATTGTAATGCTGGTCATAGTTAGCCAAAGCCATATCTAACTCTAACAAGGAGACGACCATGGCCAGGGGAGATTGCAGTAACTCTAGATTTAAACGACAGATAAAAGGCTGATTGCCATAACTATAACGGCCACCGTAGTCGAAATAAGCCGCCGTAAATTGGGGGTTATAGGAAGGAATAAAAGCGTAGGGACCATAATCGAAACTTTCCCCAGTAATTGACATATTATCGGTATTGAGAACCCCATGACAAAAACCTGCGGCCATCCATTGGGCTGCTAATTTAGCGGTTCTTTCAATCAAAGCGGCGTAAAATTTTAAATAGCGATCGCTATCTTGAGTATCGATTTCAGGATAATAATAAATAATCACATGATCGAGGAGTCTTTTAATTAAATCGCCACGTTTAATATGAAATAAACGCTCAAAAGTCCCGAAACGAATATGAGAATTACTAACTCGAATCATCACCGAAGATCGCGTCGGGGAAGGTTCATCACCGCGCCAGAGGGATTCCCCTGTTTCCACCAAACTGAGACAGCGAGAGGTATTCACCCCTAAACTGCGTAAAGCTTCCCCAGCTAAGACTTCTCTAACTCCACCCTTGAGAGTTAACCTACCGTCCGCATGACGGGAATAGGGAGTCCGTCCCGATCCTTTCGTACCAAAATCGTATAATTTGCCATCAATACCCCTAACTTGACCGTAGAGAAAACCGCGACCATCTCCCAAGAAAGGATTATACTCGCCAAATTGATAACCGTGGTAACGCAGGGCCAAAAAAGGGGTCAGGGATTGAAATTTACCAAAAGCCTCGATAAAATGCTCATCTAAGGTTAATTCTGGCTGGATTCCCACCAAAGGTAATAAAGCATCATTGCGAAAACGAAGGATATGACTGGGAAAATCCGCAGCCGCAACTTGATCATAGTATTGGTCCCCCAAGTCCTGCATGGCGCTTTCGTAAGGGAGACTGAGAAAGGGATTGGTGAGATGGTCTGTCATAGTGGTGGTGTCGATCGAGCTTTGAGGCGATAAAGTGATAAAGATAGCCAAAAAATTTTCCTACTGAGACTATCAAACAGCGATGCCCGATTCTATTATGTATCAAGGGGACTATTTTCTTGTCCTTGAGGCCGATCAACCTGAACAATTCCAGACTCCCGACCAGTTACAGGATAAGTTAAAAGATTTAATCACCGCAAAACCGGAGATTTGTCCCCGACAATTGGCAAAATTCTCTAGTTTTGAGGAAAAAGCTCTCTATTTGCGCGATAATTACTGCGAGTTAGACCTGGGTGAGGAGGGTTATTTACAATGGTATGTGGTCCGTTTGGAAAAATAAGGGAACCCATTATTAAGTAGTTAGGTGTTAAAAACTGTCAGACACCCCCCTTATCAAGGGGGGATTAAGGGGGGATCCACCTTCAATGTAATTATAACCAGCTACTTAGTTATTAAGGCAGAGGCAATCAGACTAATTATCTTTTTAACTTTTTACTTTCTAACTTGATCATTATGGGAGAAATAGAAGATTTACTGGCACAAATGAAGGCAGAATACCAGAAACGGGATCAGGAAAAACCGATGCCGTCCCCTTCTTCTCGCCAAGAAAAAGATCATTCCCCAGCCGAATTTAAGGTTAATTATGGCGGCGATTCTTCTACCGATGCGCTTTTAAAAGCTTTAGCCTTAGAAAACCAAGAAAGGCAACAACAGGAGGCAGCGGAAAAAGAAAAAGCGGCGGCATTAAAACAGCAGCGCAAGCGAGAAGCTTTAGCTAGAAAGGCGAAGCAATGGTTAGATAAATTGGATGCCAAATCGGAGGAAGGACGCTGGTTTGAGGAGTTTTCCTATGGCTACGATTCTCCGTTAGAAGCGGCGATTACCTATCTAGAAGCTTTGGGAGAAGTGGATATTTCTAAATGATCAGGTCTAATTTAAAGTGGTGGGTAAATTGGCTGCATCAAAAACTCGATTATGCCACCAAATATTATCACCAGCTATAATATTTGTGCCGTAACGGGGAACGATACCATAAACAGTGCCGGGGTCATAATCCAAAGCTTTACTGATTAGATTGTAGAGACGTTGTAGATCAAAACCCCGGGGGTCACAATGGGGATATTTTCCTTGATTAATCAGAAAACTATCCACGGCAAAATGGCTGACAATTTGCGGTAATTGTCCCGTTTGTAAGGCTGCGAGGAGATAATATTTCGCCGTTTGTTGGTATTGAAAATCGCTGTAACCGGGGAGGGGTTGCAAGCGTCCTTTGGTCAAACAGTGGGACCCCGGCGCTTGTACCAGTTCAATGTTAACACTGGAGATGACCCGACGATTTCTTTCGGCAAAAACCGGCTGCAAGCGATCGCAATTAGGGTGAGATAGCTGCTGACAAATCGCTTCTGTTGCCCATAATGCGGTGCTTTTTGCCCCATCAAAGTAATTTGTGGGATATTTCTTGACTAAACGCCGAAAGACGGCTTCTGAAGGCGTATTTAACCATATTCTCGCCCTTTTTTCTAACTCAGGGGCCGATCGCGTACTCAAAGGAACACCCTCTAAAGCAAGTGCAAAACCCTTGACGCGGATAGTTTCTGGGGTAATTTGCCACAGTTGACGTACTAATTGATCCCTGGTGTCTGCGGGCAGCATTTCGGCTGCTTGTTCGTAAAAAGTGGCCGTGGGACGGTGACGTTCAAAAAAAGGCCGGGCGATCGAGTCTAAAATGTCTCTATCCCTAGAACTCGGTTTGCGGGGGATGTAAACATTGGGACCCAATTTCATCGGACCGCGAGCATATTTTTTCTGCTCTTCGATGTTACCCGCAGTCATACTCCAAGCTGTATCGTGGAGAATAAACAAGGGAACGCGATCGAAGGTTAAGGGGGTTTCTGGCGGGTAAATTTGCAAAAATTCGGCGATTTTCTGCTTTTCTAACTCATTTAGGCTCTTACCGGCTAAATTCTCCCCCACAGTGGAGGGATTAAAAATATTTATGGTGGCAGTGGAGAGACTAGAGGTATTCAGTTTTAAAATCAGTAGGGACAAGACTAAACTAATCACCAGAGAAGTCACTCCCCATCGCCATTGTTCCGGGGGAAAGATAGAATATCTAGGGAGAGAAAATTGTCTTGATTTTTGCCGTCTTTGTCGATTCATCGAACCCTTTTAACTCGCTTTCCACCCATTGTATTGACTTTCTCGAAAAAGGCAATTAACTATAATTACTGAGGAACCATTGAGTATTAAAAGCTCGATCGCAGGATATTTCTAGTAATCTTATGCCTGATTCCGGCAAAACTGCGATTTTTTGCTGAAAATCAGTCCAATCGCTGATTAAATGGTAATCGATACCGTAGGTGTGACAGAGTTGGCAAAAGTCGATATTTTGGGGAGTGGCAAAAAATTCTTCAAAGGGAGGGTCAAATTTGGCGATCGGCAACATCTGGAAAATGCCTCCCCCCTTGTTATTGATTAAAATTATGGTCAAGGAGCCAACAAAATATTTTTTGATTAAAAAACCATTTGTATCGTGTAATAGGGCTAAATCTCCCGTTAACAGCAGACTAGGGACATTTTTATAAGCTATTCCTATCGCAGTGGAGAGGTTGCCGTCGATGCCATTGGCCCCGCGATTAAAATAGGGACGAATTTGGCGATCGCTAGGCGGGTTAAAAAATTCGGCATAGCGAACAGGCATACTATTAGAGATAAAGATCGGGGTGCGGGGGGGGAGGTGTTGGGAAAGCAGCCAGGGGATTTTTCCTTCAATCAGTTTAGTTTCTGCTGCCAAAAGGCGATCGATTTTAAATCTGGCTTGCTGGTCGAATTTTTGCCATAATTCTCGGTATTCTCGGTTATTATCGGGTTTTTCTGGGAATAAATCCCCTAATTGCTCGATATTTCCCCTGAGATGTCCAGTTTTTCCCTGTAGAGGATCGTAATTATCGGGATGGGGATCGATAATCCAGCGAGGACAGTCGATTTCTTCTAACCAGGTCCGTAATTCTTTGCTGGTGGGTAATTCGCCAATTTGTAGGACCACATCGGGGGTTAATTGGGTTTTAATGGCAGGATTCCGCAATAATAAATCATAGGTAGTGATCAGATGGGGATTTAACCCTGCATAGTTTCGCAGAGGAGATAAAGCTTCTGCTAAGACGGGATATTGTTGCGATCGAGCTAAATTAGCGATCGCCTGACAGTAACTTTCGGGGTTTTGCGGGGAAGCTAATCCCGCGATGATAATTCCTTGGCGGGGTAAAGAAGGAATTTCGAGAATTGAGTGGTTAATTGAGATATTTTGCCGAGATATATGGCTAAAAAAAGCCTCTTGGTCAAAATTAGCCTCTAAATTCTTAATTTCTAGATCGGGAGTTGGTGCGAGGGGATCCCGAAATGGTAAGTTCAGATGCACCACTCCGGGGACAGGATCGAGACAGCGCAACCACGCGTGGATGATAGTTTGACGGAGATAGCGTAAACGCTCGATATTGGCACTAGGACAGCTAATTTCCGCTTGCCAGTTGGGATAATTACCGTAGAGTTTGACTTGATCGATAGTCTGACCGGCATGAGCATGACGCAATTCTGGGGGGCGATCGGCGGTTAGAATTAATAAAGGGACATGACTTTCTTTTGCTTCAATGACTGCGGGATAAAAATTAGCCGTGGCAGTGCCGGAAGTGCAGACTAAAACCACCGGTTGATATAATTGTTTGGCTAATCCCAGGGCAAAAAAAGCGGCCGAGCGCTCGTCTAAAATGGGAATAGCTTCAATCTGAGGATGTCTTGCCAAGGCTACCGTTAAAGGAGTCGATCGCGATCCGGGAGAAACCACCCCTATCTTCAATCCCAAACGGGCCAATGTTTCGACTAAAATAGAACCCCAAAGTGTATTAAGATTGCGAAAATCGATCGACATTTATCATTTCAGTGCAAAGGTTAGGGGACAATCGGTTAAAGAGTCTATTAATAAATTTAACATTGGCCGGAACTGGCCAAGAATAAGTTATTCCTAAGTCAGTCCCGATGAAAAAATTTTCACCCCCACAGATGAAAGAGGGTTCCTTCCCTACACCCCACACCCTACACCCTACACCCTCTTTCAAGTCAGCGATCCAGGTTAAGTTTACTCTCGATTCCCAGGCTAATTTATCCCTTTTCGGGTTCCCTTCTTGCTAAGTTTTAACCAGAAAACTTATAGGTTAATACCACATTGATATTAGCTGCCAGCAGGGCCAAGAATAACAGGAAAGTAAAGCGATCTATCCAGAATTTTTTAAAGAGACCAAAAATATCCTTGAGATAGAATACTCCCAGAATTGCTGCCGTACCGATCATAAAATAATAGCGACCGTAGGGAGAAGCTAAAATCCATGCTGTCAGGTTGAGATGAATCGACCAAACTCCCAGAAAGATAAAAATAATTGAGGCAGTTAATCCGTCCGTTTCTTGGCGAAAATCATCGAGAAAGATGGCTAGAATAATAAACATAAACGGATAAAAAGGAATTATATACCAAGTAAAGAAGTGACTTTGCGCTCCCGTGGCAACTAAAATTAAGGTGTAGAGGATTACCGGTAAAGCGAGTAATCTAACTTGGGGACTAGCGGGATTCTTTCGGAGAAAGGGTAAGAGGGTTAACCAGCTAAAAATTAGCCAACCATCCTCGAAAAATACCGTGGGAGTGGTTAGATATTTGACAAAGTTAAAGTCCTCGAAGCGCAGGGATTGTTCTTGAAATATCTTCCGAAAGAAATCGTAGTCATAGATAGCACCGTAGAGAAAATAGAGAGAGAAAAAGAAAGCACCGATCACAGTCACATAAATGGCTTCTCGTCCTTGCTTTTCGTAAATCAAGAGGACAATTAATAATACTACTAAATATATAGCTGTTACCTTGACTAAACAGGCTAAACCAGCTAAACAAGCGGCGATATAGAGATATTTTTTCTGCTTATTTTGATAGTATTGCCAATAAAGTAAGACAACCAATAAGCACAAAACAATCATTAAATTTTCACTAATAGCTAACCGAGAGAGGAAAACTGTATTGGGATTAGTGGCATAAATTAAACTAGCGATTATAGCGATCGATAGATTACTCAACTTCAGAGCCAGTAAATAGACCAAAACTATCGCAGCAATACCTAAGAGTAAAGAAGGGACTCTAATAATAGTTAAACTGCAATCAAAAAAAGTCTTTGCTCCTCCTAAAAGAGCAAATAAACCCACCAATAAACCAAATAAAGGAGGATGATCAAACCAGGGAGTCACCAAACGATAACGGATATTTTTCGCTTCCCAAACCACCGTAGGAAAATTATCCGTGGGACTCAACCATGACCAACTGGTGGGGATACCCGTTTGTAATAAACTCATGCCACTCCAAGCAAAAGCATATTCGTCAGCAGTCCAATTATCCGGAGGCAAAGAATCATAATTATAGATTCGCAAAAAAGCACCTAAGCAGGTGATAATTGCTGCAATCAACCAATGTTTATGGACAGTCAAAAAGCTGGGCATCGATTATTAAGTATAGGTGGCAGTGACTAAATAAGAGTCAGAATTTCATGGTATAATAGATAGGGTGATAATGACAGAAAAATCGGGATGATTAAAGTAAACAGACGTAAATTTGGCCAGTGGCTCAGTCTGATCGGTGCAGGAGTCGGACTGGCAGCGATTCTAGATAGAAAAAATATTTTTTCCCCCCCCACCGCTACAGCAATCATACCCCCGCAACCCCCCCAAAATTCCTCTTTTCCCCCCCGACAAAGCTTTTCCTTTGAAACCGTCACTCTCGATCCTAGCGGTTTCGTGATCGAGCGCAATTTCCGCAGTGCCGAATACTACAGCGAAACCCTTGCGGGATTAGAGATGATTGCTATCCCCGCTGGCACTTTTATCATGGGGACACCGGACGGAGAAAAAGGAGACTTTACTGGTAGTGATAAACCCCAGCGCTTAGTCAAGGTGAACAGTTTTTACCTGAGTAAATACCCGATAACTCAACAACAATGGCAAATTGTCGCTAATCTGCCCAAAATTAACCGCGATTTGAACCCCAATCCCTCCCACTTCCAAGGGGATAACTTACCCGTCGATAGCATCTCTTGGTATGATGCGATCGAGTTTTGCGATCGACTTGCCAAGGCCACCGGCAGAAACTATCGACTCCCAAGCGAGGCACAATGGGAATATGCTTGTCGTGCCGGCACTACCACACCCTTCTACTTTGGTGCCACCCTTACCAGTGAATTCGCTAACTACTATGCCATTAAATTTCCCTACGCAGTGGAAAGAGAGAGCGAATTTCGAGCTAAAACCACCCCTGTAGGCAGTTTTCCCCCAAATGCCTTCGGATTATACGATTTACATGGCAGTTTATACGAATGGTGTGCCGATCCTTGGCATCGCAACTATAACAATGCTCCCAACGATGACCAAGTATGGCCGGCCGATCCTAATAGCACCGGCAATCGTTATCGCGTCCTGCGTGGAGGTGGTTGGGGGACAGAATTGAGGGAATGTCGCTCCGCTAGTCGAGGCCAATTTAGCCCCGATAATCGCTATAGTGTATTAGGATTCCGCATCGCCAGTAGTTAGCTCAAAATTCTGGTTTCAACAACTTTGCCGGTAAATTGTGCGTCTCTAAACCTGTTTTAGTCTGTGAGTGTAAGCGAGTGACCAACTCTCCACCCTATCCCTTTTTAACCACCCCCGTCGGCTCTTTGCAAATCCCTTTTTTAGAGCAAATTGAAGGAATTATTGGCAATAATAGTTATATTCTCAGAGATTCGCCGCAATTACTCAAATTATCTCTAGTTATTCCCACTTATAACGAGCGAGATAACGTTATTCCCCTAGTCGAGAATCTCAGTCAATTACTCGATCGAAAAATTCCAGGTCAGTATGAACTAATTATCGTCGATGATGACAGTCCCGATCGCACTTGGGAATTAGCCAGCAAATTAACCCCGGATTACCCGCAACTGCGGGTGATGCGTCGTCAGGGAGAAAAAGGATTAGCGTCGGCAGTGGTGCGGGGTTGGCAAGGGTCAAGGGGTGAGATACTAGGAGTAATCGATGGAGACTTGCAACATCCCCCCGAAATTCTCTATAATCTGCTCGAAACTATCGAAAAAGGAGCCGATTTAGCTCTTGCTAGTCGTCACGTCGAAGGAGGAGGAGTGAGCGAGTGGAGTCTGCTGCGAAGATTTCTCTCCCGCGGCGCTCAAATTCTTGGTTTAATTCTACTGCCAGAGGTGGTCGGTCGCGTCTCCGATCCCATGAGCGGTTACTTTATGGTCCGCCGTCAAGCGATCGCCGGTCCGATTCTCAATCCCACCGGTTACAAAATTTTACTAGAAGTCATCGGCAAAGGTCGCATCAAAACCATCGGAGAAGTGGGTTATGTCTTCCAAGAGCGGCTAGAGGGGGAAAGTAAGGTAACTTGGAAACAATGGCTAGAATATATCTTCCATCTGCTGCGTTTGCGCTCTCAAAGGCCACTAAGGTTTTTAGATGCAATTGTCAATCTACCTTTAGATAGATTTATTCGCTTCGGTTTAGTGGGATTAACCGGGGTTTTTGTTGATATGGCCTTTCTCTATCTTCTCAGTGATCCCGCCGCTTTGGGTTGGGGATTAACCCGCAGTAAAATCATCGCCGCCGAATTAGCAATTATTAATAATTTTATCTGGAATGATCGCTGGACTTTTGGCGATTTATCCGCTCGTCAACGGGGTTGGAATAAACGCTGGAAAAGATTTTTAAAGTTCAATTTGATCTGTTTAGCCGGTTTAATTTTAAACGTCTTGCTGCTCAACCTTCTCTTTAATGGTTTAGGAATCAATCGCTATCTAGCTAACTTCATCGCCATCGCTATCGTCACGGTTTGGAACTTTTGGGTTAATCTTAAACTCAGTTGGCGGGTGACAAAATAGCCAGCTAGAAGCAAGAAAATGGTTGGCCAAAATTGAGATGCGCTTACCCTGTTGTCCATAGCATTTGCGACTCGTTTACTCCACCCTATGATCCTGATTACAGACCAAATTTACCAGTCTATTTTCACCCACGCAGAATCCACCTATCCCGAAGAATGTTGTGGATTACTCCTAGGAAAAATTACCGAGACAGCAGCCGAAGTTATCAGCATACAGGCAACAGAAAATAACTGGTCAGGCAATAGAAAAAACCGCTTTAGTATTGCCCCAGAAGTGCTTTTACAAGCTCAAAAATCGGCGCGGGAAAACCAGCTAGAAATTATTGGAATCTATCATTCTCATCCAGATCATGCCGCCATTCCCTCGGAAATTGATCGCCAATTAGCCTGGTCAGGATATACTTATTTAATTGTCTCCGTAGTTTCAGGACGAGCGATCGATTTACAAGCTTGGCAACTGGACGAGCGCGAACAATTTCAAATCGAACCTCAAGAATTAAAATGTTTTTGACATCGCTTGAGAACAAAAAAGAAAGGCTGGGGAAACTTTTTGAAATCCATAATTCCCAGCACCGTATTATCATCTACTTTCCGAAAAGAGTCATTAATCGGCAAATAATCATAAATCATTGTGGCGCTGACTTTGCCCCGATATTCCATCATTCGCAGTCTAGCCTGACTTGTCTCTGTTTTTAGCAAGGAGTTGGTCAGCATCAGCAAAGGTTTCAGAGAATTATTTTTCAGTATCGGCAGCTTCAAAATCCAGTTCATGGCCGTGGGATTGGGTGCCACCTTAAAAATTTTTCCCTGACCATCTAAAAATAACAGGGGGTGGACATTCTCAGTATCGACAAATTCTTTACCATACCAATTAGATGCCTCTAATAAACCATCCATTGGGTGATTTGTCTCAAGTCCAGAACCTTGCCAAACACCGAGCATAAAGTCTAAACTCACGGGTTCGAGAGCGTCAAACAATTGTAAAGCTATTTCTGTGGTCGTTTGACCAGCTTTAAGAATCGACTGGCAGCTTTCTAATTCTAATGTTTCCATTGTCTCGCTCTTATTGTGTCCTGACAATGATATTATAGCTGCCCAGCCAGAGGGTGGGGGATTGCCCCTCGGCTAAAATCACCAAACATCCCACATATCTTCACTCAATGGGTCATCGTATCACTCTAGGGTTTCCAGCCATTCACTCAGTTCTTCCTTGATGGTTTCTTTAAGTTCTCGCAAATCATTTTTATCTATTAGGCCTTTTTCAAGTAAGAAAGTGTAGAACTTTTTCAGACTACCTGCGTTAGCCTTGAGGCTTGATTGACTGGCCCACAGTGCCTTTTTGATAAACCAATAACCCAAAAAGTCACCGACCATATCTACCCCGTCTTTAGCTTCTACTGCATCCTCATAGAGTAAATATTCGTTGATATAAAAATCTATATTTGAAATATGATTATTAATGGTTTTTTCCGACAAACCTGATGATTCTAGCCAACTCTCGAAATCCTTTAGTAATTCATGATTGACTTTTCTTATTTTTTGACAGTCAGCCTCATATTTCTGGGAATCATCCATCTCAAATTTCTCTCCTGCAAATCGCTGCTCGATGGTCAATAGGGTAATGAATCAGGTGTTTTTTCTAAGCGTCTAAAGCCGCCATTTGCTCCTCAGGGTCAACGTCGGCTAACCACCTGAATCGCCTTTATTTCTTCTCAAAGCTTTTCAAGGGTTTTTCAGACCCTTGAGACATTGTCTGCAGCCTGAGCAGTTCACTAAATGTCTTCGATTTTTTAGCCATGATGGAGCCGAAAAATATGTGTTATTAATCCCGTCGGGTTACTTAACAGCATTGGGATAGGGCAATTCTAACCCCTGTCATGGAGCGATTGCGCTCTCATTATTAAATCTTAAAGTTCTGGTCTGAGTCGTAAGCTGTTGACTAATATCCGATACTTTTTTGTTAACATAGATTAGCAATACACTTTCAGAGATTCTCTTAAAACAGGGGATATCTCCTTCTCAAATCCCCCGCAGGGGAAAAATATGTCTCAAAAGCCGATTTATCTAGATTGCCACGCCACAACACCGCTAGATCCGCAAGTTCTGGCGGCGATGTTGCCCTATTTTACCGAACACTTTGGTAATGCCAGTAGTATTAATCATGTCTATGGTTGGACAGCCGAGGCCGCGGTTAAACAGGCAAGAGAAACAATCGCCGCTGCTATTAATAGTAGCCCCGAAGAAATTATTTTTACCAGTGGAGCAACGGAGGCCAATAACCTCGCTATCAAAGGAGTTGCCGAAGCTTATTTCGCCAAGGGAAGGCATATAGTTACGGTGGTGACAGAACATCGCGCCGTTTTAGATCCCTGTCATTATCTGGAAAAATTGGGTTTTGAGGTGACAATTTTACCCGTCGGTGCTGATGGTCTAATTGACTTGGAACTACTAGAAAAATCTTTGCGTCCTGACACGATTTTGCTGTCAATTATGGCTGCTAATAACGAGATTGGGGTGATTCAACCTTTAGCGGCAATTGGGGCGATTTGTCGCCGGTATCAGGTACTTTTTCATACGGATGCGGCCCAAGCAATCGGCAAAATTCCCCTAGATGTGGAGGAAATGAATATAGATTTGATGTCCTTAACTGCCCACAAAGTCCACGGACCCAAGGGAATCGGTGCGCTGTACGTCCGGCGCCGAAACCCCAGAGTCCGTCTCGCCGCTCAAATTCAAGGGGGAGGCCAGGAAAAAGGACTGCGATCGGGTACAATATTTACACCGCAAATTGTCGGTTTTGCCAAGGCAGTAGAATTGGGCATCAAAGCGATTGAAGAAGATACCAGCCACTTAAATCAGTTAAAAGCCCGTTTATGGGAGATTATCAGTCAATTAGACAGAATTTATCTCAATGGTCATCCTAGCCAAAGATTAGCCGGAAATTTAAATATTAGTATTGAAGGGGTGGACGGTGCGGCGTTATTGTTAGGATTACAGCCAATAGTGGCGCTTTCCTCCGGTTCTGCCTGTTCTTCTAGCCATACCGCCCCCTCCCACGTTTTAACTGCCTTGGGTCGCCCCGAATCTCTCGCTTATGCCTCCCTGCGCTTCGGGTTGAGTCGTTTTAACACTTTAGAAGAAATTGAACTGGTGGGGGAACAGGTGGTTTTAACGGTTAATTCCCTCCGCAAGGCCAAAAATTTTTGACGTTTCGGCTCCTATCCACAAGTTAGTTTCGGTCTAGGTTTTAACAATTCCGGAAAAGCTTTCTATGATTGCTTTTGACTGATTGCCGTGCCAGTTAATAACATTGATGCTTGGTTTTCACTCCAGTGAATCATCCAACTCGGTTGTAATCCCAAAACAATAATAAATAAAGCCAAAGCAATTTCGGGAAATCTTTCGGGCCAGGTACTGCGAGGAATGCGCGATAATTCAGGGGTTAAACGACCAAAGAAAACCCGATTAATCATCAGGAGAAAATATACTGCGGTTAAACCACTAGCGACCAAACATAAGAGCGTTTGTATCGGAAAAATCGGGAAACTGCCACGAAAGACCAAAAATTCGGCGATAAATCCCACCATTCCGGGGATGCCGGCGCTGGCCATAGCCGCTAAAATCATTAACATTCCCGTGATTGGTAAACCTCTTTCGGGATTTAATAAACCGCGTAGATAATCCACATCCCGGCTGCCGGTTTTTTTATACACTACTCCCACCAACAAAAATAATAAAGCGGAAATTAAACCGTGACTAATCATCTGCAAAATCGCCGCAGTGATGCTTAATCTGGTGGTGGCCGCCGCCGCTAGTAAAATATAGGCCATGTGGGAAATGGAAGAATAAGCGACTACTTTTTTCATATCCTTTTGGGCAATAGCGCAACTGGCCCCGTAGAGGGCGCTGATAGCTGCTATCGTTGCTAACCAAGGGGCGATAGTCACCCAAGCATCGAGGAATAAACCGACTCCAAAGCGCAGCAGTCCATAGGTTCCTAATTTGAGTAATATTCCCGCTAAAAGCACAGAAACGGGGGTAGATGCTTCCACGTGGGCATCCGGTAGCCAAGTATGAAAGGGAAAAATCGGGATTTTGATTGCTAATCCAATCAGAAGGGGTATGAGGAGCAGTAATTGGGTTTTAACGTCTAAATTGTTCGATAAAAGGGGATTATAGGCGAAATTATTAGCACCGGTTAGCCAAACTAAGCCGAGGAAGGAAATTAGCACTAAAAAGCCTGAAATTGCCGTGTATAATAAAAATTTCATGCCCGCGTAGCCGCGTCTTTGCCCCCCCCAAATGGCAATGAGAAAGTAAAGAGGGACGATTTCTAATTCGTAAAATAGGAAAAATAGCAGTAAATCCTGTGCTAGAAAGGCCCCCGCTACTCCGGCATTGAGTAACAAGAGCAGAGAATAGTAAAATTTCGGCCGGTTAACCTCTGTGCCACTAGCATAAAGAGCAATTATTGTCAAGATGCTGTTAAGAAAAAGTAATGAGAATGACAATCCATCGACACCGAGGGCATAATTGAAACCGAGGAAATTAATCCAAGGCAGGTTAACCGTGAACTGCATTTGCGGGTTACTAGGGTCAAATTGCCAGCCAAGGAGAATATTAAGCAGTAAGAGAACGACAGCAAGAGTTAGAGCTAATCCTCGCACTTTTTTCGCCTCTAGAGGCGTGTAGGCAATCAGTATCGCCCCTATAATCGGTAGCCAAATAAAAGCGTTGAGCATTCTTTACTTTAATGGGGATGATAAACTTAATATTATTGCCTAAGCGGTCAATCTTTAGCAAGATAGCTATCAACTTTTAACATTTATTAATAAAATGAGCCAGAGATTACCATTACCAGAAATTCGTCGAGAAAAAAACAGCGATTTTGCTGCCATATACCGAGTAAATCCCTTGGCTTTTGGCCGAGAAAATGAAGCCAATTTAGGAACCCCTCATAACTCACCATTAAGATAACTGCTATAATTATCGTCGGGGGTTTGACTCGGTGTCAAAAAAAGTTTCGGCTAATTTAATTAAAGTGGTTTGATTAATCTTACCTTGAGGACTTTTTGGTATCTCTGGTAATTTTATCCAATGTTTCGGCAGTTTATAATTGACTAATTTATCTTTAATCTGGGATTGAATAATTGTCTGGTCTATCTGAGAATTAACGGGGACATAAAAAGCCACAATTACCTGTCCCCATCGAGAATCTGGCAATCCTAAAACCACCACATCTTTAACTAAATTAGTGTGTCTAATGGCAGTTTCTACCTCAAGAGGATAAACGTTTTCTCCTCCAGTAATTATTTTTTGACTATCGCGACCAATTATATATAAATAACCACTTTCATCGAAGTAACCTAAATCATCGGTCTCGAAGTAGCTTGCTTGATTAAGATGGGGATAATAACCTAAAAATAAAGATTTTGCTTCAATAATAATTTTCTGGTTATCGGGATTAATTTTTATCTGAGCATGGGGTAATAGCTGTCCACTACTATTATTGCCTCGTCGAAAATATTCTGGTTTAAGAGTGACAATTTGTGAGGCAGTTTCCGTCATTCCATAGGTAGGAGACAGAGAAATATTATATTCTCTAGCTTTTTCTAGTAAAGATGGCCATGCAGGGGAACCTCCTAGGAAAACTGTTTTAAAATTGGCTAACCATTGAGGATCATTTTCTAGAAAAAATTGTAATTGACTGGGAACTAAAGAGATAAAATAATCTTGAAGATTGAGATTATTTATGCGCTCTTGTTTGATTTTATGGTAAGGAATAACAGCAAAATTTCCCCCCGTTAAAAAACTTCTCAGAAACTGCATTAAACCACTAACATGATATAAAGGCAATAGGCAAAAAGAGTTAACCTGCTTGACTTGAAAATATTCAGAGAAACCTTTGACAGAAGCAGTTAAAGTTAACCAGTTATGGATAGCAAAGCGAATTTTTCCCGAGGTTCCCCCTGTGGGTATCATCAGAGAATTAGTCAAAGGATTGACAGGAGGAAAATTATAGTTAAAAACCTTGATATTTTCGCCAAAAATATAATCGGGTTGCATCAGAGAGAAAACCTGTTCCCATTCGTTAGTTTTCCAGTCGGGATTAGCTAAAAATAGGCAACTTTTGGCACTGACGGCAGCCAAGAATATCGCTAAGAATTTAAGGGGATTGCCTTCAGCAAGCAGTATAGTTAATCGAGGATTATCTGCGGCGATAAATTTCTGACAATAGGACTGATATAATTGATAAAATTTCTGGCTATTGTATCCATATAACCAATCTTTTTGACTGAGATATGCTAATTGTTTGCTGATGTCGTCCACAGTTTTTCTAACCAATCGGGGTCACTATCATTAAACCATTGTTGCACACCAAAACCTAAAGCTCGCTCCTTTTTGGGGTATTCTTGTGCTAGACGTAAAGCGGATTTTCTGCCGATATTAGTTTCTAAAACCGAGGAAAACACTAAATCTAAGGGATATTTTTCCCAGAGATTTCTTAACCCTTGGATTGAACCGGTAATAGCAGGTTTAATCACAAAAATTCCTCGCCATCCCCGTTGATAACATTCCTCTATTTGTCGAAGATTGGCTACGGATTCATCTAAGGCAATCTCCGTGGTAAAATCTTGACTTAATTGCAACATTTCTAACCATTGAGACGGGGGTAAAGGTTGTTCGATAAATTCAATTATTTTAGATTCATCGGCAATTTTTAACCAGATTTTACTCTCAGCAATACTTAATCCCCCATTGGCATCTAAACGCAATTTAATTCCCCTGGGTAATCGGTCAATTAATTTTTCAAATAAGTTTAACTCCTGCTTGAGAGAATTAACTGCAATTTTCCATTTATAAGTATTAGTTTGATTGACGGCTAAAATATCATCTAGACAGGGAAATACTGCCGCACTGGTGGGTAATAAATAACTATAATTTTTCGGTTCTAATTCTCTTGATTTATTCTCGATACTTAAATCTTCTAAAGCTGATTCAAAGGCAAATTGACAAGCGGGAAATTGTTCAGGAATAGAAAAAATTGAATTTATTGATAGGGGATTTTCGAGACTTTGACAGAATAATATTGCTGCCGATAATGTTTCCGAACCAAATTCAGGTAAAGGAGCAATTTCTCCCCATCCAATACGTCCATCTTCCGCTTCTAAGCGAATAATAATTCCTTCCCTAATTTCCCATAGTCCGTGATGGGTTTGTAGGGGATGCAGCAAAGGACGCTGATAAACACGAAATTGCCAGAAATACATGATTAACTATAAGTAGTCGTGAAAAGCTTAACATGAGCAGGCGTTGGGTTTCATGCTTCAAACCAACCTACGTTCTTTATAGAGTTTGTCAGCGAAACGTTTTTTTTTCTTAAAGTCCAGAAAACGGGTTTCTCCGAGAAACCCGTTTTCTAGGTGACTTAGAAGGAGAGCTTAGAAACTTAGATAAAGAAATTACCCACTGGAATGTTCCCTAAAGCTGGTAAAGTACCAGTAAATCCGGTGATATTTATTAATAAATCATTGCTGGATTGGAAGCCAGCCGTGCTATCATTAATAACGAGGTAAGTTCCAGCTATTGCACCGGTTGTTACCTGAACTAAGGCGGCACTATTAACCCCTAATCCTTGATTACCTGTAATCGCTCCATTGGCATCAGTAAATACTTGATTGATTAAATTCTGTAAAGTGGTGACAGTGCTATTAGCAGCACGACTGAAACTACTAGGCGCATTCATGGCAGTTCCACCTTGAGTTAATAAGTCAATTTTATCACTATTGATGGCAAAATCTGTGATATGATCGCTTGTTGATATGGTAGATTGACCAAATTGGAAGATGAAGATATCTGCACCTAAACCACCGATTAAAGTATCAATTCCCGCACCTCCATTGATTTGATTATTGCCACTATTTCCAGTGATATTATTGTCACCAGCGTTACCCGTACCATTAATATTATTAGTGCCAATTAGTCTGAGGTTTTCCACATTGTTGGGTAAGGTGCGAGTGATACTGCTTTGCCAAGTATCAGTAATGATAACTTCTCCTATTCCTCCTTCGGGATTGATGGTAGCATTAACGGGATTGGAGAGGGTTACTGTAAAGGCTTCATCGGCTTCGTTGAGGTTATCATTGAGGATGGGAATGCTAATAGTAGCAGTGGAAGTATTAGCAGCAATGGTGATAGTTCCAGTTTTGCTAGTATAATCTACATTGGCGGTAGCATTAATGGGTGCAGTGGTATAGTTGAAGGTAATTGGTTGCGGATTGGGGTTATCAACCGTGACGGTGAGGATGGCATTATTATCTTTACCTTCCACTACGGTGATGTCATTAATGGAGAGTTGCGAGGTGACACTGGTATCATCATTATTAATTGTTCCCGTGGCTGCGTTGGGAGTACCTATTGTATAACCTGTCCCCGCAGCAAGGGTTAAAATAACAGTTTCGTTACTTTCTACTATTGTGTCAGCAGTGGGGTCAACTGTTACGGTAGCAGTGGATGAACCAGCAGCAAAGGTGACTGTATTGTTAGTCCCTGTACGAGTGTAATCGGTATTTAAAGTCGCTGTCCCTCCGAGGGTGTAATTGACTGTTAAAGGATTAGTGGTTACTCCGCTACGAGTAAAGGTATAGACTAAGTTGGTTGTCCCATCTTCGGTAACACTTGCGGGAGAAACTGCTAGGGTGACACTGGTATCGTCATTGGTAATTGTTCCCGTAACTGGAGTAGTCGTACCTACTGTATAACCTGTCCCCGCAGCAAGGGTTAAAATAACAGTTTCGTTACTTTCTACTATTGTGTCAGCAGTGGGGTCAACGGTTACAGTCGCAGTCGCTGAACCAGCAGCAAAGGTGACAGTATTGGTAGTCCCTGTACGAGTGTAGTCGGTATTTAAAGTCGCTGTCCCTCCGAGGGTGTAATTAACCGTTAAAGGATTAGTTGTTACTCCGCTACGAGTGAAGGTATAAACCAGATTTGTTGTCCCGTCTTCGGTAACACTACTGGGAGAAACTGCAAGAGTAATACTGGTATCGTCATTGGTAATTGTCCCCGTAACTGGAGTAGTCGTACCTACTGTATAACCTGTCCCAGAAGCAAGGGTTAAAATGACAGTCTCATCACTTTCAACTGTAGTATCAGCAGTGGGGTTAACTGTTACCGTCGCAGTGGATGAACCAGCCGCGAAAGTCACTGTCCCAGTTGTACTTGTGAAACTGGCTGCACCGCTTTGAGTGTAATCTGTACTAAAAGTAGCTGTCCCCCCAACTGTATAGTTAACAGTTAAGGCGCTGGTCGTTGGAGTGGTGCGGGTGAAGGTGTAGACTAGGTTGGGGGTGCTGTCTTCTGTCACGCTTGCGGGGGAGACAGCGAGAGTGATGATAGGACTAGAAGTGTTATTAAATTCCCAATCGAGAATATCATGAATTCCAGTCCCTGCTCCTGTGCCCGAACTAAACCCAATAAAAGCATTACTTTGACCTAAGATAGAAAGTAGGTCAACTGTGTAACTTAATAAGGGTGTTGTAGGTCGTTGATTGGTTTCTGATACCCGGACTTCTAAGACATCTGTGCTGCCATTGTAATCTACCCAAGCATTCCAAATATTGCCATTATTCAAACGATTGGTTACAGGTTGAGCAATAACAGAATTAATATCTCCATTAAGGTCAACTCCGACATGATTACCATTAATGTCACCTAGAGAAGAATTATAATAGGTATCAAATTCTATTCCTAGACTTTTATTAATTCCTTCATAGCCGATTCCACCGCCCACAGAACCGGCATTATTGGCAATTGTTTGTATGATAAAAACTAAACCATCCGCTCCTGCTCCGTCATCGTCTCCTAACCCGTCTGAATTAGTAATTTGAAATTGAAAATAAGAGTTAAAGGATGTATTATTGGATAAGGCAATTGTATTGGTGAGAAAAGCACTACCACTTTGCCAATAATCATTAGTTAAGCGTAAAACTGAAGAATTCCAGAATTGAGCAGAATTATTTAAGGTAAAATTACTAGGATCGATTAGTCCATTTTGTTCAACGGTGATCGCCTCTCCCTCAAGATTAATTATCTTTGAATCATCCTCAGCTTTCAATACCTCCAAGGTTGCCACATCCAGACTATTTCCCTGCACCAACTCCGCAAAAATTGCCCCCTCATCTCCCGCACTATCCACCTGATTAATTTGAGCATCCACATAATGCCCAATTTCTTCTAAAATTACATTAATTATCGTTGCTGACGAGGCCGTATTCAAAAAAGATGCTGATAGATAAATCTTATTGGTACTACTGGAATATGCACCATTCGCCGTCCCCAAAACCTCATCACTAAGTACCTCAATCGGGGGAAGTTGACTAAAATTTCGGCTGTGCCACTGCTGTCGTAATTGCGTCGCCTTAACCACATCATAACTTGTGCCAAAAGCGATGGCTAAATTTGCCCAAAAGCCATCAGATTGAGCGAAATTGAACAAAATATCGTCAACAACAGGAATAATCGGCAACAGTGAAGAAGTCATGACATTAACTGCAAAGGTTTATTGCTAACAGTTTTAGCCCAACAATCCCGAATTTGTCAAGACTTCCATAACAGAAATTAACATTGATCGGGAAAACTGTATTTCTAAATCATCAGTTTTTCTGAATATTGTCTCTCAATTCCCTCCTCACAACTTAATCTAATTCATTTGCCGTTTGCAAAACCTCCTCATAAAGTTGATGACTGATGCGAAAATTTGCTTGGCTAATTAGAGACTCCATTATCGGTTTAACCTTAGCAATCAATCCTCTATTTTTAGCGATTAAAAGAACTCCTAGAACCCCCGTAATTGACAGCCCCAAACGCACAGCCTCCCTCCGTCCAAGACGCTCATCAATTAACAATTCATCTGCTTTTAATTCTAAGGCAAGAGCGATTGCTTCTGCTTCGCCAATATCTAAATTATATTCATTCCTCAAACAAGGCACAAGTTCTAAATTAGTGGCTTGTTTAACCTGTATCCACTTCAGAGAAATTATCGCTTTAATGCGGATATTTCCTCAGTTAAATTGGCTAATTCATTGGCAACTGCTTGGGGAATAACAACATTAGTATAAATATCTTTTAAGATTGACAGATAACCAACAAGAGCAAGACTGCTGAGAGGAGAAGTATCGCTAATAATAATCATAGCCAACCTTTCTCTTTTAAATGCTTAATATCTTGCTGAAACTCAGCAACATCATAGTGAATACAAATTCCTCGTTCAGAAAGCATCCGTTGAAACTTGATTTGATTAATACCTAATAACTCACTTGCTTTTCCTAAGCTAATCTTATCTTGTTGGAATAACATAACAACAATTTCCTTCAACAGTTCATCCTCTGATAAACCACTTGCTTTAATCACTTCTTGGGAAATAACTAGAGTCATATTTTCTCCGTATTTTGATAAGAATTATACAAATGCTATCCTAGGTTTTGCGGTCTGTCAATTCCCTTTGGCAGACCTCACTTCTAACTGTTAACTGTTAACTGAAATTCCCTCTCCGAAGCAATCTTACCCCTTGTCATGGCGAAGATGCGATCGCTAACGTCAAACCTAGGCAGTTAAAGTATTTAACCAATTGATTAAATCTTCAACCGTAGAGAAATCGAATAAAGCTTCTCCTAATGCTTCGACATCATCAATACTTAACTGCATGATTTTAGTTTCCAATGAAGGATTAATCTCCCCTAACTTGCGTTTAATTTGACGAAGAATCAATGTCTTTTCCCGTTCGATACCTTGTTCGATACCTTGTTCGATACCGCGTTCAATACCTTGTTCGATACCGCGTTCAATACCTTGTTCAATACCTTGACGCATCCAACTGGTAGTAATTTGCATAACTCCCTCCTGTACGGGTTGACTAAATGTGCTAATCTCTTGTTGAAATTGTATCTCTTCCACCGGATTTAGATTGAGATAAGTATCAATAAATCCAGAAATTAATTGCATTCTCGCCGCATCTAACCTTAAAGTAATTAACAAGCGCAGACATTCCGCTTTTACCTTGGCTCGCTCTTTCTCGGCAATGTTCATCTTCGCCATCAAAGCTGAAGCAACCGGATTCGGTTGATTAAGAAAATCTCGCCAATTTAATCGATTTAACTGCACTACTTGATAGTTAAATTCTAAGACCTTAAAATCGGGAAAATCAACCACATATTGACTAATTGCTTCTCTTTTTGGCTTTGAATAAGAAAAAATTACAATCGGATAAATCGGCAAGACAAATTTCTCATGAAAGCGAGCAAAATAAGTAAACATTCGCCGATTAAACCATTTTCGAGAACTTTCCTGCGCCTCGACATGAATCAGAAAAAAAGATTCTTTTCCTCGAAACTTAACCTGTGCGACTAAATCACTTTCATACCTTTCTCCTTCCGTGACATCAGTAAATACTTCTTTGTCTAAAAAAGTAATCGAGTCCCTATCTAAATAATCCATCAATTGAGGAAAAAATAACTCAATAAATTCGACAAAAAAGGTGGAGATTAACTCCTTAAATAAGCGATCGTGGTCAATATTATTAGTCATGTAATATCATCTTAACTAATCTGAGCGATGAATGACTACTCTTCTCTATTGTATTCTGAAAAGTCGGTTTTGGCAACGGATTGTTATGACCTCACCCCCTTAACCTACAGCGATTGTCAAATTCGCCCAAAAACCATCAGATTGAGCAAAATCGAACAAACTATCGTAAACAGCAGGAAAAATCGGCAACAGGGGAGAAGTCATGACATTAACTGCAAAGGTTTATTGCTAACAGTTTTAGCCCAACAATCCCCAATTTTTCAAGGGTGCTATCACAAAAATTAACATTTATTACAAGAAAACGGGTTTCTCGTAATGTTCACTACCCGATGAAATTGCTATGGTAAAATGTCCATAATAGACAAGAGAGAATTTACTTATGAGTGTAGCCGACGAAATTTACAAAATCGTGAAATCAATGCCTGAAGATCGAGCGAATAAAATTTTGGATTTTGCAAAGTTTTTGCAAGCTAAACCAGAGTTAGAAGATAAGCCATTAGATTTCCGCGATGCGGCAGGATTGGGGCAAGAAATGTGGCAATCAATTGATGTAGATGCTTATATTCAGCAGGAGCGATCATCATGGGAATAGTTTTACAAACGGGAAATATTGTATTTTTAGATACGGCTCCTTTTATTTACTTTTTCGAGCAACATCCCATCTTTTTTCCTTATATGGAAAAGTTATTTTATGATGTCTCCATTTATCAGGTTAAGGTTATCACTTCGATGATCACTTTTATCGAAATTGTTACCCATCCAGCAAGGATAGGTAATCAGGAGTTGGTAGAACAATACCGGACATATTTCACCCGTTCGAGCCAAATTACTCTGTTACCAATCGATTTATCTATTGCTAATGAGGCGATCGCTCTTCGTACCCAATACACTCTCAAAACACCCGATGCGATTCAACTGGGAACAGCGATCGCATATTCAGCAACCTACATTATCACTAATGATAGGCAATGGAAACAGTTAGCTCATCAAAATGTATTGCTAGTAGATGAAATGTAGCGAATCAGTTCTGGAAATGAATGATTTTACCTCTCCCCCTAACCCCATCTCCTCGTAGGAGAGGGGGAATTGCGACTCCTGCGAGGAGATGGGGAAATACACTGATAACTGTTAACTGTTAACTGAAATTCATACCTGAAAATGACAATTTTACAGGGTAATTAAAGTATTTAACCAATTGATTAAATCTTCAACCGTAGAGAAATCGAATAAAGCTTCTCCTAATACTTCAACATCATCAATACTTAACTGCATGATTTTAGTTTCCAATGAAGGATTAATCTCCCCTAACTTGCGTTTAAGTTGACGAAGAATCAATGTCTTTTCCCGTTCAATACCTTGTTCGATACCTTGTTCAATACCTTGTTCGATACCTTGTTCAATACCTTGACGCATCCAACTGGTGGTAATTTGCATAACTCCCTCCTGTACGGGTTGACTAAATGTGCTAATCTCTTCTTGAAATTGTCTCTCTTCCACTGGATTTAGATTGAGATATGTATCAATAAATCCAGAAATTAATTGCATTTTTGCAGGATTTAACTTTAAAGTAATTAACAAGCGCAGACATTCCGCTTTTACCTTGGCTCGCTCTTTCTCGGCAATGTTCATCCTAGCCATCAAAGCTGAAGCAACCGGATTCGGTTGATTGAGAAAATCTCGCCAATTTAATCGATTTAACTGCACTACTTGATAGTTAAATTCTAAGACTTTTAAATCAGGAAAATCGACTACATATTGACTAATTGCTTCTCTTTTTGGCTTTGAATAAGAAAAAATTACAATCGGATAAATCGGCAAGACAAATTTCTCATGAAAGCGAGCAAAATAAGTAAACATTCGCCGATTAAACCATTTTCGAGAACTTTCCTGCGCCTCGACATGAATCAGAAAAAAAGATTCTTTTCCTCGAAACTTAACCTGTGCGACTAAATCGCTTTCATGTCTTTCTCCTTCCGTGACATCGGTAAATACTTCTTTGTCTAAAAAAGTAATCGAGTCCCTATCTAAATAATCCATCAATTGAGGAAAAAATAACTCAATAAATTCGACAAAAAAGGTGGAGATTAACTCCTTAAATAAGCGGTCATGGTCAATATTATTAGTCATGTAATATCATCTTAACTAATCTGAGCGATGAATGACTACTCTTGTTTATTATATTCTGAAAAGTCGGTTTTGGCAAAGGATTATTATGACCTCACCCCTTTAACCTACGAGGAGAGGGGGATGCTTCCCGCAAAAAACCCCACAGAAAACGGGTTTCTTGAAGAAACCCGTTTTCTCGAGAAAAAAAACTGGAGCGAGCGCTTTTCGCCACCCCAGTGCTGTCACGGAATTCAATTCTGTATCTAAATTAACACATTATTGGTAGCAAGCATGATTAAGGAAATTGGAAATTTTCCCCAAAGGGGTTTCCAAAGGCTGTAACCTTGACTGACAAGGGATTTCCGGCCTGATAAAGCCAAAGTTTTTGGAGTCTATCCTCGAAAATTAAACTTCGGCGCTGAGATGTTCCCCCAGATGAACGGTTTTCACCCATTTTAAACGTTTAGGACGCAAAGCCATCCGCAGGCTGACACTGGGAATAATAATAAACCAGTGCATCATATAAATCATGCCGCGAATGGTTTGAGCAAGGATGTCCAAACCGAGAGCAAAAGTGAATTTTCTACCCGTATTGACTCGGATTAATCCTGTCACCATCCCCCAGAGAGAAAGGGAAAGAGCCAAACCAGTTAAAGGAGTTAAAATCGGAGCTTGATGCTGGGTAATAGTGATTAAAAGATCGGGAATAGCGGCCGCAGGTAAGATATATTGAACGAGCAAAAAAGCAATTAAATCAAACTTTTTCGGCCAAGGCATGGGAGACTTTAAAATTGCTTTCCAATAGTCGAGATAACGCTGAAAACCACCTTCGGCCCAACGATTGCGCTGATGCCACAAAGCGATCGCAGTTGTCACCCCTTCTTCCGCTACTGCGGGAAAATTTAAGACATTAATTTTCCAATTATCGATATGGAGACGAATAGTTAAATCAAGATCGTCGGTGATCGTTTGTTCATTCCACCCCCCGCAACGATTTAAGGCACTACGACGGACAAATTGACCATTTCCGCGCAATTCTCCGATCCCTCCCACCGCGATCCGTTGCTGTTGAAAACAGCTATCAAAGATCATTTCTACCGCTTGTCCTTTGGTCCAGAAGTTTTCGGCGGCATTGGCGATCGCTTTTCGCACCTGTACCGCACCCACTTCTCGATCGTCGAACATTGGGACCACATGACGCAGTAAATCGGAGGATAATCCCGCATCGGCATCGAATACGCCGATAATTTCCCCGTTAGTCAGGGATAAAACCTGATTCAAGGCTCCGGATTTGCCACCTCCGGCATTAGCAGGACGATGGAGAATTTGTAATTGGGGATATTCTAGAGCCAGGCGATCGAGAATCGCACCCGTGTTATCGGTGCTATAGTCATCGACGATCCAAACTTCTAATTTATCTTGGGGATAGTCTAGATGACAGAGATAATTAACCAGTTTCGTGATTACGGTTTCTTCATTTTTGGCCGCTACTAAGAGGGACACCCTGGGGACAGAGGCTAGATCTTGATCCAGTAAAGGAATTGGCGGCGTTTCCGGTTTGGTGAACAGCAGCCGCAAAGCTTGCCCCGATAGTACCATAGTTAAGGCGATAATTGCCCAATAACCCCAACTAAGCCAATGAAGTCCGATAATTATTGTCCAGATCGCCATGAGGCTAAAAGCCGCTTTCTGTCTGCGTCCCGATCGGCCTTGAAAAATTTCGCTCCTAAATTCGTCCTCCTCATCTTCGGGATCGGACCAGTCAGATAGGAGGGAACCAATCGGGTCTAATTCTTCGTTATCATCCTCTCGCGACCAATAATTTTCTGCCATAATCGACTCAGGTTAAGTAACTGTTCAAATAGAAGCTTATTTCTTGCTTTATCTTACCGAAAATTGTTAAAATTTTTAACAGAATCTTAAGTTTTTTCGGGAAGGAAACCCCAGTTTTTCAGGCTATTGGTTCCTTTTACCCGATAAATGCGCTTTTTGGGCTAAGATTGCTTTGTTTACATTCGTTGAGAAAATTTAACATTTATCCCCTATGTCAAACCTGCTCCTCTGTGTCGGACTGATTTGTGGCTCAATTATTTGGGTGGAGATCGTGCGTGATTGCTATCATGCTCTGGCCCACCATTGGCAGCCCCTTTATCGTCTGCACGTCTGGCATCATCGGGTTTTTCGTCCCGATCTGTCGGTAATGAGCGAGGAAATTTATCGTCGGGCCCACTGGTACAATGATGTACCGGAGGCCTTGGTTATGTTGGCTGCCAGTGTTTTACCGGTACTACTGGCCTACTCTTGGGGTTTCGATCGCCCTTGGTTGGGTTGGTTAGGTTCCCTTTATACTTTGGCTTTTCTCAGCACGGCGATCGGTCGAGGTTTAGGGATCGCCAATCTGGAGGAATTAACCGATTTAACCCATCGTCCGGGGCAATTTGAGAGTTTACCGGCTCAATGGCGCGTTAATCGTACTTACCACTGGCGACACCATTTTGATAACCAAAAGGCTTATTATTGTGGAACTTTCACCTTTATGGATAAATTGATGGGGACGGCACTTTCTCTCAAGGGTAAAACGATCGCCATTACCGGAGCGAATGGAACTTTAGGGCGATCGCTGTTAAAGTACCTACAACTGAAGGGAGCCAAGGTGATCGCGCTCACTTCCGGGGACAATGCGATCGCTATTGAAATTAACGGCGAATCAGTACCTGTAAAAACCGTAAAATGGCAAATCGGTGAAGAAACGCAACTTGAGGACCTATTTAAGTCTGTAGATATACTGATTTTAAATCATGGCGTTAATGTCCACGGCCAAAGAACCCCAGAAGCGATCGAATTAGCCTACCAAGTGAATACTTTTTCCGTCTGGCGTTTAATGGAATTATTCTTCAAAACTGTCCGCACTAACGAGCAAATTGCCCGCAAGGAAGTCTGGGTGAATACCTCGGAAGCGGAGGTTAATCCTGCCTTTAGTCCCCTCTACGAACTCAGTAAACGGGCGATCGGTGATATGATTACCCTGCGTCGTTTAGATGCCCCCTGTGTGGTAAGAAAGCTAATTCTTGGCCCTTTTAAGAGTAATTTAAATCCTGTGGGTATTATGTCCGCCGATTGGGTGGCTAAACAGATTATCAAGGCGGTACAGAGGGATAGCCGCAATATTATTATTACTATTAATCCCTTGACTTTTATCACCTTCCCAATTAAAGAATTCTCTGTTTCTACCTACTTAAAACTATTTACTCGTTCCCCAAAAAATCGGGAAAATCCCTAACTATTTGTCCTTAATCGGGGATTAAGACTATTTTTCCTCGCACTCTTTCCGATTCACTATAATTATGAGCTTCTACCACCTGGGAAAAAGTATAGGTGCGATCGATTCTAACAGTTAATTTACCCGATTCGATCGCTTCTTTGAGAAATTGCCAGTCGGACGCTTGTGCTTGAGCAAAAAATATCAGTTTCCCTTTTTGGGGCAACCAAGCACCGAGATAATTTAGGAGGATAATTCCTGGATTTGGGAGGGTGGTTATATAGGTGCCTTGGGGTTTTAAAAGCTGACGACAGTGCCAAAAAGAAGACTTAGCCACAGCATCGAAGATTATATCATATTTCTGCTCAGTTTTTCTCCAATCTTCTTGGGTATAATCGATAACTTTATCTGCTCCTAAAGAGGTGACATAATCGATATTTTTACTACTACAAATTCCATCTACTTGCGCGGAGAAAATTTTTCCTATCTGCACGGCAAAGCTACCCACTCCTCCCGATGCACCATTAACTAAAATCCGATTTCCTGCTTGAATACCGCCAAAATCGCGCAAGACTTGCAAAGCGGTAGAAGCGGCTAAAGGAGTAGCAGCAGCTTCAATAAAACTCTGATTATGCGGTTTTTTAACTAATAGGGAAGCGGGAATAATTGCATATTCAGCATAGGTTCTACCGGGTAATTGATTGAGAAAACCAAAAACCTCATCTCCGATCTGGAATTGTTCCACCTGACTGCCTTTTTCAACGATAATTCCCCCATAATCAAAACCTAATTGCAGGGGAAATTTATTACCTGTGGCTATTTTGAGCATCCCCCGACGAATCTTCCAATCAATCGGATTAATTCCCGCTGCCATAATCTTAATTAAGACTTCTTTTTCTTGGGGAATTGGCTTTTCTATTTCGGTGTATTGGAGAACATTACTATCGCCATAGCGATTAATGATAATAGCTTTCATAATTAAGAAAAAAGTTGATAAAATAGTAGAGGAGCAAAAGTAATGACCAAGAGAACCAAAATCCAAACTCGTCCCGCTAAAAGATTATAATCTTGCCCTAATCTTGACCAAGAGTGACCGGCGATAAAATGACCAAACAGAAACTCAAAACCCACTGTTAATAGTAACCAAATTAAACCGATAGTAATTGCTTGACTGGAGGATTCTAGACCCCAAAAATAGACAAGAGTGCCAATATAAAGACTAAAAAAAAGGATTCCTGTCAGGGTAGAAATTTGATGAGCGCGTAGTTCATCGAGATATTTTCCGTAGGTGGTTTCTCGGAGGATACCGTTACTAATTCCTATTACGATCATCGGGAGCCACGCGACAATGTAGCGACTAATCATAAGTTGTTGGTTTAGAACTCACTCTAATCGGATTATAGCTATATTTGGCTGATAACTTGAGATATTTTGATAAAAATTAATATTGTTACTTGCCTAAATTTTCAGCAAGATAATCAACTAGCTTTTTCACTGTTGTAAATTCTTGGCATTTTTCGTCTGAAAGTTCTAGATCGAATTCTTCTTCTAAAGTCATGATTAATTCAAGTGTATCAAGTTCATCTCCTCCCCAATTTGATAATAAGTCAGACCAACTATTCCGGACAAAAGAACTACAAGAACTATAAGAACGATAAGAACTATAAGAACTATAAGAACTATAACTACCGACGTTTTCCTTAGATTTTAAATAAAATAGTTCATCATCAATATGTATCTCAGACTTTTCCACCTCTAATTGATCACTAATTATCTCTTGAACTTTGATGAAAATTGCTAATTTTCGTTCATTGTCTTGTGACGTTATTTTATCGGTATCATCATTTTTTTCGTTAATAACAGCATTAGCTTTTTGTTCTGCTATTTTAATAGCTTTATCTTCATTGATTCTCCTTGATTCTAATAGACTGGATTGACTGAAAAATAACTGATATCTCATAACTTCAATTCTAGAATTAATTAAGTTTCGTATTATATGAAATTCTACTTTATGACCACTTTCCTTGTAAATTCTTGTGGCTAAATCCCAAACAATCTGATCGCGGTTTGCCTCTAGCTGATTTAATTTTTCTTCACTCAGAGATACCATATCATCCAAATACTGATTGATCATCATTGCCAGAATTTGCATCTCATAATTTTTGCTGTCTTCATTCATTTGATTAGCTCCTCTGCGGCAAAAAATCTCAACCATATTGTATCTCAAGATAAATACTTTTCTAAAAAATATAGGGGTGCATCTCACATTTGCAGAAATACCGAAAATCAGCAATTATCAGTGACTCTTAGATGATTACAAATGTATCAGCATCTGGCTGTAAGCATCCCACCGAAAAGCTAATGCGCTCTGGGGTTTGGGTAGGGTTGATTCATGAATCAACCCTACCTTGAATCAACCCTACCTTGAATCAACCCTAGGGTATCGTCTCGGAGTCTCCCCAAAACGAAAACCTCATACCTCACTATTAAGATAACTGCTGTATTATCGCCTCGATCTAGCTGAGGGACAATTCTTGATTTTTACCAGAGGTATATAAAAAGGGAAAAAAAGGCGTGTAAAAGGACTGACATTTATAAATACAGTGTATTTGTAAGAGGTTTACACGCCTAGACAGCTTTAAACATCCGCTTTCAATGTATCATCCCCCATTAGCGCCGATATAGATGTAATCTCGATCCTATTCTGACTATGATTTGTATCAACAAATGCTGATGGGTTAGGACAGAACAGGGAGGTGACAGTAGGGTAAATTGTTAATTTTTTTAGTAATTCAGCTACATTATCCTAAAAATGTCACACTAGAGGTAGGGGATCGTCAGGGATTAATCATCAGCTTTCAGCAATTTTTGACTATTTCCCCAGGGTATTGCTGGCAGCCGATGGGAAAAAAGATTAACTTCAACCCTGAAGTTATCTGCTATCGAGGAGGTTAATTCTATGGATAATACGGAAACACTCTCAGTCGATCGAGATACCAACAAACTCTACAATAAAATTCTCGTGGCTGTGGATTATCAATATCCCACTCCAGAGGTTTTGAATGCGGCTATTCTCTTAGCGAAAACCTACGCTAGTGAGTTGCGAATTGTTTATAGTCTGTCTAAGCCTTTGACTCCCTACACGGAAACTTTTATTTATGGTAATCTGATCGGTTATGGTGGCGGTTATCCCCCCGATATGATCGCCTTAGAACAACAAATCACCGAAGAAATGCAAGCGGAATTACAAGCTTGGTTAAACGGTTTAGTTGATCGAGCTAAGGAAGATAATATCACAGCCCGGGCTGATTATTATATCGGTGATCCGGGCCAGAAAATTTGTCAAGTTGCCCAGCAAGAGGGGATAGATTTAATTATTGTTGGTCGTCACGGTCGATCGGGTTTATCTGAGTTAATCTTAGGTAGTGTCAGTAATTATGTGGTACATCATGCTCCCTGTTCAGTTTTGGTGGTACATATCACTCATTAATTAGAAAGGGTTGAAATCCATTTTTTGCTGTCCATTGAATCGCTCCATCTCTCCCGGTCCAGTAAGTCTTAATCCTAGCCTTTCTCAGTTGATTTCTGGCATTGCGGGAGAGATTGTTAGTGACAGCAATCGCTGTTTGTGGTCGAATGGACTCTAACCATTGTTTATCTAGATTGCTTCCCTGCCATAATAACACTAGGGGGCTAAATTTTTGGGATAAATTAACGGGATTTTTCGGGTTGATAATCCAGAGCCAAGATTGATTTTTTACCTGAAATTTAAATAAATTTTTCTCGATCAATTGTCCAGTAATTTCGCCGAGATTAAATTTTTCTAACTGGGATAAATTAAGAGTTTTTTTGATCGGTATGTCCTCACTTATAGTTGAGAATTGCGCCGAATTATTGACGGTTATTGCTCCTTGTATTTGATTAATTCCCTCCTGTCGCAAAAAGGGTAAAACTGTATAACGTGCTGTGGTGGGTTCCTCCCCATTAATTAAGAGAGTATTTCCTCGATTTTGAATAATTATTACTGGTTGCGATTTGGTGGCTAAAACTGTCACCTGAGTTAAAGTAAAATGCTGATAAATAATCGGTATTAAAATTACAGCGAGGATAAATAACCCGATTAAATGCCACCGTTGACGAAACCAGAGATTAAAGCAGATTAAGGTAAGGCAAATATAAATAATTAACATCACTCCTAAAGATAATTTACCTGTGGAGTAGGTACTAAAAGGAAGCCGACTAAAAAAGGTGGTAATTTGCAGTAGTAACTCTAGAGGGTAATAGAGAATACTAGCGCCGATACTGCCCAAGGGGGGATAAATTAAGCCTAAAAAAGCAGTAAAAACTCCTCCTAAACTAATTAGGGTAACTAGGGGGGTTGTGATAATATTAATGGGGATATTATAAAGAGCGATCGAGTTAAATGTAAACATTAATAAAGGCATAGTCCAGAGACTAGCAGCTAGACTAATAGCTATAGGTTCAGCAATTAAATTAGGGAAATAGTCAATTTTATTTTTCAGTAAGGGAACGGTAATAATTAATCCCAAAGTCGCCAAAAAACTTAACTGAAATCCTAAATCCCAAATCCAGAGAGGTTGCCATAATAATAGAATTGTAGCCGCTAGTAACAGGGAACCTAAGCTATTAACTTGTCGATTATAAAGCAGACCGATTAATGCCCCAATTCCCATCAAAATCGCCCGCAGGACTGAAGGTTGTAACCCTGTTAAAGTGCCGTAAATTATTAAGATAGTAACGGCAATAATAAACTGTTTTTTAGGGGATAAATTGCGAGTAATAGTTAAAACAAATCCCAACAAAATAGCCACATGAAAGCCAGAAGCTGCTAAAATGTGAGCCAATCCAGTTTGAATAAATAAATCGGTGATTTTTGCTGGCAAATTAACTGCTTGTCGTCCGAGGGTAATCGAACTTAATAAAGTCCCTTTTTCTTGGCCTAGTCCTTGAATTTGTGCCTCAACAATGCGCTGACGAATCTGCCAAACTCCCCAATTTGGTGACTTTTTATCAATAATTATTTCCCCTTTTAAACCAGCAAAAGCACCCCGACGCGCTAGATAATTAGCAAAGTCAAAAGCATTGGGATTATTGGCACGACGGGGACGATAAAGTAATCCTTTAACTGTTATTTCTTGTCCAGAATAAACCTGATTTTCTGCTAGATTGGGTAGAGTAACGTAGAGTTTACCTTCGGATTTTTCTGTGGGTAAATTCCTAAGGCTAAATTCTTTTACTTCTAACCAAAATTGTAAATTTTCTCGGCGATTGAGACGGATTTCTGATCTAATATTCCCCGTGATTTTAATAGAGTTAACCACATTATTTTTTAAAAGATGACTGATATCGTTTGCGCTGGGGTAAGGAGTGCGAATTTCTAGATAAACAACAGCAAATATAGCTATTAATCCCGCTATCAGCCAAATTTTTTTCGGGGGACTTTGCCACCAAAAACGACGGATAAAAATTGTGGTTAAGAGGGTAATTAAACCAAGAATAATAATTCTAATTACCACTTCTTGCCATCGGTTTAACTGGGGACTAAAATCTAGCAGACCTGTAGATAATAATCCCAGAATATAGGCTAAACCAAGAATAACGCTATTAGGGCGATTCATAGAAATTTTTGTCAAAGAATTTCAGAATTAGCGGGCATTATTTTTACATAATATCAGCGAAAATCAAGATTAAAAAGTAACTTAGCATAAACACTATGGGGATCGTTAAATGTAGGTAACTTCAATAATTCCTGCTGAAAATTTTGCCATTCCTGCGTCAAAGGATGATTATTTTTAGTGAGAGGAGGAAGATAGGTTTGCAATAAATTAGAAAAAAGTTCTTCTTGCCAACTTTGCGATCGAGGATATTCTTTAATACTCCAATCATCCCCTAATTTAGCTGTTTTGGCCGCATATTGCACGGCCGCTTCTAGACCACCAATTTGATCAACTAAACCAATTTTAACCGCATCTTTTCCCGTCCACACGCGACCTTGGGCCACACTTCTAACCTTATCTGGTGATAATTTTCGCCCCTGGGCCACCGTCTCGATAAATAAATCATAGAACCGATTAACTGCCCCTTGATAAATTTCTAATTCGTGGGGATTTTTCGGTCTGGTAATAGTAGATATATCGGCCAATTTTCCAGTTTTCACCGTATCCCAATCGATGCCATTATTATTAGCAATTTTCTGAATATTTAACAATAATCCAAACACACCGATCGAACCAGTAATTGTATCATGATCGGCAAAAATTATTTGACCCCCCATGGCGATCCAATAACCCCCAGAAGCTGCCACGTCACCCAGAGAAATAATTACTGGTTTTTTCGCATCTAAACGCTTAATTTCCCGCAGAATCACCTCAGAAGCGGTGGCACTTCCCCCCGGACTATTAATTCTCAAAACTACCGCTTTCACCTCCTCCTTCCCTTGTAATTTTCGCAGTTCTTTCGCCAATTTATCCCCACCAATTTCGCCTCTATCTCCCTGACCTTCTACGATTGTCCCTTCTGCATAAACTATCGCTATTTGATTGCTACTATCTTCCTCCTCATCGAGATAACTAGCATAATTGGCTAAAGAAATTTGCGAAAAAGAGTCAGAATTTACCTCCTCATTAGTTTTATTTTTTGCTTCTCCTGTTAACTCCTTTGCTAAAACAATTACTCGATCTAAATAGGCCACTTCATCGACAAAACCCGCCTTTTTCGCTCTGGTTGCTTCCAGAATACCTTGAGTATTAGAAATAGTTTGCACCTGTTGGGGGGTTAAATTGCGACTTTTGGCCACTGTGGAACTATAATTAGACCAAATTGTATCGAGTAGGGTTTGCAGCTGCTGACGATTCTGGACACTTAAATCCTGACGCGTATAGGGTTCCACTGCACCTTTAAAAGAACCCACTTTTACCACTTGTACCCCCACACCATATTTTTCTAGTGCATCGGCAAAAAAGGTTTGTTGACTACTTAACCCATTAATTTCCATTCTCCCCACGGGATTAATAATCACCTTTTCAGCAACGGAAGCGAGATAATATTCCTTTTCCGTCCATTCCACATCGTAGGCGATAATTTTTTTACCCGATTGGCGAAAATTTGCCAAAGCTTGCCGCACTTCCGTCAGGGTAGCATAGCCATATTCACCGACAGTGCCGCGACCGTAGAGCAACAGACCGACAATACTATCATCAAGGGTGGCCTTTTCGATCGCCGCTATCACCTGTCGCAAATTTAAAGTGGTCCTACTCTCACCGGTCAAACTATCGGCTAAACTGGAACTAGGGGGAGCATCGCTGATATTGGTGGCTAAGTTAAAAACTAAGACTGATTTTTCCTTAACTGAGGAGCTATCGCTAGAAATCAGGGAAGAAAGCAGTAAAAATGCTAATCCCCCCACACCTAAGACCGAAAATGCCAATAATCCCAATAAAGTTCCCAAGCAACTAGCGAAAGTTTGTTTAAAAAACTGCCCCATCGGTTTTCATCTGCTACTAATTATCCTCTTTCCTATTGTAGGGATTCCCCGCCCAGAAACAAGTTTTTTATTTGCAAACAAATGTACCAAAGACTTACTCTCGCTCTATTTTAAGGAGTATGATTAACCGGTCGCGGCACACTAACAGCTAATTGGTTTTTTGGTTTTGACTTTTCACTTTAATTATTTAATCTTATGCAGTTTATTGATCGCGCCGAAATAGAAGTAGAAGGGGGTAAGGGAGGTGATGGAATTGTCGCTTTCCGTCGGGAAAAATACGTCCCCGCTGGCGGTCCGGCCGGTGGTAATGGGGGAAAAGGTGGTTCGGTGATTTTTGTGGCCACTCAGAACCTGCAAACCCTGCTAGATTTCCAGTATAGTCGCTATTTTAAGGCCGATGACGGTAAACGGGGCGGTCCGAACAACTGCACCGGGGCCAACGGTAGCGATCGCATTATTAAAGTTCCCTGTGGTACAGTGGTTTACGATCTCGATAGCGAGGAAATTATCGGCGATTTAGTCACTCCCGAACAGACTTTAATCGTGGCTGCCGGGGGAAAAGGGGGATTAGGCAACCGCCACTTTTTAAGCAATAATAACCGCGCACCCGAATACGCTTTACCCGGTTTAGACGGAGAAAAACGCCATTTACGCCTAGAATTGAAGTTATTAGCGGAAGTGGGACTGATCGGGCTGCCCAATGCGGGAAAATCCACCCTAATCTCCGCCGTTTCCTCTGCTCGTCCCAAAATCGCCGATTATCCCTTTACGACTCTTATCCCTAACTTGGGAGTGGTACGCAAACCCACGGGAGATGGGACGGTATTCGCCGATATTCCTGGATTAATCGAGGGAGCGCACCTAGGAATCGGCTTAGGACACGAATTTTTACGCCATATCGAACGCACACGCCTGTTAATTCATCTTGTCTCCTTGACATCAGAAGACCCGATCGCCGATTATCAAATTATCCAGGGAGAATTGGCCGCCTATGGTCGAGGCTTAGAAAAGCGATCGCAAATACTGGTTTTCAACAAAATTGATGCTGTGGACGAGGAAACGATAGATAACTATCAAAAGCAGTTTGCTAAAATAACCAATGCGGAGATTTTGACTATTTCCGCTGTTACGGGAGCCGGATTAACCACTTTACTCGCCAAAGTTTGGCAGCAATTAGAGCAACTGGAGAGGGTCGAGGATGAAACCCCTTCCCTGTTTTCCTAAAATTGCTCGTTAGTTGTTGGGTTGCCGGGGTGCGGGTGGTCGGCGATTGCTCGGTCTTCTTTCCGTACCTTCAAAGTTACCGTTAGAACGACGGGTGCGGCGCTGTTCGCCTTCATTTTCGGCCGCATAGACTTCTAGATAAAGAGAGCGACCCGCACTCGCGGCCGCCATTTCTAGGGTAGTTCTAATCGCCTGTAAATTGCGTCCTCCCCGGCCGTAAACTTTGCCTTTATCGGCATCATCGAAGGCTACACGCACCCAAAGACGTTCATTTTCCTTACAGCGCTCGATATCCAATCTCAGACTGGCTGGATCTTCCAAAAACGGCTCGATCATAAATTTCACCAGTTCGAGATAATTGGGGGTACTAGGCATTGATTTTCTCGAAAATTTTCTGTTTGGTGAGAATGCCGCGCACGGTGTCCGTCGGTTGCGCTCCTTGTTGTAAGCGTCGGATAATCCCTTCTTCATCCAGACGCACTTCATCGGTGCGGGGATTGTAGAATCCTAACTCCTCTAGGGGACGACCATCGCGACGACTGGTGCTAACGGCCGCAACGATACGATAACTGGCTTCGCGTTTTTTACCAAAGCGTTTTAGACGTAATTTGATCATGGTTACTCAAAAATTCTCCTTTCCGATTCTAACTCATCCAGGCGGTATTTCCACAAGTGGCGATCGAGGGAACGGTGGGCAGCCTTTCGATATTATTGAAAATAACGCCGATATCTTAATAGTGAGGTACAAGGTTTGAGGGTGTTAGTTTTGGCTAACACACCCAAAATTAAGATTAAAGTTTTTACCCCTCTCTAACCGTAAACTTTCCCATAATACTCTTGATATTCTTTGGATAACAAAGGTTGCCACCAATCCCGATGATCGAGATACCATTGAATGGTTTTTCTTAATCCCCCCTCTACGGTTTCTTGAGGTTGCCAACCTAATTCGGTGCGAATTTTACTGGCATCAATAGCATACCGGCGATCGTGTCCGGGCCGATCCTTGACAAAAGTAATTAAATTCTGAGCGGGTTTCACGGGTAAATCGGGAGCTAATTCATCCATTAAATCACATAACATCCTGACTAAATCGATATTTTTTACCTCATTATTTCCGCCAATATTATAGGTTTCTCCCGCTTTGCCTTTGTGAATAACTGTATCTAAAGCTTGACAATGATCCCGCACATATAACCAATCTCGAACATTTTGACCATCCCCGTACACGGGTAAAGGTTTACCCAAAAGAATATTAATACACATCAAAGGAATTAACTTTTCGGGAAAATGATAGGAACCATAATTATTAGAGCAATTAGTAATAATTGTCGGCATTCCGTAGGTATGAAAATAAGCTCTTGCTAGATGATCACTCCCCGCTTTTGAGGCAGAATAGGGACTATTAGGAGCATAGGGAGTAGTTTCGGTAAAAGCCGGATCATCTACTCCTAAACTGCCATAAACCTCATCGGTGGAAACGTGCAGAAAACGATAGTGATCGGGTTGATGATTACTTAACCAATGTTGCCGAAAACTTTCTAATAGAGTAAAAGTTCCCACCACATTAGTCTGCACAAAAGCCCCCGGACCGAGAATCGATCGATCCACATGGGATTCGGCGGCAAAATGGGCAACTGTATCGATATTTTCACTAGCAAATAATTCATCAACTAAAGCTCGATCGCAGATATCCCCTTGCAGAAAACGGAAATTCTTTCTATCTTTCAGTGTCCCTAAATTATTCAAATTGCCTGCATAGGTAAGAGCATCGAGAACAATGACACGATCCTCAGGATAATTCTCGCACCAATGATGAACAAAATTCGAGCCGATAAATCCTGCTCCACCAGTAATTACTATGCTTCTAGCTTGATTTTCTGTCGCCATGGCCACCTCTAGCAAAAGTTCGCTACTTATTCTAGGCTTTTTTGCTTCACACTTCTTCATCAAAAGTGATCTGATCGGAGCGATAATCCGGCGGTTCAACGTGAATTAAAATTCTCACAGGGCTAAATTGTTGGGTTAATCTTGCTTCTACCGCTTCCGTGATTGCGTGAGCAGTTTCCACATCTTCAGCGGAGACAACTAGGTGCATTTCTATAAATACCTGTCTTCCCACCACTCCCCGAGACGCGATCGCATGACAATTAAGCACCCCCGGCACCTCCAGGACAATTTGATGAATCACTTCAGGAGCGATCGCCATTTCATCCACTAACAAAGGTAAATTCTCCATCAGGACTTTCCAACCACTGCTAAACACCAAAAAAGCGACGGGAAAGGACAAAATCACATCTAACCATTGTAATTGGGGAATATTAGCCGTATTGCCCACCCAAACCCCGACTAAACCCAATAAAACCGTAATTGTCACCCACACGTCACTCATGGTATGACGAGCATCGGCAATCAAAATCGCACTACCGACACGCTGCCCCACGGATCTTTCATAATAGGTGACAAAAATATTCACCCCTAAAACGATAATTAATAACCATAACTCAGGACCTGCAATCTCGACGGGTTTTCCTCCTTTAATAATACGCATGACCGCCCCTTGCAAGATTTCAAAACAGGCAATTCCCAAAAAGGCGGCGATCGCTAAAGCTCCGATCGCTTCGTATTTCAGATGTCCGTAGGGATGATCTCGATCGGGATAGGGAGAGGAAAACCGCATCGCTACTAATCCCAAGACATTATTCGCACTATCGGTGACACTATGGAGAGCATCCGCTTGCAGACTTAAAGCACCAATTCTCAAACCCACCCCCGCTTTGATCGCCATAACCAAAATGTTCAGCAGCAGGGTGATCCAAAGAACCTTTTGGACGGTAGCCCGATTATCTCTTAAAACAGCCACAGGATTATCAGTTATCAGTTATCAGTATTAATTTTCCCACTCCTATCTCCGTTTTTTTCCTTTTTACTTTTGGCTCTTCTAGAGTACTGGACAGTGCAAAGTTCTTGCCGGGGGGAAATCTGACTATCCCCAGGATGATCAGGCTCAAATTTTGGCTAAAGTCGAAGCCTTTGAAGGTTTTGTTACTGCCCTTGGTTTGCTCCCAGTTCTCAGTTTAGAATTGCCTAAGACCATTTGGGCAGACTTCCCCCGCTGGTTTCGCACTCTTCCCCGCCATGGCTTGCCTAGCGAGCGGATTGCTCTACTCGCCCCGCAACAACCTCGCCCAAGCCTTTTTCTCGCAAAACCCGCCCAGTCCACTTTTGCCTAAATTACTTGCCGCCAATCCCGATCCCATCCCCAATCCTGATCTGCTGGACTTAGCCCCATAACCATTACTCGATTTCACCACTCTAAACTTCGTACTCTCCAGGAACGAAGAGCCAGATAAAAAAACCTAGAAATCAGATTTTAGGAATAGACCTCTTGCAAAAATCAAAAATCTGACCTTAGGTGAGGAGTAAGGAGCCAGTAGTCAGGAGTCAGGAAAATTAAGAATGATCATTAATCAATTAAATGCTCTATAGCGTTTTTCAGTCTGCTGAGGTACAAAAGTTATGGGTTTTAGGCACTCATGCAAGAGGCAAAAGGCAAAGGGGAAGAAAAACAGGTGTACCTCACTAGCTTAGGAAACGCTATATTTAAGGATTTTATGCAATTTTATGCCTATTTTTCTCATTTTTGAACTATCAAAAATTAATTAGGCAATAACTCTAATGTAAACAAGTTGAATATGGATTTTATTTCTCTTGAATTCCCACTCTTGACCTCTCAGCCTTCCGATCTTCCAGAGATTTTCCTCGTTGCCGGAGAACTATGATACAATGGCATCAAAAAATAGAGGAAAAAATTTTTTATTATGGACAAGGTGTCAACACCAAGCCTATCAATTGTTATTCCGACCCGAGAAGGATTTGCTGACCACTGGTTTAATGCGCTGACCGAGGTCAAGGGAGAAATAGAATTTATCTTGGTTCATCCACCAGGAGCACCTAAGTATCCCACTTCCGACCCCAGGGTACAGCAAATAGTCAGTCCCTTGCGGGGAGAAATTATTCAAAGAATTAGTGGATTGATGAATGCGACAGCACCTTACACACTAACCATTAATTGTGATGAGTTTCTTCATCCCGATATCTTGACCATGGTTCTACAGTATTTCCAGCGATTTCCAGATAGCTGGGTGATGAGACTCTGTACTAAGCGATTTCAGTATGGAGAAACAAAAGAACTGACCGCTCCCTGGCAACCGCTGCCCCAGATAGAAGAACTACTGGTGTGGGATAAAAGCTCCAAAAATCAGGATGGCTCAGATCGAAGTGGCTACTTAAAGGAAATTCCCATCGTTCCTTTTGACAAAAGAAAGTTAGATTTGATGTGCTTTGTGCGCGAAAGAAAAGATCACCACGGTCTTCATACTGAAAATTTTGATAAAAAAGTCTGGCTAACTCAAATGGTACAAGCAACCTGCAAAGATATCGTTGGTTTGTTACCATTAATGGGTCCGTTTAAGTATATTCCCTTTTGGTGTTTAGATCGTCTTTTGGGTTTATTTCTTCAAGCTAAGTTTTTCGAGCAGGGGCAAGGGAAAATCATCGGTCATCTCATGCCATCTCCAGAACAGTTACGCATGGAGAACAATCCCCCCGAATATAGAAGACTAAATCGCTATGGCATTTTATCAGAAATTTTCCTAGTCAAGTGTTTTCCTCAGTATGGATATATGTGGAATCTGGTGATTACCAATCTCAGGGAAGTTCCCAAAAAATATGTGCTTTATCGACTAGGAAAAGAGGGATAGTCAGCTAATCATGACCAACTCACCAATTCTATCAATCGTTACTCCAACTCTGGGCAAATTTTCCGAACATTGGTTGCAACAACTTCTGGCAATTCAAGGGGAAGTAGAATTTATTTTAGTTTATCCTCCCGGAGCAGTTACCCCTTCCGTAGAAGACCCCAGAGTGAAAACTTTTCATAGTCTTTATCAGGGAGAAACGGCCCAGAGGGCCGTCGGTCTTCTCAATGCTTCCGGTCAATATGTGTTGGCTCTCGATGATGATGATTTCTTGCATCCCGAGGTGGTTGCCTTAGCGAAAGATTACTTTGATAATTTTCCCCAAAGTTGGCTCTTGCGTCTCCATAAGGAGAAAATTGATTATCTCGATGAGGAAAGAATTAAAGCTCCTTGGCCAGAGCTACCCGCTATCAATCAGTTAAATGTCTCTAGAAAAAGACAAAATAAGTACCAAGATTTAGTGGAAGTTCCTATCGCTCCCCTAGATAATCCTTTCGAGTTAAGACTAGCTTTATGGCCCTACGGCAAAAGAAAAGATATTCATGGCTGTCATCTAGAACCGTTCAATAATAATATTTGGAAGACTGCCTTAGTGAAAGAAGCCTTAGATGATTTTGTCCGCAACATGAGGATAGGAGAAATTTTAACTTGGTTGCCTCTCTGGGGATTTGATAGAGCTTTAGGGTTATTTCTGCAAGCGAAGTTTTTTGAAAAAGATATATATATCGGCCATTGGATGCCCGAACCCAATCAAATAAGATATATAGTCAAACCCTACTCCATGAAAAGCCCAAGAATTCTTTTTCCTTCCGATGCTTTACTGGTCAAAAGATTTCCCCAGTATGGTTATTTATGGAATCTCTTTTTCGAGGAGTTATACAATGGCATCAAGACCAAAATCAAAAGTCTCTGGAAACCATGACTAATTATTCTGTGATACTTTACTAATCTGGTTTTATTTCCGAATCACTCAAGTCACCTAGATAGGCTTTATCCATTACTAGGCTCAATTGAAGTTGCCTCTATAAGCTATATGCTGTCAGGGTTTCCTCTTTAACTACTCTCTGCCTCATTATTTCTGGTTCTTCGTTACTTGGTATGGCTCTTCGTTACTTGGTATGGTTCGATAGGGGGGCATAAATTGACTAAATCCTTATCTGGCAAGAGACTTAATTGATGAGTTCGCTTTAGATGAAAAACAATTGACAAAAATCGCCAAATGCCTTTCTACATAAGGGTTACATCCCCTATAACCCCAGTCCATTGCATAACACAAACCGAAGAGCCCTTGGTATGGTTCGATAGGGTAGCATAAATCGACTGAATCATTATCTAGCAAGAGATTTAATTGATTAGTTCGCTCTAGGCCGAAAACAATTTACAAAAATAGCCAAATGTTTTTCTCTATAAGAGTTTCATTCCTTATAACCCTGTCCGTTGCATAAGACAAACCGAAGAACCACAAAAAGTCTATTAATCGCGAGGTTAAACCCGATTTCGGGAATTAAAAAGTTCAGGTAATTCAATCTGACTTTTTTCGTAATCTTGAGGGATACCTACGTCAATAAAATATTCGTCAGAAATAAAGCCATACATAGGAATTTTATCGGTATAAACTTTGAGAAAGTCGTCCTCAAAAGAAAATTTTGATGGCAGATCAAAGCCAGACAATATTTTTTTCCATACACAATATATGCCGCCATTAATATAGCCCTTATCTTGATATTTTTTGGGTTCAAACCCGATAATTTTTTGGTCATCGTCTAGCATAACATTATTATAACGATCAAAGTCAGTTAGCGGCTTCAGAGCAACAGTTATCAGGGATTTCTTTTGACTATGTAAATTAATTAAGGCGGATAAATTGACATTAAATAAGGTATCTCCGTTAACAATTAATGCTTGTTCGGTTTCAATTTTATTGAGTGCCAACCGGATTGCTCCTCCAGTTCCCAAGGATGTATCTTCTATCAAATAAGTTAGCTCGTATTCCTTGTATTGATCGCCAAAATGATCGATAATCTTCTGATGTTCATAGCCCACAGAAACTAAAAATTTCTGGGTAATTTTTTGAGAGATTAGGTAATCTAATAGATATTCTAAAAAAGGTCTGTCGGCAACGGGAGCCATGGGTTTTGGTAAACTGTTGATCACCGATCGCAACCTAGTTCCTAACCCACCCGCCAGAATAATTACATCCATAGATACACCTCAAAAATTTGAATTATTGCCAATCTTTTAAAAACTATTTTTAGGGTTATGGGGACAATCCTTCCCCGTTGATCCTTGGTTTGCTATAATGTCCATGCTTGGGTTCCGTATTTGGTAAAGTGAAAATTAATCACTTGGCCTCCTGCTGATTTCAAAGCTTTAGTTACTTCGATTTTCTTGGTAGGATCGACCATAAAGATAATAAAACCACCGCCACCGGCTCCCGATATTTTGCCTGAATAGGCCCCAGTTTCCCTAGCTACCTGATAAATGCGATCAATCTGGGGATTACTAATTAATTTGGATAATTTCTTTTTCGCTTCCCAAGAAGTTCTCAGAATTTCTGCTATCCCCATAAAATCTGATTTAAGCAGTGCTTCTTTAAAGAGAATTGCCTCTTTTTTGAGTTGATGGGTAGCGGCGATCGCTTGATCATTTTTTTCTTGGACATTCTGAATTTGATCCTCAATTACTTGAGATGAGTAGCGAGAAATGCCTGTATAGTAGAGGATCAGAGAAACTTCCAATTCATTGATCACCCAATTTTTAATCCGCAAAGGATTAACTATGACTCGATCTTGTTCATAAAATTCCATAAAATTAAAACCGCCAAAAGTGGCAGTGTACTGATCCTGCTTGCCCCCTAACCAGCCTAAATCAATTCGTTCGATCTCGTAGGCTAAATGGGCGATATCGTACTCGCCTAGGGGTAATTTTAACAGTTCCACAAAGGCTTTAACTATGGCTACGGCTAGGGTAGAAGAAGAACCTAATCCCGAACCAGCCGGCGCATCGGAAAAGGTAGTGATTTGCAGCGGCAAAGGTTGCCCTTGATTAAAGTCTTTAATCAAACGATTATAGACCGCTTTATGCAGATCGAGAACACCGTTATAGGGGAGAGGAAACTGAAGGGTTTCTATTTGTTGTTCTCCTCGATCGGCGGCAACAAAAATGACCTGTTTGTCAGTAATTTCCGTGACTGTACAGTAGGCATAGAGATCGATAGTAGCGTTGAGAACGTAACCTCCATAAAGACTACAGTAAGGCTCTACATCTGTGCCGCCTCCACCTAAACCTAATCTTAAAGGAGCTTTGGTTCTGATGATCATAGGTAGGCTGTTTAGGTTGATTTTTTGCTAGTAGATTTTAGTTAGTAAAGAGCGCTTCTTCGATCGCTAAACAAATAATATGGAGAACAAAACCATGACCTTCTTGAATGCGAGGGGTACTGGTACTAGGAATCATCAAACAATAATCGGTTTTTTCCTCTAGAGCTAATCCCTTCGCCCCAGTTAAACCGATGCTAGTGAGACTTTTTGCTTGACAAACTTGGAGAGCTTGATGGATATTAGCGGAATTTCCCGAAGTGGAAATACCGATAAACACATCACCCGGATTCCCTTCCGCTTCTATCTGGCGGCTAAAAATATATTCGTAACCATAATCGTTAGCGATCGCTGTTAAACTAGCGATATCGCTATTGAGGATGCGAACCGGTAAAGACTCTCTTTCTTTCAGAAATCGGCCGTGCAGCTCACCGCCAAAATGGATAGCATCGGCGGCACTGCCCCCATTACCGGCCACTAATACTTTGTGGTTGTTGCGATAAGCATTGATACATACTTGGCAAATCTCTTGGATTTTTTCTAGATATTTTGTTTCAGTTAGTAGGTTTTTTTTCAGGTTATAAGCTTCTTCCAATTCAGTCTTGATTAAAATTGACAGAGACGGATCACTCTGGAAACTATAGCGGTTCTCACACCTGTGTGGCACAGTTAAACCTTTGCTAATTAAGCTTTTCAACATCGATAATGTACCTCTTGCGAACAGGAAACGCGGCTCTTCGGTTTGTCTCATGCAACGGACAGGGTTATAAGGGATGAAACTCTTATAGAAACAGACATTACTGCGATTTTTGTTAATTGTTTTTGCTCTAGAGCGAACTAATCAATTAAGTCTCTTGCCAGATAAGGATTTAGTCGATTTATGCCCCCCTATCGAACCATACCAAGTAACGAAGAACCGGAAACGCTATATCTAATTTTTTGTTTGATTTTTCTACCATTCGCATAGGTTTGATTTTCCAATTTTTATTACTTGAATAAATTTAACTCTCAATCATTCTGTCATTACATTGAATACTATCAAAAGACCAGAATCGGGAGCATCCCACTTGTGGAATAAGTATAAATGCTTAAGCGACCAACGAAGCTACGCCTGGGGCTATAAGTAGTCGTGCAAAATAAATTTCCTAGTGAAGAAAGGCACTCATGCAAGGGGCAAGAGGCAAGGAGGGGGTTAGATATGTGTAATTAATTTTGCTTAGGTACTTAGCACCATTAGACATCTCCAAAAATTACAACCTAGTCACAGCTTACCTTTGTCTGGTGTAATAACTATAGCGTTTTTCAGTCTGCTGAGGTACAAAAGTTATGGGTTTTAGGCACTCATGCAAGAGGCAAAAGGCAAAGGGGAAGAAAAACAGGTGTACCTCACTAGCTTAGGAAACGCTATAAATAGTTCAACGGCTGAAATGTATATCTATCTTCGCTTGTAAATTGGTTTAACACAAAGCCGTCCTAAAAGGACGGGGTTTTAAACCCAAAATTTTGATAAATTTTTGATGTATTCTGGCCGGGATGGGGGATTTCTGAGCGGGGGATTCCACCTTGGCCAGTCTTGGCCTTTTGTGTGGCTGGACAAAAATGTTAACAATTCCTGACAATACCGCCGATATAATCAAAAGCCCAAAGGCCTGACGGCGTATAGTATGCCCTGATTGCTCTACTCTGACACCTAGATAGTAAGGAGAAGCAATTTAGCCGAGAAAACTAGCACAAATCGCTACAATCCCTCGAATTTTGTCTGTCCATCGGTTCAAGCTCTCGTCCCTGACAGAAGAACTGAGAATTCTAGTCCCTGACTCTAAAAAGTCCAACATATTGACATCCTCGCCGCCGTAAACGGACGGTGATTCCCAAACCTCACGATTTAGGTTTCTGCTTCTTTCCCTTGCGGGGTTCCGCACCTGCCGCCCCAGTTTTACTCTGTTCTGGTCTTATGGTCGCGAACCGGACTGACACCGCAAGCCCTGCGGCCAAAATATTTTTACTGGCGTTAATATCTCGGTCATGGTGTGTCCCACAGCTTGGACAGTCCCACTCTCGAACATTTAACGGCATCTTCAAGGGCAATATGCCCGCAATTACTACACCACTTAGAACTAGGAAACCATCTATCTATTTCGATGTAATTTCTCCCATACCAACGGCATTTATAGGATAATTGTCGAGTGATTTATCCCCAACTAACTCAGATATTGCCTGAGATAATTTCGGGTTTTTGACTATATTCTTGACGGCTAAATTCTCAACTACAATCGTTTGGTTTTCCCGAACTAATTGAGTGGTTAGCTTATGTAAATGGTCTTTTCTACTATCGGTGATTCGAGCGTGAATTCTGGCTACTTTGATTCTTGCCTTTTCTCGATTTTTTGAGCCTTTTTTCTTCCTAGAAAGGCTTTTTTGTGCTTTTCGCAACCTCCGATAATGTTTCTTAAAATGCTTAGGATTAGATACTTTGTCACCATCGCTGGTAATCCCAAGGCTACTAATTCCTAAGTCAATTCCGATGGCTTTATCTGTTACTGGTAAAGGCTTAATCCTTGGGTCATCAAATCTAATTGAGATATGCCAACGTCCAGATGGATGTAGCCTGACTGTTACTGTACTTGGTTCACAGCTTTCTGGGATGTGTCTTGACCATCGAATAGGTAAAGGTTCTGTGCATTTAGCTAAATAGATTTGTCTGTCTTTAAATTTAAAAGCAGATTTGGTAAATTCGGCACTTCCTCCTTGATGTTTTTTCTTAAAGTTAGGATACTTAGTACGACCAGCAAAGAAGTTAGTAAAAACTGTTTGTAGGTGTCTTAACCCTTGTTGTAAGGGTACACAGCTTACCTCGTTGAGAAAGTTTAATTATTCTTGTTTTTTCCAATCGGTTAGCATTGAAGAAGTTTCAGCATATCCTACTCTTTCTTGCTTTTCGTACCAAGCTTGTGTTCGTTCGTGGAGAGCTTTATTGTAAACTAATCTTACACAGCCCAAAGTGCGCCGCAATAGCGACTCTTGTTCGGGTGTGGGGTAAAATCGAAACGAATAAGCTTTTTCCATGTCTCGCATTCTAGAATATATCGTGTAAATGCGCTAGTATTTAAAGATAAAGCCGCCGTAAAATGGCGGGGTTTCAGACCCAAATTTTCGATGAATCCTTTCCCCGCAATTTCCGTCAATGACGACGACCTAAAATACCCATCTCCGCCACCTCCCGGCAATTCTGACCGCGAAAGCGAAGATAGAGCAAAAAAGAACAAAGCCTTATTTCTCGATCGAGATGGGGTAGTTATCGACTATATCCCCTACCTGAGTAAACCAGAACAGGTGAGCATTCCCGCCGGGGCAGCAGCAGCCTTAAAACAGTGGCAGGATGCCGATTATCTGCTGATCATCATTACCAATCAATCGGGACTTGCTAGGGGCTATTTCACTTGGGACGATCTGGCGGCGATTCACGGGCGCATGATTGAGGAATACCGACAATTGGGCGTGGATTTTCACGATCTTGCCATCTGCCCGCACCATCCCGACGAAGGTTGTCTGTGCCGCAAACCTTCCCCCTACCTGCTGCTGACGGCCGCCCACCAGTACGGAATCGACTTAGCTGGCTCGTTGTTTATCGGTGATGCGCCCAGCGATCTAGAATGCGCCCTAGAAGCCGGTTGTCAGCCCGTATTGCTCTTAACAGGGCGAGGAAAAGTCACCCTTGGGGAGATCGAGAAATACCCAGTTGAGATTCCCGTGTATGGCCAACTAAAGGAAACGGTAGAATTGTTGTCAAAAACCGCTGCCGAGGCAGAATTATGAGAATATTAGTCCTTTCTTGCAATAACTTTCCCTATCCACCCAGTCGCGGGGGAACCGAGGTTAGAACTTTTAACCTGATCAAATATCTTCATCAAAACCACGATGTCACCCTGTTCGCTCGTCGGGTGGAAAATGTAACGGAAACTCAGATCGAAGAATTAAAAACCTTTACCAATCATCTTGTCTTATTTCCGCCCCAGGAAATTCCCGCTCAAGGCAAGGGACTGACAAAACTAATCGGTCAAGCAGGGCGCTTTCTGGGGGCAATAGGACAGATGACCCCTGCTAGTGTTCTTAGTTATCGTTCGCCGCTCATTCAAGAGCGAGTAGATGAATACGTCGAGCAGCAAAAATGTGATGTAATTATCTGCGCTCACAGTGTCAGCGAGATTTTTGTCCGGCCAGAATACCGTCAGCGAGTCAAAACAGTAGTGGATATTCACAGTTCCGTGTACGGTTGGACACGCAATCATTTAGATAGAGGAGCCTCCGCCTATCCGCTGCGGGATTTTCTCTATCTGCCCTTACTCTATCAGTACGAAAAACGTTACTGTGCCAAGTTTTCGCAATTAGTGGCTACTACCGATTATGATCGCGAACAATTGTTAAAGATCCTCCCGGATGCACGGGTGGAGATCGTGCCTAATGGCGTGGATTTAGACCTTTTTCCCTATCGTCCTCGGGATCCCGGCGGTCATAATTTGGTCTTTGTCGGCGCCATGAGCTCCACCCATAATATCGATGCCGCCCGTTTTTTTGCTTTAGAAGTCCTGCCAGTCATTCAACAGCGATATCCCGCCACCACCTTAACCCTAGTGGGGGCAAACCCAGCACCGGAAGTTCTCGAACTGGCCAAGTATCCCGGTGTGAGCGTGACGGGAACCGTTCCCTCGACAGTGGAATATTTACACCGAGGAACCATTGCTGTGGTTCCCCTGCGGGTGGGATTGGGAATCAAGTGCAAAACCCTAGAATCCATGGCCGCTGGGATTCCGATTGTCGCCAGCGATCGCGGTTTAGAGGGTTTAACGGTGGCAGCAGCGGGAATTCCCCCTAGGGCGCTGCGGGCTAATAGTGTTGCTGAGTACGTCACAGCGATCGCTAGGTTGTTCGATGATCCTTCTCTGCGAGAACAACTGTCCCATAATGGCCGGGCGATGGTGGAATCGGAGTACACCTGGGAGCGAGCGGGACAAAGGTACGAGGAAATTTTGCGGGACTAATATTGTTCTTAACCCCTGAATTTTACTTGAGACTGTTTGAGAGTTTTAGCGCTATAAAAATTGATTTTTTGGAGCCTAATCATGAAAGTTTTAATAGTAGGGAATTACGTCAACGATCGGCAGATCAGTATTAATCGTTTTGTCGGTTTAGTGGAGAAAGGACTCAGACAAAAAGGACACGAAATTCGGCGAGTGCAAGCCCAGCCTATTTTCGGTCAACTGAAGCCTTCTCCCCAGGGGATCGGCAAGTGGTTAGGGTACATCGATAAGTTAATTATTTTCCCAGTGCAGTTACGTCAGCAGCTTGATTGGGCCGATATCGTCTGCATTTGTGATCAGGCGTTATCCTATTTAACTCCCTATCTAAAAGATCGCAAATATTTTGTGATCTGTCACGATCTGCTGGCCATTCGTTCCGCCCTAGGAGAAATTCCTGAAAATCCCACCAGTTGGACAGGAAAACAGTATCAGGCGATGATTTTGCGAGGATTCAAACAGGCTAAATATGTTGTCTGTTCTTCCGAAGCTACTCGTGCCGATGTTCTCCGTTTAACCAAAATTACCCCCGAACAAACGGAAGTGATCGAGGATTGCTTGAGTGAGGGATACGGTCCGATGACAAGAGAAGCGGCGGTAAATCTCGTGGACAAATTTAACATTAATAGTGATTGTCCCTGGCTAATTCATGTCGGGGGCGACCAATGGTATAAAAATCGATTGGGATTGCTGAAAATATTCAAGAGGTTAATCACTTTCCCCGGTCTGGAAAATTGCCGATTGATCCTGATGGGAAAACTTTTGCTGCCAGATATGCGAGAATTTGTTAATCAGAATAATTTGTCCGCACAAGTAATCGAATTAGGAACCGTCTCCGATGAGGATCTCCGCGCCTTTTATTGCCTAGCAACTGCTTTAATTTTTCCCTCTTTTCAGGAAGGATTCGGTGTTCCCGTTATTGAAGCTCAATCCTGTGGTTGTCCAGTCTTTACCTCCAATCGTCTCCCCATGACTGTTATCGCTGACGATGCAGCCGTTTACTTCGATCCCACCGAACACGAGGCTGCCGCTACTATTATTGCAGAAAATCTTCTCGCTCCCGATCGCCTAGAACAATTGAGGCAAAAAGGTTTTATCAATGCCACTCGCTTTAGTTACGAAAGAATGATTGAATCCTATGACCGATTATTGCCAAAATTGTAGTCTAGAGTTTTTCGTCTACTCATGGTCATCATTCCTCATATCAGAACAGCACAATTACCTGTTATCTCCCGAAATAATAGAATACCATCGGTCAAATTGAGCAGCGGATCGGCGGCGCGTTCGGGATGAGGCATCATTCCTAGCACATTTCCTGCTTTATTGGTAATTCCTGCAATATTATTTAACGATCCGTTGGGATTTCCTGACTCATTTACCTCTCCTGTGGGAGTACAGTAACGAAAGAGAATTTGTCCGTTATCCTCCAGAGATTTTAACGTATCTTCTGCGGCATAATAACGCCCTTCCCCGTGGGCAATGGGCAAATTAAGCACCTGTTGCGGTTGATAACCTCGCGTCCAGACAGAGCGATTATTTTCCACTTTTACTGGCACTCGATCGCAGATAAAATGTAAATCGCGATTGCGAATTAACGCACCGGGTAGCAGCCCAATTTCCGTTAATACCTGAAAACCGTTACAGATGCCTAAAACTAATTTACCTTTTTCGGCTTCTTCTCGGACAGTTTTCATCGCCGGCGAAAAACGAGCGATCGCACCACAGCGCAAATAATCACCGTAACTAAATCCCCCCGGCACCACGATCACATCCAAATCCGCTAAATCCGTCTCTTGATGCCAAACATAGCGGGTAGGTTGCCGAAAAATCCCCTCCGTCACCGTTGCCACATCTCGATCGCAATTCGATCCGGGGAAAACAATAATCCCAAACTTCATAATTTTTAACTTGGTTAATTCATTGTGCAAAAAAGCTCTCATCAGATGGGTGTCAGGGTGTTGGAGTTAGTTGAATTTCCCCATTTCCCTATCCCCTAATCTCTATCCCCTATCTCCTGACAATGTAAATCAAAGCGATAATTTTCAATCACAGGATTAGCCAATAGTTGATCGCACATTTGATCCAATTGCGATCGAGCGCTGGTTTCGTCCGCTGCTGTTACGGTAAGCTCAATATACTTACCAATTCGCACCCCAGCCACAGTATCATAACCTAATTGCTTTAATCCTGACTCTACCGCCGTACCCGCCGGATCGAGAACCGAAGGGCGCAGGGTAACATAAATAAAGCACTGATAATTTTTTGGCATAGAATTAATTTTGATCGCTGACCTTTTTGATATGAAATCCCAACGCACCCGATCGCAAGAGCGCATTATCCACTTACTCAAAACCTTAAATCGGGCAGTATCCGCTCAGGAATTGTTTGTGGAACTCCGTCAGCGTGACCAAAATATGGGGTTAGCCACTGTTTACCGCGCCCTAGAATCCCTAAAGCTACAGGGTGCGGTGCAGGTGAGAACCCTAGCCACAGGAGAATCCCTCTACAGTTCCGTTCAGCAGGATCAACACCATCTTACCTGTATTCATTGCGGTCGGTCTATCGTCTTTAATGAGTGTCCCGTTCATGAATTGGAAGAAAAACTCGAAAAATCCCACCAATTCAAGGTTTATTACCATACTCTCGAATTTTTTGGACTTTGCGATCATTGTCAACCCAGTTAAGTAAGCTGTACTACATTTAAACTGCCTATCGGGTGAATTTAGTACAAATGCTCAGACTTTCAACTCCAGTGCTGTCTTACAAAGATTAAACTGTTGTTTGTCCTTGGGCTGTTTTCAGGGGGATTAACTCCGGTTGACTGTAGTGATGATGGCTGTTGAGGGGGGATAACAAGGGGAAAAAGGGCTGATGTAAACTAATTAATTGAGCGAGAGTTTTCTTGAGATGGGTACGGGGAACGATCGCATCGACAAACCCGTGTTTTAACAAATATTCCGATGTTTGGAAACCTTCCGGCAATTTCTCGCGCAAAGTCTGTTCAATTACCCGTTTACCAGCAAAACCAATAGTAGCCTTCGGTTCGGCGATAATAATATCTCCCAACATGGCAAAACTGGCCGTGACTCCTCCCGTGGTGGGATTAGTCAAGACGGGGATATAGAGTAATTTTGCTTCTCGATGTCGGTTAAGAGCGCCGGAAATCTTGGCCATCTGCATTAAACTTAACATTCCCTCCTGCATTCTCGCCCCGCCGGAAGCACAGATAATCACCAGGGGTAAACTTTCATCGGTAGCGCGTTCCGTCAAACGACAGAGTTTTTCTCCCACCACCGATCCCATGCTACCCCCCATAAAACGGAAGTCCATCACCCCTAAAGCGAAGGGTAAACCATCGATCGTCCCCGTTCCCGTCTGGACAGCATCCGTCAGACCCGTTTTTTCTTGGGTTTCCCGCAGGCGATCGCTATAACTTTTCCGATCGCGAAATTTGAGCGGATCCGTCGGTCGAATCTGTTCATCGAGGCAATTCCAAGTATTAGCATCCACTAACTGGCGAATTCTTTCTTCACTTTCCACCCGATTGTGATGACCGCAATCGAGACAAACCAGTTGATTAGCTAATAAATCCTTCGTATAGGACAAAACGCCGCAATTTGGGCATTTTGTCCATAGACCATCGGCTATTTCTCGTTCCTGTTGTTGTTGAACCTTGGGTTCTGTTTTTTGGCGATTTGCAAACCAATCAAATAGAGACATAGTTTAAAATAAAGACAATTTATCTACTTTCTTCTAGAGGACTTAATAACAAAAGTGCTGTCCAGCGATCTTGGGGACGCACTTGTAGGGCGGCCTGATGCCCCTGGCCGCAATAAATACCAAGGCCAATAGCGATAACGCGACTGGGGATGTCGTGAGCTTTGAGCATTTCCTGTAGCCAATCGGCTTACCCTAGACTGGGGGTTGTTCTAATGGTGATCCAAGATACGGAAGACTATTGTATCAAGATTTAATTACAAGATAGCTTTTTTACAACAGAGGGAAAAAAATCGTTTGATAGGCTGAGATGATCTTATCACTCCAAAAGACACTCATCAGAGCGCCGAGGGCAAGAAATGGACCGAAGGGTATAGCTTGTCTTTTTCCCATTTTACCCATAAAAATGCCCGTCATACCGATCACCGACCCAATAGCGCAGGCCAGAAAAGCGGTGACTAATAATGCTTGCCATCCTAACCAAGCACCGATCATGGCCGCTAATTTGGCATCTCCTCCCCCCATGGCCTGCTGTCTGAGGGCAAAACTTCCCCCCCACCGGACCAGATCAAATAACCAGACTCCTAAAACCGCACTAGCGATCGCTGAAAAGATATAGATAACAGTTTGATTATTTTGCCAACCCAAGAGAGTCTGAAAAACTATCCCTAAAACTAATCCTGATTGGGTAAGGGAGTTAGGAAGCGTCATCGTGTCAAAATCGATCAAAGCTAAAGCTAATAACCAACTTAGCAGAATCCAATGGCCGAGGGTCTGCCAAGAAAAGCTAAAATCTCCTAAAACCAGACAAAATAACAAACCAGTAAAAGTTTCGACGGCTGGATAACGGACAGAAATCGGGGTTTTACACCAGCGACAGCGACCACCTAGCCATAACCAGCCGAAAACGGGTATATTCTCGCTTTTACCTAACCTGTGGTGACATTTCGGACAGTGGGAAGGGGGATAAACTAGAGATATCCCTTTCGGTAATCTATAGATGACCACGTTTAAAAAACTGCCCACCGAGGCACCAAAAGTGAAGACAAAGGCAAAAGTAACTAGATGAAAGAGGGTTTCCATAGATTCAAGGCTGAAATCCGATCACTTTCCTAGAATACCCAGTTATAGCAGTTATCTTAATGGTGAGATAGGAAGTTTTCCTTTTGGGGAGTCAGTCCTCGATACCAAATTAAGTTACACTTCATCTATTACGGGTCGGGAATGTCGCCTTCATCCCCTCCCATTCAGACCCGTGGGTTAGACTTTCACCTCTCGCGGCCTCTAGTTTGACTGTTCCATTCTTTACAGCTTATCTTAGCCACTCACTATATCTTCTTGTGGAGCTTAAAAACCTATGGTTGAACTTTCGCCTGATTGATACGTTTCCATACATTCGTGGTCCCAATAATTACCAGTTTCTCGCATCCTTTAGTTTATAAACATGAAGACCGCCATAATCGGCATTCATCTCTGTTTGATGGCTTGTCAGTTCAATCAAAGTGCTTATCATGGGAAGTCTATTCAATTTTTACCTGCCTTATAAAGACGAAAGCGGAAACAATCTTTCCGCATTTGCTCAAGCTCTCGCTATTATTGCTGAAGCACAAAAGCTGATCAGTATAGGATCCCCTGGTGTTGCTATCACCTACTCGGCTAACTATGCTCAAACTGTCACAATTCACCAGACCTATGAATCCGGTCATTGGAATACTAATACATCAGGAGCCAATCAAGCAGCGGTCATGGAAGCGATGGAGTCTCTGATGGGAGGTAAATACTCCACATTACAAAAGCGTTTGCAAATTGCTCCCATTACTACGATAACTTACAGCGATTATGGCGGACGTACTCACCAACAAGTTGTTGAATCTGACTTGGAATACATCAAGTTTCTGCTTGATCAGGGATGGGATGTTTTAGGATGGCAAAATCAAAGCTCAATACCTGGTTATGCAATTGGCGGAGGTATTGCAACACTTCCTCGGGAAATTAATACACTTATCCAAACGACTCTAGCGAAGTATGCTATCGACTATGCAAGTGACGCTCGGAGTGAGCCTATTAAGTTTTACCATTTAAATAAGCCTTACGGGTTTTTCTCGAATTTCGCACCATACCCAATCCATCTAAAAGATAGAATATGGCCTACCTCAGAACATTACTTTCAGGCTCAGAAGTTTGTTAATACTCCTCATGAAGAAGAAATTCGACAAGCCAAAACAGCACGAGAAGCGGCCGAGATGGGACGGGATCGTCGCAGACCACTGCGTCGAGATTGGGAAATCATAAAAGATGATGTGATGCGAGAGGCTCTATATGCCAAATTTACACAACATCCTGACTTGACTGAAAAGATACTTTCAACAGGTGATCTAAAGTTGATTGAGCATACAAAAAATGATAGATACTGGGGTGATGGTGGAGATGGAACTGGATTGAATATGCTCGGTCAGCTATTGATGGAAACCCGTGAACGAATACGTTACGATTTTTCCAGCGGCCAGTAGATGGTTGACTGGCGAGCTAACCAACGCCTGCACTGGGAAAAGATGCCCCTATCTCCCCTCTTAAGCATCCAGTAATAATACTTCAGGCTCATCCCTAAAGGTGAATTTTCTTCTGGGCTTTTTTAGTGGATAATTAGCGGGGATAACCCTACATAATGGGGGGTAAAACCCCACTATCAGCCCTAGGGGGAACCTGACAAAATTAAATTATCGCCGTCAACGAGGACAAATTAATGAAACCGATTGTTGAATCTTTTTACAACTGGTACAGCAGCAAAATCACTCACCCTAAATATCGTTGGATTATCATTCTGGGAACTATGGTTTATCTTTTTAGTCCCCTCGATATTTCTCCTGACGTTTTCCCGATTATTGGTTGGATTGATGATGGGATTGTCCTCACCCTTTTAACCACGGAATTATCGCGATTAGTTCTTGATTATCGCACTCGCCGTCCCGGGAGAGTAAATAATCAAACTGAAGTTTCTTCCCCAACCAATGCCGTTGATACCGATGCCGTAGAAGTCAAAAGTTAGAACTCTTAAGTCTCAATTTTGACTTCTGAATTCAGGAGATTGCTGTTAGTTATTCTCCCCCCGCAACGCCCACGAAGTGGTCTCACCACTTCCCACTACCCACTTCATAATTCATAATTCATAATTCCCTAAACTGGAATCAAAGAACTATCGACGCTGGCTAAAAGTGTTTGCACCTCCTCATCGCTGGTTTGGGAAAAGTCCTCGTACCAAAGAGAAATCGATCTCAATTCGTAGGGTTTATGTAGGCAAATTACTCGATCAACTAATTTTTCTAATTGCTCACAGACTTCCACAGGGGCAATAGGAACAGCAATAATAATAGCAGCGGGGTTTCTAGCTTTCAGGGTCAGAATCGCCGCTTTAATCGTTGCTCCCGTAGCGATACCATCATCTACTAGAATAATCGTTTTTCCCGTTAAGTCCGGAAAGGGTCGCTCACCTCGATACAAGCGATCGCGTCGCTCTAATTCGATCATTTCTTCCTTTGCTACCCTTTCCATCATCGCCTCCGATAGATGCAAGTCGTCAACGATACTTTCATTGATTACCCGCACCCCATTTTGACCGATCGCCCCAAAAGCTAACTCTTTTCGCTCCGGTACACCTAATTTTCGCACTAAACACAGATCTAGGGGCAAATTTAACCTTCGGGCAATTTCAAAGGCGATCGGAACCCCACCCCGGGGCAACGCCAACACCAGCGCCATAGCACTATTGGTATATTCTGTCAAGTAACTAACTAATAGTCTCCCGGCCGACCGCCGATCTTTGAGCAGATAAGTCATAACTCCCTCCTAGGGGTTAGTCCCCGTGGGGATCCCTGGTTTCCCCTGCCTTTATTCTATATTTCTCCGCTTATGTCTAGCTGAAATGTTAAGAAATTTAGCGAAGGCTTGACATTTTTTCAGCTAACCGCAGTTTTTCCAGGTCGGAGATCGGCTAAAATCTTAGGCAAAAGGGTTTTGTAAAGTTAGGTAACAAACATGAATCAAAGTTTAAGTGATGCGCTAGAGCCGATCGCCGCTGCCTTTCGCAGTCTCGGCACTCCCGAACCGATTGTTCATTGGGGACATCCAGTCATGATGGGGATCGTGGTTTTAGTTATGGGTAGTTATACTGCCTATGCCGGTTGGCAAAGCCGTTTAAGCAAAGATGGGGAAGTAGTGGACAAAAATCGGGCTGATCACCGCAAACTCGCCCCTTGGCTGTTTTTATTTATCGCTCTCGGTTACACTGGCGGTGTTTTATCCCTAGTCATGCAGAAACATCCCATCCTCGAAAGCAGCCATTTCTGGACAGGATCGATCGCGATCGGTTTACTAGCTTTCAATGGATTATTATCCCTCACTGGCTTTGCTGGCGGTAAAAAAGAACTTTTCCGGACTATTCACGCCTATATCGGCAGTATTGCCCTAATTTTACTGCTAGTTCACGGTGTTTTTGGTCTTCAGTTAGGATTATCTCTCTAGTTGGTTTATTCATGGCTTCGGGTGGGCTAATTCCCACCTGGAGATTTTTCACCACAGAAGACTGTGGCCAAGGCCAATAATTGAAGAAATCATGACTTTAAGTGCTATTGTCGGGATTCTGCGTTTAGAATTAACAGGTAATTCGCCAAGAAGGTATCGTCACGCAACGAGGAGATAGATATTTTGAAGAAAGTAGAAGCGATTATCCGACCCTTTAAACTGGAAGAGGTGAAAATCGCCCTAGTTAACGCGGGCATTGTCGGGATGACTGTCTCCGAAGTTAGAGGTTTCGGTCGTCAGAAAGGTCAATCGGAACGTTATCGCGGTTCCGAGTACACCGTCGAATTTCTCCAAAAACTCAAGATCGAGATCGTCGTCGAAGATGAGCAAGTCGATATAGTCATCGATAAGCTGATTTCGGCAGCCCGTACCGGTGAAATCGGAGACGGTAAAATCTTTGTCTCCCCCGTGGAACAGATCGTCCGCATCCGTACCGGAGAAAGAGACCTCCGAGCGATTTAACCCCCCGACAGGGGATGATAGTACCCTGCTGTCATCCCCCCCCATTGACGGTATTTCCCATCAAGAAGTATAAATACTATAATTGAATCTCTCGGCTCGGTCTGCCCCCATCGCTGCTGAAGACCGCCGAACGGTACAAATAATTTCACCAGACTAGATAAGCTGCCCGCGCATTTAAATTGCTTGTTGAGACGAGGCAAGAGGCAAGAGGCACTCTTGCAATAGTAAAGGGATCGGGGGAGATTCAGCTAATCTAAAGATAGGCGGTTAAGATGCGTCTTAGCTTATGATCATTTCCGGTGACTAAAAAAACCCCTTGCCTAAAAAGTCACAAATATTATATAATGTTTGATTGTGGCCAAAATCGGTCTTAGGTGGTGCTAAAGGCACTGCCGAGCAGAACCGCCTTGGTCGCTCGGTCTTCGCCGGGATACTGAAGGTCAACCCTTTAAGTCCCCAAGAAACAAAGACCAGCAACAATCTAGGCAGAACCAGCAACCCTGTCTAGTCCTACTTACGAATTTAACGGGATGCCAGCTTAAATAACTCGAAAAAAGTCATTCAAGTTGGGCAGGCTGATAAAGCGGGAAAGATTTTTCTCGCTCCTATAGCCACGGCCACGTTATTTTTGATTGTCGTCTAGTAAAGATAAAGAGAACAATCCGTGTCTATCGGTATCCTCGGTACAAAACTGGGCATGACCCAAATCTTCGACAACAAAACGGGAGTCGCCATTCCCGTCACCGTCGTTCAAGCCGGTCCCTGTCCCGTCACCCAAGTCAAAACGAAAAAAACCGACGGTTATGAATCCATCCAAGTGGGATACAAAACCGTCAAAGAAAAAGCCCTCAATAAACCGCTGCTCGGTCATTTAGCCAAAGCTGGTGTCTCCCCCCTGCGGCATTTAATCGAATACCGCCTCGAGGACGCATCGGCCTACACTTTAGGCCAAGAAATTACCGCCGCTATCTTCCAAGAGGGGGATTTAGTCGATGTGGCTGGAACCACCATCGGACGAGGTTTCTCTGGCTATCAAAAACGCCATAACTTCAAACGCGGTAACATGACCCACGGTTCCAAAAACCACCGCCTCCCCGGTTCCACCGGTGCCGGTACTACCCCCGGCCGGGTTTTCCCGGGTAAGAGAATGGCCGGACAATACGGATCAACCCAAGTGACCATCCGCAAATTGTCCGTGGTCAAAATCGATAGCGAACGCAACCTGATCCTGATCAAAGGAGCCGTCCCGGGTAAACCAGGAACCCTGTTAAACATCACCCCCGCCAAGAAATTTGGTAAATAGGGCAAGGAAAGATTAAAGCCATGGTTAACTACACAGTCAAAAATTGGCAAGGGGAAGAAGCGGGAACAGGCACCCTGGAACTAAAAACCGCTAAACCCGAAACCGCCAAACACCTAATTCACCGCGTCGTCATCAGCCATCTAGCGGCGGCCCGTCAAGGTAACGCCTCCACCAAAACCCGCTCGGAAGTGCGCGGCGGTGGTCGCAAACCCTGGCGGCAAAAAGGCACTGGTCGCGCCAGGGCCGGTTCGATCCGTTCTCCCCTCTGGCGTGGTGGCGGTGTCATCTTCGGACCAAAACCGAGAGATTTTGAGGTTAAGGTCAATCGCAAAGAGAAAAGATTAGCCCTGAGAACCGCTTTGATCAGCCAGGCCGATAACTTTATCGTGGTGGAAAGCTTCGCTGAACAATTCTCCCAACCCAAAACCAAAGAACTCACCGCTGCCTTAAGTCGCTGGGGAGCCAGTCCAGAGGAAAAAATTCTGCTGATTTTGACGGAAATTCCCGAAAATGTCTATTTATCGGGACGTAATATCTGCAATCTCAAAATTATTCGCGCCGATAGTCTCAACGTCTATGATGTCATCCTAGCCGATCGAGTTATCGCCACCGCCGCAGCCCTAGCTAAAATTGAGGAGGTCTATGGTGCTTAAAACTGAAGCCAGGCAACTCGCCGATCTGATCCTAAAGCCGATCGTCACCGAGAAAGCCACCCTACTCCTAGAACAAAATAAATACGTCTTCGATGTGGCCTTGAAAGCGACCAAGCCAGAAATTCAAGCGGCGATCGAATTGTTGTTTGACGTAAAAGTAACGAAAGTGAACACCAGCCGCCCCTCTCGTCAGAAAAAACGCGTCGGCCGTTTCCTCGGTTACAAACCCCAATACAAACGTGCGATCGTGACCCTAGCCGAAGGCGACTCGATCGCCCTCTATCCCGACGTATAACCACCAAGAAACCCGATAACGGAAAACTAAACTATGGGTATTCGTTCTTTTAGACCTTTAACCCCCGGGACAAGGCAGGCGGCCATCTCCGACTTTAAAGAGATCACCAAAACCGAACCAGAAAAGTCCCTAACTCATCACAAACACAGCAAACAAGGGCGTAATAATCGCGGTGTCGTTACCAGTCGTCACCGGGGCGGCGGCCATAAGCGCCTTTACCGGATTATCGATTTTCGTCGCGATAAACGTGATATTCCCGCCACAGTAGCGGCGATCGAGTACGATCCTAACCGTAACGCCCGCATTGCCCTGCTTTTCTACAAAGACGGGGAAAAACGCTACATCATCGCCCCCGCCGGTTTAGGCGTTGGTGATACCGTCATCGCCGGAGAAAACGCTCCTTTCGAGGTGGGTAATGCCCTGCCCTTAAGTCGCATCCCCCTAGGGACAGAAGTTCATAACATCGAACTCGTCCCCGGTCGCGGTGGTCAAATGGTGCGGGCTGCTGGTGGTTTCGCTCAAGTGGTAGCGAAAGAAGGTGATTACGTTACCATCCGCCTCCCCTCCAAAGAAGTACGCATGATCCGGCGGGAATGCTACGCCACCATCGGAAAAGTCGGTAACGCCGAAGCGAGAAATATCAGTCTCGGTAAAGCCGGTCGTACCCGTCACCGCGGTCAACGCCCCCATGTTCGGGGTAGCGTCATGAACCCAGTGGATCACCCGCACGGAGGTGGAGAGGGTCGCGCTCCGATCGGACGTTCCGGCCCGATGACTCCCTGGGGTAAACCCGCCCTCGGTCGCAAAACTCGCAACAAGAAAAAACGCAGTAGCGATCTGATCGTGCGCCGTCGTAACCAGGGTTAGAAATTATTACTTTACTTTTGACTGAAAATTATGGGTCGTTCACTGAAAAAGGGGCCATTTGTCGCCGGCCACCTGATGGAAAAAATCGAAAAACTCAACGCCCAGGGCAGTAAACAAGTGATTAAAACTTGGTCCCGGGCATCGACCATCATTCCCGATATGGTCGGTCACACGATCGCCGTTCACAACGGCAAACAGCACGTTCCCGTCTATGTTTCCGAGCAGATGGTCGGTCATAAACTCGGTGAATTCGCTCCCACCCGCACCTTCCGCGGCCACGCTAAGAGCGACAAAAAAGCAGGACGGAAATAAATCAGCCGCTACTCCCTCAGTCGTCAGCTAGATAGTCGTGACCATAAATCACCAAGTTAGCTAATTTTCAAAAAATAAAAGCTGATAGCTGATAGCTGATGACTGATAACTGATAACTGATAACTGATAACTGAAATGACCATCGATACCTCTAACGAAGTCAAAGCGATCGCCCGCTATATTCGGATGTCACCCCTGAAAGTCAGACGGGTACTCGATCAGATCCGCGGTCGCTCCTATCGGGAAGCCCTAATTATTCTCGAATTCATGCCCTACCGGGCCTGTGACCCGATCCTGAAGGTCCTGCGTTCCGCCGTTGCCAACGCCGAAAATAACGAAGGACTCGATCCCGCCACTTTGGTAGTTAGCCAGGCCTTTGCCGATGGCGGACCGACCCTAAAACGTTTTCGACCCCGGGCCCAAGGGCGCGCCTACCAAATTCGCAAACCCACCTGTCATATCACCGTCGCCGTCGCTCCTAGCAACAAAGACTAATCACCTTAACTAAAAAAACCACAATGGGACAAAAAATCCATCCCCTCGGTTTTCGTCTCGGCGTTATCAAAGATCACAAATCCTGCTGGTATGCCGACGCGAAACGTTACCCCGAATTAGTGCAAGAAGATCGCCGTATTCGTGATTACGTCGAAAAAAACCTCTCTAATGCAGGTATCGCCGATATTCGCATCGAACGCAAGGCCGATCAAGTAGATATTTCCATCCATACCGCTCGCCCCGGGGTCGTCGTCGGTCGTGGTGGCACGGGAATCGAACAGCTGCGCCTAGGTTTGCAAAAAGCCCTCGGTGGCCAGCGTCAAATTCGTATTAACGTCATCGAAGTGGCTCGCGTTGATGCCGATGCCAACCTGATCGCCGAATACATCGCCCAACAACTAGAAAGACGGGTTTCCTTCCGTCGTGTGGTGCGGCAAGCTATCCAACGGGCGCAAAGGGCCGAAGTCAAAGGGATCAAAATTCAAGTTAGCGGTCGTCTCAACGGGGCAGAAATCGCTCGGACTGAATGGGTGCGGGAAGGACGAGTTCCCCTGCATACCCTGCGGGCCGATATAGATTACTCCTACAAAACCGCCAGCACCATCTACGGGATTCTAGGCGTGAAAGTTTGGATCTTTAAGGGCGAAATTATCCCCGGCCAAGAAGAAATTGCCGCCGCCGTTCCCGCTCAAGCACCGCGCCGTCAACAGCGTCGCCGTCAACAGTTTGAAGATCGCTCTAGCGAAGGCTGATCCCTAATATTTATCAGTGGTAAATAGCTCATGTTAAGTCCCAAAAGAACAAAATTCCGCAAACAACAGCGCGGACGGATGCGCGGGCTGGCCACCGGCGGAAATACGATTAATTTCGGCGATTTCGCCCTGCAAGCCACCGAACCCTGTTGGATTACTTCCCGTCAAATCGAAGCCGCCAGACGGGCAATGACTCGTTATATTCGTCGGGGTGGCAAAATCTGGATCCGCGTTTTTCCCGATAAACCCGTCACCCAACGGGCTGCAGAAACCAGGATGGGTTCCGGGAAAGGTTCCCCCGAATTCTGGGTGGCTGTGGTTAAACCGGGGTTCATTATGTTTGAAATTGCCGGGGTAGCTGAACCGGTAGCCCGGGAAGCAATGCGTCTAGCGGCTCAAAAATTACCAATTAAGACCAAATTTATCACTCGCGAGGAGGATTTTGTCTAATGGCTCTACCAAAAATCGCCGAAGTGAGGAAGATGAGCGATGACGAAATCGCCGACGCTATCCTCGATGCCAAAAAGAAACTGTTTGAATTGCGTTTGCAGCAGGCCACCCGCCGCTTGGAAAAAACCCACGAATTCAAACACACCCGCCACCGTCTCGGCCAATTATTGACCGTAGAGCGGGAGCGCCAACTAGCCCAGTCCACCCCGGAGGCATAACCCGTTATGGCAGTTAAAGAAAGAGTTGGGGTAGTGGTCAGCGACAAAATGGATAAAACCGTAGTGGTAGCCATTGAAAACCGCTCTCCTCACCCCAAATACGGCAAAATAGTCGTGAAAACCCAGAAATTTAAGGCTCACGACGCAGAAAATCAAGCCAAACAAGGCGATCGAGTTCGTATTCGTGAAACCCGCCCCCTCAGTAAAACCAAACGTTGGGAAGTGGCGGAAATATTAACCGATAATTAAATTTCACCTGGGTAAAAACCGTGATTCAACAACAAACCTACTTAAATGTCGCTGACAATAGCGGGGCGCGGAAACTAATGTGTCTGCGGGTGCTGGGAACAGGTAACTGTACCTACGGTGGCATCGGTGACAAAATTATCGCCGTGGTTAAGGACGCTATCCCCAATATGCCCGTGAAAAAATCCGATGTGGTCACTGCGGTGATCGTGCGGACCCGTCAAACTGTCCGTCGCGATAGCGGCATGAGCATCCGTTTTGATGATAACGCCGCCGTGATTATTAATAATGACGGTAATCCCAAAGGTACTAGGGTTTTTGGTCCTGTCGCCCGGGAATTGCGCGATAAAAACTACACCAAAATTGTTTCCTTAGCCCCAGAAGTTCTCTGATCAAAGTGAAAAGTACTAAGGCAATTGGCTGATGGCTAGTCTAAAACTTTTCACACTTTGAGGTCAAAAAAAATGAGTAAGAAAAACATTCAAACCCCGCCCCAAAGGCAAAAAATGCACGTTAAAAAAGGGGATGTGGTTCAGGTAATCGCCGGTTCCGATAAGGGCAAAGTGGGCGAAATTTTACGGGCCCTACCCCAAGAAAGTACCGTGGTGGTCAAGGGAGTTAATATCCGCACCAAACATACTAAACCCCAACAGGAAGGGGAATCGGGTCAAATCCTTACCTACGAAGCACCGATTCACAGTTCCAAAGTGATGCTTTATTCCGAGAAGAAAAAGATCGCCAGTCGGGTGGGTTATACCTTTACCGAAGAGGGTCGGAAAGTGCGGATACTGAAGAAAACTGGCGAAATTATTGATTAGTTTCCCATCAATTCTAGTTCCTGACCAAGCCCAGGAAAAGTAAGCAGAAAAACTATGAGCCAAAAACTAAAAACCACCTATCAAGAAACCATTGTTCCGAAACTGAAAGAACAATTTGGTTATACCAATATCCACCAAGTACCTAAAGTTATCAAAATTACTGTTAACCGCGGTCTTGGGGAAGCTTCACAAAATGCCAAAGCTTTGGAGTCTTCCAAGGCGGAACTGTCCACCATCACCGGACAACAACCGGTAGTGACTAGGGCTAAAAAAGCGATCGCTGGTTTCAAAATTCGCGAAGGAATGCCCGTGGGTGTGATGGTGACATTGCGCGGCGATCGAATGTACGCCTTTTTAGACCGTCTCATTAATCTGGCCTTACCACGCATTCGCGACTTTCGCGGTATCAGTGGTAACAGTTTTGATGGTCGTGGTAACTACAGTTTAGGCATTCGTGAACAGTTGATCTTCCCCGAAATTGAATACGACAAAATCGATCAAATTCGCGGGATGGACATCTCAATCATCACCACCGCTAAAAACGACGAAGAAGGACGCGCCCTCCTCAAAGAGATGGGAATGCCCTTTAGATAAATCAATCAAGAGAAAAGGAAAAAAATCAGGAAAAAGTGGCAAGGGAAAAGGGAGAAAGCGATTTTGTCAGAGAAATTACTGAATAAATCCTACCTACCTTCTCCTGACGACTGGCTCCTGACTCCTGACTCCCGCAATAACTGACCACTGATGTTGATCCCAATTTAGGAGAAAAACAGGTAATTCATGTCTGCTAACGATACCATCTCGGATATGCTGACCCGCATCCGTAACGCTTGCGCGGTTCGGCAGACCACTACTCAAATCCCCACCACGCGGATGACGCGCAGTATTGCCCAAGTTCTCAAAGACGAAGGCTTTATTGCTGACTTTGAGGAAGTGGGTGAGGGGATTAAATCTCAATTAGTGCTTTCCCTCAAATATAAAGGCAAAAACCGTCAACCGATCATTACTACCCTCACCAGAGTCAGTAAACCGGGCCTGCGAGTTTATTCCAACAGTAAAGACTTACCGCGCGTCCTCGGTGGCATTGGCATCGCCATTGTTTCCACCTCTAAAGGCATTATGACCGATCGCGAGGCCCGTAAACAAAACGTTGGCGGCGAAGTCCTTTGCTACATCTGGTAAACAAGGATAAGCTATCAGCCGTCAGCCTTTGCAAGTTTAAACCCGATAGCTGACCCACTGATAACTCTTCCGGGATATCTGACCCACTGATAACTGATAACTGTTATGTCTCGTATTGGCAAACGCCCGATTCCTATTCCCAATAAAGTCACCGTCGATATCGATGGTGCTACCGTGACGGTGAAGGGGCCTAAAGGAACTCTCCAGAGAACCCTACCCACCGCCGTCGCCATCGATAAAGATGGCGAAACCCTGCTCGTTACCCGTCAAGACGATTCGCGTACCGCCAGAGAACGCCACGGACTCTGTAGAACTCTAGTGGCCAACATGGTAGAAGGAGTTGCTACTGGTTTTCAAAAACGCCTCGATATTCAAGGGGTGGGCTACCGCGCCCAGGCGCAGGGTAGTAAATTAGTTCTTAATGTTGGTTACAGTAAACCCGTGGAGATGGAGATGCCCGATGGTGTTTCCGTCGCCGTAGAAAACAACACCCAAGTTATCGTCAGTGGCATCGACAAAGAAGCCGTCGGTAACACCGCCGCTAAAATCCGCGAAGTTCGTCCCCCCGAACCTTATAAAGGTAAAGGGATTCGCTATCTTGGTGAAGTTGTCCGTCGCAAAGTTGGTAAAGCTGGCGGTAAAGGCGCTAAAGGCGGTAAAGGAGGTAAAAAATAAACCATGAAACTTAGTCGCAAAGAATCAGTCCGTCGTCGTCACCAGCGTGTGCGTCGCAAAATTAATGGCACTGCTGAACGGCCGCGTTTATCCGTATTTCGTTCTAATAACCACATCTACGCCCAAATTATCGACGACGTAGCCCAACACACCCTCGCGGCCGCTTCTACCCTAGAGGCCACCTTGCGCGGGGAATTGGAATCCACCGCTACCCAAGAAGCTTCGGCTGCCGTGGGTAAACTGGTGGCCCAACGGGCCCTAGACAAAGGCATTGAACAAGTGGTTTTTGATCGCGGTGGCAATCTCTATCACGGTCGCGTCAAAGCCTTAGCAGAAGCGGCTCGGTCAGCCGGTTTAAACTTCTAAAATATCCTTTCAACACTGATAAAACTATGGCAAAACGTCGCAAGGGCAACCGCGAAAAAGAAAAAGAAACCACTTGGCAAGAGCGGGTCATCCAGATTCGCCGGGTTAGTAAAGTGGTTAAGGGTGGGAAAAAACTCAGCTTCCGGGCCATCGTCGTGGTCGGTAATGAAAACGGCCAGGTGGGAGTGGGAGTTGGCAAAGCAGGGGACGTTATCGGGGCCGTCCGTAAAGGCGTGGCCGATGGCAAAAAACAACTAATTGAAGTCTCCTTAACTAAGGCTAGTTCCATCACTCACCTCACCCGGGGTGCTTCCGGAGGCGCTCAAGTGATTATGCGTCCGGCTGCTCCGGGGACTGGGGTTATTGCCGGGGGTGCTGTCCGTACCGTTTTAGAATTAGCTGGGGTGAAAAATATCCTCGCTAAACAACTCGGTAGCGATAACCCCCTCAATAACGCTAGAGCCGCCGTTAACGCCCTGGAAACTCTCCGCACTTTCTCGGAAGTGGCCAAGGATCGAGGCGTATCTGTAGAACATTTGTACACATAAAGAAATCACCATGAAACTCCACGAAATCGCCCCCCAACCGGGGTCCACTAAACGCCGTCGTCGTGTGGGACGGGGTGTCTCGGCCGGCCAGGGCGCTAGTTGCGGTCTGGGAATGCGCGGACAAAAATCTCGCTCTGGGACGGGGACTCGTCCCGGTTTTGAGGGGGGACAAATGCCCCTCTATCGTCGGGTTCCCAAATTAAAGCATTTTCCTTTGGTTAACCCCCGTCAATACACGATTGTTAATCTGAGAAAATTGGCTTCTTTACCCGCTAATACGGAAGTTACCCTAGAAAGTCTGCTAAAAGCTAAAATTCTCACCAGCAATGACGGCCCTTTAAAAGTTTTAGGTGATGGTGAAATTACCGTTCCCCTCAAGGTGAAGGCCGCCGCTTTTAGCAATAGTGCTAAAGAGAAAATTACCGCCGCTCAAGGTACTTGGGAAGAAATTTAACGGAGACAGGAGACAGGAGACAGGAGATAAAAGGCAAAAGGCAAAAGGCAAAAGGCAAAAGGTAAAGGGCAGCTTTGTTCTCCCCACACCCTACACCCCACACCCTACACCCCACACCCTACACCCAATCCCCACACCCTAACACCCAATCCCCAAGACCGGATTGCTATATCATAATAAACACAGGGGAAATCTTAAAAAAATCGAGAAAGTTTTCCCCCTCGATTACTTTTTCCCATAAAAAAACTGCACTAGAGGTAACTGTTAATGGTCGTTAGTCGTGATAAGGCTCCCACGGCACAGGAAACGTTTATGCAAATGGCACAGGCGGCCGGTTTACGCGGTCGCTTGTTGATTACATTGGGTTTACTGATTCTGCTCCGTTTTGGGATGTTTGTACCGATACCCGGTTTGGATCGGGCAAGATTAGCAGAAATTATTCAAAGTAACGCCGCTTTGGGAATCCTTGACCTGTTCACCGGGGGAGGATTATCGACGTTAGGGATTTTTGCCCTCGGCATTCTTCCCTATATCAACGCCTCAATTATCGTGCAACTGCTCACCGCTGCCCTTCCTTCTTTGGAAGATTTACAGAAAAATGAAGGAGAGGCAGGACGGCGAAAAATTGCCCAAATTACCCGTTATATTGCCTTTGGTTGGGCAATTATTCAAAGTATCGGTATTACTCTTGGTTTATTGGTGGCTAACGGCGTTGTGGCTGGAACTTTACCCTCGATCGCCGCTACGGTTCTCGCTTTAGTGGCCGGTTCTATGTTCGTGATGTGGATTTCGGAACTGATTACGGAACGCGGTCTGGGAAATGGAGCATCTTTGCTGATTTTTGTCAACATTGTCGCTGTTTTACCGAAAACCCTCGGTGATACAATTACTTTTGCTCAACAGGGGGGCCGACAAGCGATCGCTCAAGTGGTGATTCTCTTGCTGGTTTTCCTGGTGATGATTATCGGCATTGTTTTTGTTCAGGAAGGAACCCGTCGGATTCCGATTGTTTCTGCCCGTCGTCAGGTGGGTCGTCGTCTCTATCGGGAAAGAACCAGTTATCTACCCCTACGACTCAATCAAGGGGGCGTGATGCCGATTATTTTCGCCTCGGCAGTGTTGGTCTTACCTTTTCAATTGGTGCAAGCTTTACCCACGGATAACCCGGTCGGTCAGGTTTTAGTTCAGTTGGTTAATGCCCTGCGTCCCGATAGTTGGGGTTATGTGGCTTTTTATAGCTTACTAATTCTCGGTTTTAGTTTCTTCTACGCTTCCCTGATCGTTAACCCCAAGGATATGTCCCAAAACCTGAAAAAAATGGGAACCAGTATTCCGGGGATTCGACCGGGGACCGCTACTACTAATTATCTGGAAGGGGTGCTGAATCGTCTCACCCTTTTGGGCGCTCTCTTTTTAAGTTTGGTGGCTACTGTGCCGACTGTAGTAGAAAGCGCCACCGGTGTCACCACTTTTCGCGGTTTGGGGGCAACTTCCCTGTTAATTCTGGTGGGGGTGGCGATCGATACGGCGAAACAAATTCAAACCTATGTCATCTCTCAACGCTATGAGGGCATGATTAAACAGTAGTTAGATAGTCAGCCAGTGACCTTTTAGCGGTTACTGGTTATTTTTACCCTTAAAACCCTATATTTAATCCATGAGCAAACGGATCGGTGTGATATTTTTGGGACCGCCCGGATCGGGAAAAGGGACCCAAGCGGCAAAATTAGCGGAATCTCTGACGATTCCTCATATTTCTACCGGTGAAATTTTACGTCAAGCAATTACAGAGAAGACAGAACTTGGTCAACAAGCACAAGCTTATGTGGAAAAGGGCGAATTAGTCCCCGATGAGTTGTTATTAGGTTTAATTCAGGAACGTTTAAAACAGCCTGACAGTGCTAAGGGTTGGATTCTTGATGGTTTTCCCCGCACGGTGGCACAGGCGAGCTTTTTAGACGCATTACTGGAAGAATTGGCCGATAGTTACACATTTGTGGTTAATTTGGCTGTACCAGATACGGTCTTAATTGAGCGTCTCATGCAACGCGGTCGTCAAGATGATACCCAAGAAACGATCGCCCGTCGCCTACAGGTTTATATCGACCAAACTGCCCCCGTTTTAGATTATTACGGTCAAAAGGGGACTCTTAACCATATCGACGGTAATCAACCGATGGACGCGGTTACTGCCGCTCTAACAGCAGTTGTCACTCCTGTTTAAAGTTTCTCTCAGTCAGTAATCAGTAATCAGTCAGTAAAAATTACAACTTTTTATAAGTTTTTTATATCAAACAAGCTTTAATAGTTGAGAATATTTAAATTCACACTTCGCAATATTTATCTTTTCTTAAGAATTTATTAAAAATAATTCTCATTTGTTTACGAGGTTGCAATACTTCCAGCGATTATGGTATAATTTCGCAGTATGAAATGATGGGTTTTTATGTGCTTTTTAGGGTTTTAGCTATCTGTTGATCCTGAAAACCCTTGCTAAATCTACACTCAGCTATTTGGGAACAGCAATAAATGGAGGTTAAAGAGCCTTTTAAAACCCAACCCGTTGATCAATTAATTGTGTAGTTTTGTTGCAAAGAGAAAGTTTTTTTGACAAAAAGAACAGAATATGCTGCTAAGTGATCCATATTGCTTTTATTTGTTCTCCCCACACCCCACACCCCAATCTCCTATAGGGGAAACTTTACCCTTGCCCCTGCGTCTTGAGCCTCTAAGCAAATAAGCGCCACGCTTGCGATAGAATAGATCGGACTTAGCCTAAATGGGGTCAGCGAAAGAATGTGCGGAATTGTTGGCTATATCGGAACCCAAACAGCGATCGATATTCTCCTAGCTGGATTGGAACGTTTAGAATATCGGGGTTATGATTCGGCAGGGATTGCCACAATTCTCGAAGGTGAATTACATCGAGTCCGCGCCCAGGGAAAACTCTACAATCTACGGGAAAAATTAGAACAGGAAGTTAATCCCTCCCAAATTGGCATCGGTCACACCCGTTGGGCAACCCACGGCAAACCCGTAGAAAGTAATGCCCATCCCCACACCGATAACAGTCAACGGGTGGCAGTGGTACAAAATGGCATTGTCGAAAACTTTCAGGCATTAAGAACAGAATTAAAGGGGAAAGGCTGTATATTTGACTCAGAAACCGACACAGAAGTTATTCCCCATCTAATCGCCAGTTATCTACCCAAACCTAGCGATGAAGAATACTTGGGGGTGAGTCCTTTCCTCAAGGCAGTTTTAAAGGCAATTGAACGTTTAGAGGGTGCTTTTGCCCTAGCGGTAATTAGTCCCGATTATCCCGATGAATTGATTGTGGTGCGGCAACACGCCCCTTTAATCATCGGTTTTGGTCAGGGGGAGTTTTTCTGTGCCTCCGATGTCAGTGCTTTGGTTCCCCATACCCGGGCAGTGCTGTCCTTGGATAATGGCGAAATCGCTCAGTTAACACCCTTGGGAGTGGAAATTTATAATTTTGAAGGGAAAAGAGTTCGTAAAAGCCCCAGAGTCCTCGATTGGAGTCCGACCAACGTAGAAAAACAGGGTTATCGTCACTTCATGCTCAAGGAAATCCACGAACAACCAGGAGTGGTGCGCGACTGTTTAGGGACCTACCTGCATCCCCATTGGACATCACAAAATGGGGATAATGTCAACCCGATAAATCTTAATTTTTCTGAGGAAATTTACGAAAATTTAGAACATATTCAGATTTTAGCCTGTGGAACCAGTTGGCACGCTAGTTTAGTCGGTAAATACTTGATTGAGCAGTTGGCGGGTATTCCTACAGGGGTACAGTACGCCTCGGAATTTCGCTATGCACCCACCCCCCTGATGCCCAATACTTTAACCATCGGGGTGACGCAATCGGGGGAAACAGCCGACACTTTAGCGGCGTTGGAAACGGAAAAACAGCGTCGTTTAGGATTAGGAAAAAAATATCAGGCCCGGATTATCGGTATTACTAATCGCCCCGAAAGTACCCTAGCACAAATGGTCGATCAGATTATTAATACCCAAGCGGGGATCGAAATCGGGGTGGCGGCAACTAAGAGTTTTACAGCACAGTTATTGGGTTTTTATCTCTTAGCTTTGGATTTATCCTATCGTCGTCAAACTTTGTCCTTAGAGAGGATCGAGGAAATTATTAATGAACTGCGATCGCTGCCAAGATCGATCGAAACTGTCTTAGAAAAACAGGAAAAAGCGATCGAAGAATTGGCCCATGAATTTAATGACACCCAGGACTTTATTTTCTTGGGACGGGGGATTAATTTCCCCATTGCCTTAGAAGGGGCCTTAAAACTCAAAGAAATCAGTTATATTCATGCGGAAGGCTATCCAGCAGGAGAAATGAAACACGGACCAATCGCGCTTTTAGATGCAAAAGTTCCCGTAGTAGCGATTGCGATGCCGGGGGTAGTTTATGATAAGGTTCTCTCCAATGCACAGGAAGCAAAAGCAAGGGATGCGCGGTTATTGGGAGTAGTTGCTGACAGCGATACGGAAGCACCAAAAGTCTTTAATGATTTATTGTATGTGCCGGAAGTTGAGGAATTATTATCGCCAATTTTAACAGTAATTCCCCTACAATTGCTCTCCTATCATATCGCAGCCCGTCGCGGTTTAGATGTGGATCAGCCGCGCAATTTAGCCAAAAGTGTCACGGTGGAATAGGGTTCGGTTGGGGGAGATTCAGCTAATCTAAGGATAGGCGGTTAAAATGCGTCTTAGCTTACATGGGCATTTTAATTTTTTATTCTTGATAAACATCTTGTCGGTGTCCGATTCTAGTAACCTTTATTATTTTATCATTATCCTCTATTGTGTAAACAATGCGGTAATCACCAACACGAAGCCGATACATTTTATCTTCTCCTTTTAGTTTTACAACACCAGAGGGACGGGGATCTTGCTGTAATTTCTCAAGACTGTCACTCACCCGTTGCCTAATCGAAGAAGGTAATTTTTTAAATTCTTTAGCCGCAGAGGTTTTCAATCGAATTTGATAATTACTCATCGAATGTATTTTCTGTTTCTAATTCTTGTTTTAATTCATCCCAAGAAATTTCTGATTCATTTTCTCGACTACGAGAGACTAAAATATCAGAAAAGTCTTCCCAAAGCTCTCCCCATTCTTCTAAGTCAATGAGAACAGCTTTCTTTTCCCCTTTTTCATTAATCACAAAGTTAATTCCTTTCATAATTGTTTGATAACTTGAACTTATATAGGAGCGATCGATCTTTGTGTCCTTTGTGTCTTTGTGGTTTGTTCCACCTCCTCGCCAGTTTTAAGTAGGTAGGCGTTAAAAATTATCAGATGCCCCCCTTATCAAGGGGGGACTAAGGGGGGAGCGGCACTCCCCTTATCAAGGGGGGCAGGGGGGATCGAACCTAAAATCCATTTTTAATTCAATTATAACCAGCTACTTAGAATATATTTTACCCAGAAAACCTAAGAGACCCCCGATTTTCAGTACAATATTACTGCAATATTAAAAGCAGTGAACAAATAAACAGCGATGATCACCGGCGAATTAAAATCCAAAATAGATAAACTTTGGACAACCTTCTGGAATAACGGCATTAGTAACCCGCTTTCGGTAATCGAGCAGATTTCCTATTTACTCTTCATCAAGCGCCTAGATGACCTAGAACTAGCTAAGGAGCGTAGGGCCCAACGATTAGGCGAAAATCTCGAAAATCCCACCTTTACCCCCAGCCAACAGCATATCCGTTGGTCCCACTTCAAAAATCTCGATGATGCCGAGACAATGCTCCAGATTGTCCGGGATGAAGCGTTTCCCTTTATCAAAGATCTGGGGCAATTGTCCAAGGGTAGCACCTACGCTAAACACATGAAGGACGCGGTGTTTCTCATCGCGTCTCCGGCGCTGCTGGGGACAGTAATCGAGCAAATTGAAAAAATCCCCATGGAGGATCGGGACACCAAAGGCGACCTTTACGAGTATATGCTCTCGAAACTGAGTACAGCCGGGACTAACGGACAGTTTCGCACACCGCGCCATATTATCAAAATGATGGTGGAGTTATTAGCACCGGGACCCCGGGAGGTTATCTGTGATCCGGCCTGTGGCACAGGAGGCTTTTTAGTAGCGGCTGCCGAGTATGTGCGGGAGTTAAAGGACAGCGAGGGGGGACGTTTGCTCCATGAACGCGGCAACCTAGAGCATTTCAATAACCAAATGTTCCACGGTTTTGATTTCGATGGGACGATGTTACGCATCGGCAGCATGAACCTGATGTTACACGGTATCGAGCAGCCGATTATCGAGGCCCGGGATTCCCTATCGGAGGATCACGCCGGGGTAGAGGATAGTTTTACGATGATTCTGGCTAATCCACCGTTTAAGGGTTCGGTGCAGAAGTCCACTATTGCCAAGGATTTATCGAAAATCATCGACACCACTAAAACCGAGTTATTATTCATGGCCCTGTTTTTGCGCTTGCTGAAGACGGGGGGAAAAGGTGCGGTAATTGTGCCGGATGGGGTGCTATTTGGCTCGTCGAAAGCCCATAAGGACATCCGCACCATCTTGGTGGAGGAACATAAGCTAGAGGGGGTGATATCGATGCCGTCGGGGGTGTTTAAACCTTACGCGGGGGTATCTACCGCAATCCTGATTTTTACGAAGCTGGGGGTAAGGGAAAAGGGGACTGACTTCGTTTGGTTTTATGACATGGTGGCGGATGGTTTCTCTCTCGATGATAAGCGCCAACCGATTGCCGATAATGATATCCCAGACTTGCTGCGCTGTTGGCAGCAACGCGACTCCGCTAAGGATACCAATCGCACTTCGACAAAGCTCAGTGACCGCACAGGGAAGGCGTTTTTTGTGCCTCGCGAGGAGATTCAAGCCAATGCTTATGATCTATCAATTAACCGCTATAAGGAGATAGAGTACGAGGAAGTGAGCTATGAGCCGCCGAAGGTGATTTTAGAGAAGTTAAGGGCTTTAGAGGCTGATATTCGTCAGGATTTGGACGCATTAGAGGAGATGTTAGGAGATTAGGAGATGAAAAATCTACAGCCATTAGACCTACATCCTCTCAAAACCGAATCCGAGTATGAGGCCGCTTTACTGGAGATTGAGTCGCTTCTGGAAGTACCTCCGGGGACACCGGAAGCAGCGTGCTTAGATTTGCTTGCCACACTGCCATCCGATCCCCCCCAACCCCCCTTAAAAAGGGGGGAGAAGAGTTTATAGTAGGGTGGGTTAGACGGCAACAATCTAGGCGTTAAAGTCAATCTAACAATCCGTCGTAACCCACCGATTTAGTCCACCGAAAGGATATTTGATTTATGTTTGAAAATAAGATTGATCAGGTTTTACACGCATTAAAGGAGATGTTGGGATGAAGCTATATACAAGTAATAAGGGTGTTTTTCCCGATGACTGGAAAATAGTTAAACTCGGTAGCCTATGTGATTTACAAAATGGCTATGCCTTCAAATCAACGGATTACGTTGACTCTTCTAATACACTGAGTTGTCGAATGAGTAATATTCGACCAGATGGGGAATTTGATCTAGATTATCATCCAAAATTTCTACCTGATCCATACGCAGATAAATATCAACAATTTTTGCTGAAAGATAATGATGTCATAATTGCTATGACCGACATGGCAACTGAACCGAAAATATTAGGAGTTCCAACTGTTGTCTCTACTAAGGGCAGAAATGTTTTACTTAACCAACGTGTAGGAAAATTAGTCATAAAAGATAAAGACTCTATTTTTTTTCCCTATCTCAAGCGTGTTTTAGGTACAAATAGGGCAAAACAACATTATTTACGGTTTGCTGGCGGCGGAGTGCAGATAAACCTCAGCAAGGAAGACTTATTAAGCCTAGAAATCCCCCTCCCACCCCTCGAAGAACAGCGAAGAATTGCGGCAATTTTGGATAAAGCGGATGGGGTGCGACGCAAGCGCAAAGAGGCGATTCGGTTGACTGAGGAGTTATTGCGATCAACTTTCCTAGAGATGTTCGGTGATCCTGTTACTAATCCGAAAGGGTGGGAGGTTATAGACTTAGGAAAAATTTCTCAAATACAAGGTGGATTACAAGTAACACCAGCAAGAAAAGAGCTGCCGTTAGAAGTTCCTTATCTTCGGGTGGCAAATGTTTACAGAGATAAGCTTTTACTTGACGAAATCAAAAACATCCGAGTAACTTCTTCTGAGTTGGAAAGGATAAATATGAAAGCAGGGGATATACTTATCGTTGAAGGTCATGGGAACAAGGAGGAAATAGGAAGATCTTCTGTATGGGATGGTTCCATCGAAAATTGCGTTCACCAAAACCATCTTATTCGCGTCAGACTCGATCCCGATAAAGCAGAACCTATCTATATCAGTGCATATCTTAATTCTGCGGGAGGTCGTTGTCAATTAACAAAATTTGGAAAAACGACATCTGGCCTTAATACGATTAGCACTTCAAACGTAAAAGCGACAAAAGTTTTATGTCCACCGATTGAGATGCAAAAAAGGTATCTGGATTTTCAACGAAAGTTGACAGAAGCTAAAAATGCCAGCGTAGAGCATCTTGAACAATCCGAAAATCTCTTTAATTCCCTTTTACAAAGAGCATTTAGGGGGGAACTGTAGCCATGGCATCCGGCGGATTACTGCCATAATCTTGTGGGAAATGCCATTAAAAAAGACCGTTGGACAATTAACCAAGATTCCTATTATCTCACACTGTCATGAGGGAAAAACCTAGATAAAATAACCGAACTTGCTGTTTTTTTATATAACTGTTAAACAATAATCAGGTAAAATATAGAGATAGCCAAAACTTTGGGAATAATAAAGTTATAGACTGGGGAGCGCAATATGGACTCAAACTTCTCCTTCCTGCGAGATCAATTCCCGACAATCTACGATCATGCCAGCCAAGCGGAGGGATTAGTCTTCAGTAACCCCCGGGCTAGTTGCTTCTATACCCGTTTTGTCCTAGAACAAATGGTCTGCTGGCTCTATGAAAACGACCCCTACCTGCAACCGCCCCGGGACAATAGCCTAGGCGCTCTCATCCACGAGCAAACCTTTAAAGATAACCTTAAACCAGGACTTTTCGGCAAAATTCGCACCATCCACAAAGTCGGCAACAACGCCGCCCACGATACCAGCCTCATCAGTGAACGGGACTCCCTGCACCTGATCGAGGAACTATTTCATCTCACCTACTGGCTGGTGCGCTACTATGGGCAGAATGGGCGAAAATTGGGCGATATTAGCTTCGATCGCCAGAAGATACCCCCGGCCGCACCCCCCGCTCCCAAACAACTGCAAGACCTGGAAAAACGCCTGTCCCAAAGCGATGCCCTGCGCCAATTGGCCGAAGCAAAACAGCGCCAAACCGAGGCCGAACTCGCAGCCGCTAGGGCCGAACGGGATGCCCTCCTCGCCCAAAATCGAGCGATCGCTGACCGGCACGACTACAACGAAGCCGACACCCGCCGCTACCTGATCGATGTACTACTCCAAGAGGCCGGCTGGGATACCAAAGCAGCCAACGTCACTGAGTTCGAGCTGCAGGGGATGCCCATCCAAAAGCCCGGAGATACCGGACGCGGTTTCGCCGATTATGTACTATGGGGCGACGACGGCAAACCCCTCGCCCTCGTGGAGGCAAAACGCAGCAGCAAAAGCGCCGACAGCGGACAACAGCAGGCCAAACTCTACGCCGACTGCTTAGAAAAAAACTACAACCAACGCCCCGTTATTTTCTACAGCAACGGCTATGAAACCTATCTCTGGGATGATCTCGCCTATCCCCCCCGTCCCGTCCTCGGTTTCCTGCGAAAAACCGAGCTAGAACGGCTAATTTTCCGCCGTTCCCACCGTAAACGCCTCAGGGACACCGCCATTAACGAGGATATCGTCGGCCGTCCCTACCAGAAAGAGGCCATCCGCCGCATCACCGAAACCTTTGAAGAAAAGTGCGCCCGTAATTCCCTCTTGGTTATGGCCACCGGAACCGGCAAAACCCGAACTGCGATCGCATTGGTGGAACTGCTCAAGAGCGCCAATTGGGTAAACCGAGTCCTGTTTCTGGCCGATCGCAATGCCCTATTAAAGCAAGCCTATCGAGCCTTTCAGCGGCATCTACCCAGCGTTACCGTCCTGCATCTGACCCGCAGCAAGGACGTGACGGGGGCTAACGTCCTCTTCTCCACCTATCAAACCATGCTCAACGCCATCGATCACATGGATGGAGAGGGGCGAATCTTTGGGGTGGGTTATTTTGACCTAGTGATCATCGATGAGGCCCATCGCTCCATTTATCAGAAATACGGCGAAATATTCGATTATTTCGATGCCCTGCTGGTGGGGCTAACTGCCACGCCGCGCTCGGAAATAGACCGGGACACCTACCGCATTTTCCAGCTACCCCAGGGCGTGCCTACCTTCGCCTACGAGTTAAATGATGCCGTTAGGGATGGCTACCTCGTCCCCCCCAAGGGCGTTACTGTACCGTTTAAGTTTCTGCGTACTGGGGTTAAATACAGCGATCTAACCCCACAGGAGCAGCTAGACTACGAGGAGAAGTTCCGGGACGAGGAAAGCGGCGAACTACCGCAGGCAATTAACGCAGCTGCCTTTAATGACTGGTTGTTCAATATCGACACCGTGGATCAAGCATTAGAATTATTGATGCAACGGGGGCTAAAGGTCAACAGTGGCGATCGATTGGGTAAAACGATTATTTTTGCCCGTAATCACCGACACGCCCAATGTATCTGCGATCGCTTTAACAGTAACTATCCTCACTACAAAGGTCATTTCGCCAAAATTATTGACAGTCACGACAAATACGCCCAGAGTCTGCTCGATGACTTCAGCGAGGTCAACAAAGAACCGATTTTGGCCGTCTCGGTGGATATGCTCGATACCGGCGTAGATGTGCCGGAAGTGGTCAATTTGGTCTTTTTTAAGCCCGTATTCTCCCGGGTGAAGTTCAATCAGATGATCGGGCGCGGGACCCGTCTCTGTCAGGATTTGTTTGGGTCTGGCAACCATAAAACCGAGTTTCTGGTCTTTGACCTCTGCGGGAATTTCGAGTATTTCGAGCAGGATATCGATGAAACAAGCCAGAAAATACCCGAAAGCCTCACCAGTCGCCTAGTGAAACATCGCCTCGAGTTGGCAACCCGTCTCGCTCCCTCCAAGCCAAGCGCGACACCTAGGGCAAGAGAGCAGTCCTCTACTTACAAAGTCGATCGATCCGGCGACCTATACACGAGTTTGCTCGATGCACTCCATCAACACATCGCCACCATGCCCCGGGATAATTTCCTCGTGCGTCGTCGCTTGCCGCAGGTGGAAACCTTTAGTCAGCGCCAGCGTTGGAACAACCTCAGTCAGGAGGACGCGGCCACCATTGCCGACTGCTTGGCCGGTTTACCCAATAGTCTGCCCAATGAGGATCCCCTGGCCAAGGAATTCGACCTTCTCTGTGTGAAACTGCAATTAGCCATTCTCAAGGCCGACCGTATTTATGAGCGATTGCGGGACAAAGTGCGGGATATTCTCGGTCAACTGGAGACTAAGCCCGATATCCCGATGATTAAGGGACAATTGGCCTTTATTCGCGAGGTGCAGGACGAAAGCTGGTGGACCGGCGCAACGCCGTCGGGAGTGGAGGGGATTCGGGTGCGTGTCCGGGATCTGGTCAAGTTTATTGATCGCCAAAAGCAGCAGATCGTGATCACCGATTTTGTCGATGAGATGGGGGAGGTGCAGATTGTCGATATTCCCACCCATCAGACCGGTTTTAGTCGCGAACAGTATCGCCGGAAAGTCGAGGCCTATATCCGTCAGCATCAGGATCACCTTGCGATCGCTAAGTTGCGGCGCAATATCCCCCTAACGGACAGGGATTTATCTGCCCTAGAGGAGATGCTATTTTCGGCCGCAGAAATTGAGAGCCGTCAGCGTTTTGAGGAGGTTTTTGGCCAGACGAAAAGCCTCAAGCTTCTGATCCTGGAAATCGTCGGACTTGATCCCGCAGGGATCCGCGTAGCGGCACGCCAGGCGGCTAAACAAGCTTTTGCCCGTTATTTGCAGGGGACAAACTTCTCGGCCAATCAAATCCGTTTTATCGAAAATATCATCGATATGCTCGCTAAAAACGGAGTTATCAATCCGGGGGCGCTCTACGAGCCTCCCTTTACTGATAACCATCCCGAAGGTCTAGATGGGATGTTTAATGATCAGGAAGCTGATCGGATCGTCTCGATTTTGCGAGCGTTTAATGAGTCCGTTGATGCGGTTTAAGAACAAGCGCGGTTGATGTAATTGTAATAACTGATCACTGATCACTGATCAGCCATTCCGATGCCCTTTCACCCAGATCTAGGGGCAGACTAACCGCTTTACCGAGACGGGGACGCTCGCGGGTTTCGCGGATAAAAGCTTGAAATTGACTAACACCACCCCATTCGTGGAGATAATTAGCGATCGCATTGAGATGTTCCAAATATTCAGACTCGGAGAGGGGAAAAGAAGCTTGTTCGAGATATTTCCACATTACCTGGACATGAACCTTATCTTTGATGCGTCGTAGCTGGATATCGTAGGAACGACCCCATTTTTCTAGTAATAATTGCTGTAAGTCCACACCCGTCATGGTTGCTATCGCTTCTCAGATGTCAGTCAGTCAATTAATTCTAACTTACTTTTAGCTGCTGCCCCTAGGTTAGTCCGCCGCCCTTCGATTCAGAGAAATTCCCATAAAAAAGTTTTTTTCGGTACGGCGAGTATGTAAAATGGAATGTTGATCTTTCTTGGCCTAAACAGCATTTCATGATTTCGAGTAACGACTTTCGGAGTGGCACAACCATCGAGATAGATGGCTCTGTCTGGCGGGTGGTGGAATTCCTGCACGTCAAACCGGGTAAGGGATCGGCCTTCGTGCGAACCAAGTTAAAAAATGTCCAGACCGGCAACGTGGTAGAACGGACGTTCCGGGCCGGGGAAACCTTGCCCTCAGCCACGATCGAAAAGCGTACCATGCAGCACACCTACAAAGAAGGCGATCAGTTTGTCTTCATGGACATGGAGACTTTTGAGGAAGCAACTCTCACCCCGGTACAAATGGGCGATCAAGCCAAGTATCTGAAAGAAGGAATGGAAGTTAATATTCTCTTTTGGAATGAGCAAGTGTTAGATGTGGAATTGCCTACCTCGGTAATCTTGGAAATCACCGATACAGATCCGGGAGTCAAGGGAGATACGGCCACCGGTGGCACCAAACCGGCGATCGTAGAAACGGGAGCGCAGGTGATGGTTCCTCTGTTTATTTCCATCGGTGAAAGGATTAAAGTGGATACCAGGGATGGTTCCTATCTGGGACGGGAATAATTGTGATGAGAAGCCCAGAAATAAGGGCTTAGGGACGGGTTTAGGACTAAAGCCAGTGTTCTGAGCCTATTTCCCAAAACTTAGCCGCTAGATGGGAAAAATCGACGGTTTGGTGGGGGCGAATTTGGATTTGTTGCTTTTTATTTGCGGGGGGATTTCAGCGCGGTGACTATTGATTACAACGAAATTCGAGAACTGATCAAAACATTGGCAGCAACGGATATCAGTGAATTTAGCCTGAAAAGTGCAGATTTGGAGCTAAATATCCGCAAAGGAACCGTTAATACTGCCCTTGGGCCTCTCCCCGCTCCCTTGCCGGTGGTGACGGTCCCGGTCGCCCCTCCAGTGGTAGCCGCCAGTCCCACCCTGGCCCTGGAAACCCCCACTCCCGAACCCGCGGCCGCCGCTATTGATAAAAAATGGCTGGCGATTACCTCTCCCATGGTCGGCACTTTTTATCGCGCTCCCGCTCCCGATGAACCCTCTTTCGTGGAAAAAAACGATCGAGTCCGGGTCGGACAAACGGTCTGTATTATCGAAGCGATGAAGTTGATGAACGAAATCGAAGCGGAAGTGGCCGGGCAAATCGTCGAAATCGCCGTCGCTAACGGTGAACCGGTAGAATTTGGCCAGACGTTAATGTGGGTTAATCCCGAATAGATAGAATGAAAGCTATCCTCATGACCGCCGTGGATGTGCTGCAACTTCAGCAAGTCCCCACCCCGAAAATTAGTCAACCGCATCAGGTTTTAGTAGCATTAAAAGCGGCTGGTGTCAACCCTATTGATACAAAAATTCGTAAACGCGGCACTTTTTACCCCGAGCAAATGCCAGCCATTTTGGGCTGTGACGGGGCGGGAATTGTCGAGGCCGTTGGGTCGGCGGTGCAGGATTTTCGCCCCGGGGATGAAGTGTACTTTTGTAGCGGCGGACTGGGCAAGGCCGGCACGGGAAATTATGCCGAATATGCCCTAATCGAGGCGGATTATCTAGCCCACAAGCCGAAATCTCTTTCTTTTGCCGAGGCGGCCGCTGTACCTTTGGTTTTAATCACCGCTTGGGAAGCACTCTACGATCGCGCCCGTCTGCAATCGGGACAAAGCGTACTTATCCATGGCGGGGCCGGGGGTGTTGGTCATGTTGCGATTCAATTGGCGAAACTGAAAGGGGCTAAAGTTTATACGACGGTGGGAAATAGCGATAAAGAGCGTTTAGTGCGGCAATTAGGGGCAGATTACCCGATTTTATACAAACAAACCGATTTTGTCGCGGCGATACTTCAAGAAACCGCAGGGAAAGGAGTAGATATCGCTTTTGATACGGTGGGAGGGGAAACTTTTAGGCAAACTTGCCGAGCGGTGCGAGTATACGGCGATATGGTGACGATTTTGGAACCTACGGGCAGCTGGAAGGAAGCACGCGATCGCAATTTGCGGATTAGTTTAGAATTAATGTTAACCCCGGCTTTGATGGGACTGCCAGAAGCGCAAAAATATCAAACAGAAATTCTCAGACAAGGGGCGCGTTTAATTGACGAGAAAAAGTTAACCATTCATCTCTCCCAAACCTTCCCTTTAGCGGCAGCTATCAGCGCCCATCAACTCCTAGAAACTGGTTCGGTGACGGGGAAAATTGCCCTAATTATTGACTAGAAATCTGCTTGTTACTACTGGTGAACAGCAGAAGTTGTTAAAGCAGGGAGAAGGCAAACCACCGCTACACTTTTGCCGATCGGTCAACCTGATTACGTTAAAATCAAAAGCAGGATACTGTGTATGACGGAAAAACTCGATGAACTCAGTGATTAAAGCGGTACAAACTGCCTATTATGGGGATGCAGCCTATCGGACACCACCACCAGACTTAGAATCTCTCCTGCTCAAAGAGAGAATTGTCTATCTGGGGTTGCCCTTATTTTCCTCCGATGATGTCAAGCGCAATGTCGGGGTGGACGTGACGGAATTAATTATCGCCCAACTGCTCTACCTGCAATTTGACGATCCCGAAAAACCGATTTTCTTCTATATCAACTCTACCGGCACATCCTGGTACACTGGCGACGCGATCGGCTACGAAACCGAAGCTTTCGCCATCTGTGACACCCTCAACTACATTAAACCTCCCGTTCATACTATCTGTATCGGACAGGCGATGGGAACTGCAGCGATGATTCTTTCCGCAGGAACCAAGGGTTTTCGCGCCTCCTTACCCCACGCTACCATTGTTCTCAACCAAAATCGCACTGGGGCCCAGGGACAAGCCACCGATATCCAGATTCGTGCCAAAGAAGTAATCGCCAACAAACAGACGATGTTAGAGATTTTCTCGAAAAATACGGGTCAAACCACCGAAAAACTGGCGAAAGATATGGATCGCACCTTCTATCTCACCCCACAACAGGCGAAAGACTACGGATTAATCGATCGCGTTCTCGAAAGTCGCAAGGAACTACCAAAACCCCTCGCCCAAGTTAGTTAAGATTTATTACAAATTAGCAGGAGTTGTTACCAATTATGCCTATCGGTGTGCCAAAAGTTCCCTACCGTCTGCCTGGTAGCCAATACGAACAGTGGATTAGCATTTACAGCCGTCTTTCGGTGGAACGCATTCTTTTTCTGGGGCAGGAAGTCACCGACGGGTTAGCCAATGCCCTTGTGGCCCAAATGCTTTATCTCGACTCGGAAGATCCCACTAAACCCATCTATCTCTATATCAACTCGCCGGGGGGTTCCGTTACCGCCGGTATGGCCATCTACGACACCATGCAGTACATCAAAGCGGAAGTGGTGACTATCTGTGTGGGATTAGCGGCCTCTATGGGGGCATTTTTACTGGCTTCTGGGAGTCCGGGTAAGCGTCTCGCCCTTCCCCACGCGCGGATTATGATTCACCAACCCATGGGCGGAACCGGGCGCCGGCAAGCGACGGATATCGACATTGAAGCTAAGGAAATCCTGCGTATTCGCCAGCAATTAAACGAAATTATGGCTAATCGCACCGGACAAACCATCGAACGCATCGAAAAAGACACGGACCGCGATTATTTCCTCTCCGCCGAGGAAGCCGTCGCCTACGGTTTAATCGATAAGGTGGTGGAGGGAAGACCGGCTTAAGTCAGTCAGAGGTTAGAACAGGCGAGAAACCTGTTCTAACTGCCATTGGACAAACTTCCTTAGATGGTAGGTTGGTTGATCGGATAATCCCATAAGAGGGTATCTGTTGGGTATGGAATTTTTAGCAACGTTAGAAACAGGCTTGATCTCTGCGGTGGCAATCATCAAGTTTTGCCTAGAAAGTATTTCGATCGCTTGTGTGGTGATCGGATTAATTAAAACCCTACAATTAGCTTGGCAGTCTAATCGTCACCGTCGCAGTCTTCCCCCTTTTTCCTTCAATCAAATTCGCATTCGTTTCGGTACTTGGCTATCTTTAGCCCTAGAGTTTCAGTTAGGTGGAGACATCGTGGCTACCACCGTCACACCTACTATAGAAGCCTTGGCACAACTCGCCCTCATTGCTATTATCCGAACTTTCCTCAACTATTTCCTCAGCCAAGAATTGGAAACGGAATTGTCCATGGAAAAAGAGCGATCGCAACTAGCAGCCCAGGACAATCTCAGGGATTTTTAATGCCAAAAAAAGGTGAGTTGACAATCACCTGACCTAACCCCTGATAAGCTGTTGACTATTGAGGGTATGCTAAAAAAGTTTTTCAGCAAGCTCTAGATAGTCAACAGCTTATTACTTTCGATCGCCCACTGGCTCAATTCCGTGCGATTATGAAGACCGGTTTTATGAAGCATATTCGACACATGACTTTCGATTGTCCGTTGACTAACATTGAATTTTGCGGCGATTTCCCGATTAGCCAGGCCCTGGGCGACCAATTGTACTACTTTTAACTCCGTTGGGGTTAATTCCACATTACCCTGGACTTGAACAGGGGTGACATCCGAGGAATGGTGGCGGGAGGTGCGTTTCGGCAACCGGCCTGCTTGTTTGAGGAAAGACTCCACCCTGGCCACTAATTCTTCTGGTTCAAAGGGGTTGACCATATAAAAATCGGCCCCGGCGGTTACACCTGTTATCTTGTCCTGACTTTGCCCCTCAGGGGAGAGAAAGATCACGGGAATGCAACTAAAACGACTGTCCTGACGAATTTTTTCGAGGAAGGCATAACCGTCCATTTCCGGCATCATCAGATCATAGATAATCATATCGGGGATTTCCGATGCTTTGGCAGTATTTGCCCCGCGTTCGAGGATTTCTAGGGCCTCGGGACCGTTTTCTGCGGTTGTCACCCTATAACCACGAAACTCTAGATAATCCTTCACCAAAAGTATTAAATTTGGGTCATCGTCGATTAATAAAAGTTGTTTATTGTCTTTGTTGGTCTCTTTCATCGCTATTTTCCACGCTGTAGGGTTGGGGGAATGGAGACGGACAAAGGATCGATAGGCAAGAGGCAACAGGTAGTTAGATATGTGTAGTTAATTAAACCTCTTGCATAATTAATTTTTCAGGGTTCAAAAACGGCAAAAATAATGATTAAATTGCCTAAAATCTGTAAATAGACCATTTAATTGATTATTATTCATTCTTAATTCTCCTGACTACTGACTACTGACTACTGACTACTCACCCTAACAACAATTTTTGATTTTTACAAGAGGTTTATTCTGTTTCAGCTAGTTTTAAGCCTGTTTTCCTCTATTGTTTCGGGTTCTTCTTCTGGACAGTTCAGGGAAATTGCCGGTAAATCGTGGCGAAGAAAAGCATATTCGGTGACGATTTGATTACCGATTAGGTGTTCTTGGATAATTCTTTCGATCGCTTCCTTGTTTACCCTTCCATACCAGACTCCTTCCGGGTACACTAATAAAATCGGGCCTTGGCTGCAAACCCGCAAACAGTTGGCTTTAGTGCGAAAAATACAGCCCGGACGGTCGGCGCTAGGGCGATCGAGTTCTAATTCACTTAACCGCTTCTTTAAATAATCCCACACTTCTAACCCTTCTTCCTTGTCACAGCATTTTGGCTTAGTCTGATCGCAGCAGAGAAATAGATGACGCTGGATCTGGGCCAATCCCAACTTAGCCACATTTTCCCCTAAGATATCTCTGGTGTCCGCTTCTTCCATAAATTTTTTTTATCAATTAAACTCTTGACATTGAACAGAAAATGTGCATAGCCGACTAAACTTTCGGTTTGAGGATGTAACGATAGATGAGATAAACGATAGCGGCGAGGATTAAAGCGCTTAAAACTGCGCTGACTAGGCGTAAAATCGCCGTTAAAATCGAAAGAGCCACAAAAACCCCCGCCACTGCCACGACTACCTGTGCCGGTGTGGACAGGCTGCCGTACCAAGTTTTCACTTTTTCGAGAGTGGCAGCGAAACTAACCGGGGTATCAAGGGGGGGAAAATCGTCGGTTTCGATTTCCACTTCCACTTCCTCTGGGGTATATTTAGTATCGAACGGTTCGGGAGACTGCATAAACACTCAAGCTACTTAACACTTCATCCCTATTTTATCGGTGATTGGGGTTGACAGGGGTTGGCGCAGAATTAATGTAACAATGAGTTTATCCATAGCTAAATGACCGGAATCCATGAGCCTATCGACTGCCACCGTTACCGCCATCAATTATCCTGATGCTACCATCACTAGGGCCGAACGCGCCCTCTGTTGTTCTCCTTTCCGTGTCACCTTATTTGCCGCTATGCTGGAGCAAAGTGTATCACTTTTAAGCATTCCGGGTGCCGGAGGTTTAGAGAAAGGTTATACTTCCAGACTGCTGACGGAAGCGGCAGCGGAAAGCTATCTTCTCTGGTTGATTAAAGTGGGAATTTTGCGGCGCGAAGTAGATGGACAGGGGATAACCGATAGTTTTCGTCTCACTCCTTTAGGGAGAAAATTAATAGAAAAATGGCAACCCCAAGGGGACTTTTTCCCTAAACCCACTTTCTGGCAAAGATTTGTCAATACTCTGCAACGTTGGTTTTCTTTTTAATGCTGTCAGGAGTCGGGAGTCGGGAGTCAGGAGTCGGGAGTCGGGAGTCAGGAGTCAGGAGTCGGGAGTCAGGAGTCAGGAGTCGGGAGATTATTTTTATTTATTCCCCCCACTCTCCAATTCCTAATTCCCACTTCCCAATTCATAATTCATAATTCCTAATTCCCAAAAATTAAATACTCAATAAAAAAAACTAGATGAAAGCAATTATGGTAGTGGGGACAACCTCCCACGCGGGTAAATCTTTTTTAACTGCGGCTTTATGTCGTTTATTCAACCGGAAAGGCTGGCAAGTAACACCCTTTAAAGGTCAGAATATGGCCCTTAATGCCTATGTTACCGCCGGAGGGGGAGAAATGGGTCACGCTCAGGCGGTGCAAGCATGGGCCGCGGGGACAATTCCCCGGGTAGAAATGAACCCAATTTTATTAAAACCCCAGGGAAATATGACCTCTCAGGTGATTATTAAAGGTAAGGCTGTGGGTGTCACCACGGCAGCGGATTATTATCAGAATTATTTTGAGCAAGGTTGGCAAGCAATTAAAGAATCTTTAGCTAAATTATCAACAGAATTTGATCTAGTTGTCTGTGAAGGTGCGGGAAGTCCGGCGGAAATAAATCTCAAACATCGCGATTTAACTAATATGCGGGTGGCTAAATATCTCGATGCCGCTACTATTTTAGTGGTGGATATTGATCGCGGGGGGGCTTTTGCTCACGTCGTCGGTACGTTAGAATTATTAGAACCGGAAGAAAGGGCTTTAATTAAAGGTATTGTGATCAATAAATTTCGCGGACAAAAATCTCTCTTAGATTCGGGAATTACTTGGCTAGAAGATTATACAAAAATTCACGTCTTAGGAGTTCTTCCCTATAGTGATATCTTTTTAAGTGCCGAGGATTCTCTTAGTTTACTCGATCGCCCCGCCCAAAAACCCAAAGCTGAACTAAATATCAGTGTCATTCGTCTGCCTCATATCGCTAATTTTACTGATTTTGACCCTCTCTGTGGTGAAGCAACGGTTAATGTCCGTTATCTAGAATTACAGGAATCTTTAGGTGATCCCGATGGGGTAATTATCCCCGGCTCTAAAACCACTGTTGCTGATTTAATTGCTCTTAATCAAAGTGGTATGGCTAATCAATTACAAGCCTATCACCAAAGGGGAGGTATTATCTTTGGCATCTGTGGTGGTTTGCAAATGTTAGGGCGATTAATTCTGGATCCTGACCATCGAGAAGGTCCCGAAAGTGAGGCAGCTGGCTTAAATTTACTGCCGTTAAAAACGGTAATTACTGCCGAAAAAATTACCCGTCAACGACAAGTTTTATCCAATTATCCCCAAGCTGGTTTACCAGTAACAGGATACGAAATTCACCAGGGAATAAGCCAATGGGAAAGTGAATCAGGTTATCAAAAAATGTTCGAGGAAGATGCTAGTCTAGGAATTGTCAATGATTCTCTGTCAATTTGGGGCTGTTATTTACATGGTATCTTTGATAATGGTTCTTGGCGAAGAAATTGGCTAAATCATCTGCGTCAGCGTCGCGGTTTATTATCTTTGCCGACGGGAATTGCTAACTATAGTGAACAAAGAGAAATAACCCTCGATAAGATGGCTAATTTACTGGAAGAACATTTAAATCTTAAACCTATTTTTGCTCATTTGTAAGGAGAAACTATGACTATTGCAGTGCGTTTTTTACCCGATGATATCATCATAGAAGCGGAAACGGGAGAACTATTATTAGATGTAGCCAAAAAAGCAGGAATTGACATTCCTACTGGCTGTTTAATGGGTTCCTGTCACGCTTGCGAGGTAGAATTAGATGATGGTACTCAAATTTGCAGTTGTATTACTGGTATCCCCAGCGATCGAGATTCTTTAACCGTTCATTTATACTCCGATCCGCTTTGGTAGTTGTTAAGGTTTTCTGATAACAGAGGTCAGCTATTAATGTTAAGTTTACGACTTCTAACTAGGAGAATAATGACTCGGAGAATTCTCACATAAGCGAAGGTTTTTAATTTTTGCATCATTTTTATTGATAATAGTATATGCAATATATTGATAAAATGCCATGGTATATCCTATCAATGGGATGTAAGAATAAATTTCACCAAACCCTTGACAAAAGTTACTTTTTGTATTACCGTGCGATAGTGGTGATGCCACGCAAAACACTTACATACATATTGACTGTTTTAAAATATGTCAGATTATTATCATTATCAAAATTCTTGCTGTGGGACTGCCCACGCTTATTTGCTCCCCTCTCTAAGTCAGATTTTTGCCGATCTTGCTCCTCCTGAAAAGCGTATTTTTGATCTCGGTTGTGGCAACGGTTCGATCGCTAATTGGCTATCAGAAAAAGGATTTCAAGTCAGTGGCTGCGATCCTTCCGAATCGGGGATAGCAGAGGCAAAAAAAGCCTATCCTGAACTTGATCTATACGTTGGCTCCGCCTATGATGATCTGGCTAGTAAATTTGGTACTTTTCCGCTGCTAATTAGTTTGGAAGTGGTAGAACACGTCTATGCTCCGCGCGATTATGCTAAGACCGTTTATAATCTGCTGGAACCCGGAGGATATGCGCTGATATCCACTCCCTATCATAGTTATCTCAAAAATTTAGTCCTAGCGGCTACGGGTAAGATGGACGAGCATTTTACCGCTCTTTGGGATCACGGACATATTAAATTCTGGTCTGTCAAAACTATCACAAAACTGTTAACAGAAGCTAATTTATCGGTAGAGAAAATCTATCGTATTGGTCGTATTGCTCCCTTAGCAAAGACGATGATTATTCTCGCTCGTCGGGGTCAATAAATTATACTAAATCCTGTTTAAAAGGTATAGGAGAGGGTGAGAGCGGGGAATTTGAGCATTTGTACTAAAATCCCCAATGTGCAGTTTAAATATAGTACAGCTTAGTCAAACTTGGGAACAATCCAAGCCGCTATAATAGCCAATAAAATAACAATCTCTAAGACTTTATATAAGTTAAGAGATTGTAGCCACTGAAAAGTATTGGCTAGACGCAAATTTAACCGCCATTGACGTAATTGAGATAACCATAATTTCGGATTATCTTGTTCACGAAAACGCCATTTAAGAATAGATAATAATAGGGGAATCCCTCCCACTTTAGCAGTCATGAGTAGGTGCAGGATCAGACCTACTGCCATAATTAACCAACTGATCAAATGGGCATAATACCAAAAGTGATTTAATTCCCCTTCTGGTAGCCATTCGGAATCCATCATCCGGCCACTATACAAAGCAAAAGTTAGGGAAAAAAGAATCAAAGTATTGACTAAACGATGGAGACTATACCACCAAATCGGCTTACCAAATTGGGTTAATTTGTTAAGAGAATCACTTTGAATTAATCTTTTGTTGCCCCGACGAAAAGCATAGATAGCAAAAACGGGAAAAATAATCAGAGTATAGAGGCCAAAAGTGCCATGAATACTTTCAATTTCTCGATATTCTGGTAAGGGCAGTTTTAACCAACGACCGTCAAAAGTATCATAGGTCCAATAGGCCGTAACCATGGCGGCAATGAGGGCAATTCCCGTGAATCCGTGCAGAATTCGCAGTAAAAGAGGTTGATAAGGTTGATTAGTTTTCATCGACTCGATCGATACAATGGGGGAAGGTAAACTCTGCCCAGATACTATGTTAACTCATCCTTGGCTCGTCGCTGTTCTTCTCAATACCGTCCTCCTCGGAATCGCTGCAATTGCGCCAAAAAAGCTCTTAACTCCGATGGGTTATCTCCATGCTTGGGTTTTAGGGGTAATTGTCTGGGGAAGCTTGGGATGGCGCGGTTATCTGATTGTTTTATTCTATTTCCTCGTCGGTTCTACTGTCACCCGCATCGGTTTAGCGCGCAAGGAAGCGGAGGGAATCGCCGAAAAAAGAGCGGGGGTACGCGGTCCAGAAAATGTCTGGGGTTCCGCTTTAGCGGGGGCAATTTGCGCTATCCTCAGTCTTTTTGCCGCTTCTCCCTGGGATTACCTCTTAATACTCGCTTATGTGGCTAGTTTTAGCACTAAATTAGCCGATACTACTGCCAGTGAGGTGGGCAAAGCTTACGGTAAAACCACTTATCTGATTACTAATTTTAAATCCGTCCCCCGGGGAACGGAAGGGGCTGTTAGTTTAGAGGGAACGCTCGCCGGTTTGCTGGCAGCCACGGCGATTTCCCTGTTAGCATGGGGTATCGGTGCGATCGATCTTCTGGGTGTGTTATGGTGCGTAATTGCGGCATTTATCGCCACCAATATCGAAAGTCTCATCGGTGCTACTCTACAAACTCGCTTTCTGTGGTTAACTAATGAATTGGTCAATGTGATCAATACGGTTATCGGTGCGATCGTGTCCATACTGTTAAGCTTGCTCTGGTCTTTCCGCTAAAATTAAGTGACTAAAGAAATATCTATGCTAAAGTGGCGTTTTTGTGCATTTTCCCTGCTGTTACTGCTAATTGCTGCCTGTGGGACGGAAAATCAACCTAATTCTAGTTCTACCACTGCCAATAGTCCCGATGCGGGCCGCTTGCAAACGGTGAAAAATCGCGGTAAGTTAATTTGTGGTATTAACGGAGAAGTGCCGGGGTTCAGCTTTGTTAATGAAAAAGGCGAATATTCGGGCTTAGATGTGCAAATTTGCCGAGCTATTGCGGCGGCACTCTTTGATGATCCATCCAAAGTCGAATATCGTAAACTTAGCCCCCAAGAGAGATTTACTGCCGTACAGACGGGAGAAGTGGATATCCTCAGTCGCAACACCACCTGGACGATTAACCGGGATACCGCCCTGGGGATGGAGTTTATCACCCCGGTTTTCTATGATGGTCAGGGAATTATGGCCACAAAAGCCAGTAATGTTAAGAAATTAGAAGATTTAAGCGGAAAGTCCATTTGTGTGCTATCGGGAACCACCACAGAACAAAATCTGGCCGATGCCATGGCAAAAGCGGCAGTTCAAGGTTATAAACCGATCGTTTCCGATGATGTGGAGGCCTTATATACAGCTTATCAGGCGGGGCGCTGTCAGGCTGTCACCTCCGATCGCTCCCAATTGGTGGCCCGGCGCTCGGTTTTTCCCCGACCGCAGGATCATCAATTATTAGAAGTGGTAATATCTAAGGAACCCTTGGCCCCAGCCGTGGCCGATGGTGATCCCCCTTGGTCGAATGCCGTCCGCTCGATCGTTTTTAGTTTAATTCAAGGGGAAGAATTCGGGATTAACTCCCAAAATATTGCCACTTTTGCCGACAGCAAAGACCCCAGTATTCGGCGCTTTTTGGGTATTGATGAGAAGTTAGGCGAAGATATGGGTTTACCCAATGATTTTGCCCAAAGAGTCTTAAAACAGGTGGGTAATTACGGTGAAATTTATGATCGGGAAATCGGCAAACCCCTGCAACTCGATCGAGGTTTAAATAATCTTTGGACAAAGGGGGGTTTATTGTATTCTCCTCCTTTTCGTTAATTTTAAGATTGTGTTTCCTGACGGGGAATATAGACTCCTAAGGCGGCCGGAATAACTCGAAACATGGCGGGAGTAGTGCTAGTAATTTCGCCATCGGTGTTGATACTATGGGGTTTACGAGTCTGAATTTGAATTTCTTTCCCCTTAAGAGTTCTCACCCAAGATAATAAACCCTGTTGTCCTCGCGGTAATGTCCATAAAAGCGGGAAAATTTGCCACCAGTGTTGAATTTCTAGACTATATAAATCTAACCTTTGATCGTCAATTTGGGCATCGTGAGCGATCGGCATTCCTCCCCCATAATAACGACCATTTCCGACCGCTATTTGTAGGGTTTTAACTTTGATATTTTGACCATCAACACGGATCATAGCGGTAAAAGGACGGGTTTTACTTAATACCTGTAAGGCTGTCCAAGCGTAGGCAAAAATTCCCAAACGTCGCTTTAAACCCTTGCTCAGTTTTTGGGTAATTTTCACACTTAATCCTAAACTAGCCACGTTGAAAAAGTATTTATTATTTACCCAACCTAGATCGATATATTTTAAATTACCTTCCGCAATAATTCGACAGGCTTCGGCAATAGAATTCGGTATCCCTAAAGTCCGGGCCAAATCATTAGCCGTTCCTAAAGGTATAATACCTAGGGGCAGTTGAGTTTCTACCAACATATCCGCCATAGCATTAAGAGTCCCATCGCCACCACCGACGATAACTAAATCAATATCATAGCGATATTTTTCCAGCAAAAAAGGTATATCTTCTACCTTTTTCAAAGGGACGCTGATAATTTCAAAATCCCAATGATTGAGCAGCTCGACAGTTTGAGCAAAGTTTTCTTTACCCTTGCGCGAGTGACGATTAATTAGTAGTAAAGCTCTTTTAGTCATAGGTAAGTTTCTCAGTAGCATCAATATCTGAAGATAAACCAACACCAGCTTTTTGAGAGATTGTATATAGACTTTGCTGAATAAATCTAAAAACCTTGTTGGATAAGGCTTTTAGACTTTTTTCCCCTCAAAAAGTGCCGGGCCTGGGAGTGATCGGGGGTAAAATTCCGGGACTTTTTCCCTGAAAATTAGGTAATTGACCACCTGAAAATGGGTAAAACCCTACACCCTACACCCTACACCCTACACCCACCGAAAAACTTTTTGCCACAACCCGAGCCACCAAAGCTTTGTAGGGACTGAAAACAGTTGGTTTTCCCACAAGCTGGTGATGGGATTTGAACCCGCGACCGGCTGATTACAAATCAGCTGCTCTACCACTGAGCTACACCAGCATTTTTGACCAACCCATTATAACATAAATAGACCAAGTGGTCACTGAGCCTTGTCGAAGTGTGGATATTTTTTCTTGTCGATCATGTTCAACCCGCTGCTTTCCCTCCCTAGTCAGCTGCCGGAAGACTAGGGACCAATACACGGACGTTCAATGAGTCAAAAGGGATGACCAATAATTAGTTATCAGTGACCATTGACCGTTTAATAAGAGCCAGATTAATCCCCCTATTCCCAAAAGAATAGTCAAAACATAAAACTGTGATTGACCGGAAACATTATATTTTAAGGCACTGCCGCTAAAAATCGTCGCTAAACTGACTAAATTAACCAGACCATCAATAATATAACGATCGATCCAAGCGGTAATTTTTGACAGGCTGCCCACCGCTAAAACCACGGTAAACTGATAGATGCGATCAAGATAGAAGTCATAAGCGAACAAATCTTGCAGGAATCGCAGGATTAACCCAGTTGGTCTCGCCCAAGCTCGTCTTAACTCTACCGTTAACCCGATAACTAGGCCAATTACCCCAGAGGCCATCAGTAAGGGAAAACCCCAGACAATAGTGAAACTCTGGTTATTAAGGAGGGGATTGGTGAAAGATAGCCAAAAATCCCAACGTAGGGGAATAATCGGGGCCAATAAAACGATTAAAATCAATGCTACCATGGGCAAAGCCATCGGCCAAGCCACTTCCGGGGTGCGATGGGTTTTACTTTGGGTTTGTCCCAAAAAGACTAAACGAAAGACCCGAGTAAGATTGATGATGCTAAGACAATTAACAAAGATTAAAACCGCTAATAACCACCAAGGAATCGCCCATTCGCCACTTAACCACCGTTTTAACGTCCAAAACATCCCCAGGGGCATTAAAACCGTCATCCCCGCGGAACCTCCTAAAAAAGCCATGGTTGTAGCCGGCATTCTTGCCCAAATTCCCCCCATTTCCGTGATATTTTGGTTACTGGTGGTGAGAATTAATGATCCTGCGCTCATAAACAATAAGGCTTTTGCCACCGCATGGGAGAATAAAATTAGTAAAGCGATATCCACATGACCTAATCCCACCGCAATAAAGACCAAACCGAGATAGGCACTGGTGGAGTGGCATAAAACCCGTTTAATATCAATTTGGGACAAGGCCATCAGAGAAGTACCAATTGCCGTCATTGTCCCCAACACTATTAAAACATCAGCAGCGATCGGAGATAGGGTAAACACCGGCTGCAGCTTAATTAAAACATAGGCCCCGGCTGAAACCACGATCGAATTCCGCAGGATTCCGGCTGGATTTGGTCCCTCCATCGCCTCATCTAGCCACAAATTCAGGGGAAATTGGGCGCATTTACCCGTTGGACCAGCAATAAGGGCTAATCCTAACAAAGTCGCCGTCAGAGGCGGTACAGGGTTATTTACCGCCCAATTTTCTAACTGAGAAAAACTCAATCCCTCTCCGTAACTGGACAGAGCCACCAAACCCATCAATAAAATAATATCGCCGACGCGCTTGGTTAAAAAGGCATCTCGGGCCGCGGTTACTACCAAAGGTTGAGCATACCAAAAACCGACGAGGAGATAGGTAGAGACCGTTAACATCTCTAAGAAAGCGTAACTGAATAGTAGAGAGTCACTAAGGGCAATTCCTCCTAAAGCTGCCTCAAAAAAGCCCATTAAGCCATAAAATCTCGCCAAAGACCAATCCTTTTCCATGTAGCCAAGGGCATAGATTTGGGCCAAGAGACTGATGAGGGTAATCAGTTCCAGCGTCCCCAAACTGACGGGAGAAAGTTCGATCGAAAGGGATAAACTAAGATCGGCCACTTTTACCCATTCAAAAGCCAGTTTAATCGTCTCTCGATGCCAAATTTGGTTAAAAGCGATCGATCCGTGTATTAACCCTAATACGGTCATCAATAGGTTAATATAAGCCGCCGGCCGCGGACCGGTGCGACTAATTATGCCTAAAGACCAAGGCAAGGTTAAAATCGAACCAATTAAGCCATAAATGGGAATTAACCAGCAAGTGTAAAGGAATAAATCTTTCATTCAGGGGGTTATTCAGTTATCAGTTATCAGTTATCAGTTATCAGTGATCAGGTTTAAGTTTTAAGTTATCAGGTTTAAGTTTTCAATTTTCAACAAATTTAGGCTCTTTCACTGGTTACTGGTTACTGATTACTGATCACTGATCAACGGCTATAAAAAACCAAGACTCGATCGAGCAGGGATCGAGTTTAGTCAATTTAAGTATTTTACAGTTAATCCCGCGATCAGGCTAAATGCGCTGTAATAAAGATTTACCGTGGGAATCGGTGCTACAGGTGGCGAATAATTGATATTGACGACTAAGCGCGAGAGCTTGTTCTGTTTCCCGTTGACTGGGTAGCCAGGGTTTGGGATTGCCGTAGGCATAAAAAGCCTCAATACCATCAATACCCAATTCTACCGCCGCCGCCACTAAATCGGCCGCGGGGCGATGGTAACGAAAGGGATGGGCGAGAACCACTAAAGCCCCCGCTTGCTGTAAACTTTTAATGACTCTAGAGGCTAAAGCCAGATCTCCTTCTGGTTTGGTTCTTTGCAGATAGGGAGTCAAGACAACGTGAGCGGGATCGAAACCATAGCCAAGAATATGCACTTCTGTGTCTAAGAGATTCGCCGTAATTTCTACCCCTGTCCAGAGATGGGGTAGAGAACTCTTTAAATGCTGATTTTCTAGCCAAATTTGGGCTTGTCGATAACCTTCGATCGAGTGATGATCGGTAATTGCTAATCCTTTTAGTCCGATGTCTAACGCTTGTCTCATCAAGCCTTGGGGAGTCATTTGACCATCGGAACAATGGGTGTGAAGATGGAAATTGTAATGGTAGGGACAACTATCATAGCCAATATTTGCCCACACCGCTTTCAGGGCGAGGGTATCTTGAGCTAGGGGTGGAATTGTAGCAGAAACGACCATGCAGTATTAAGGAAATTTCCCAAAGATTACAAATTGTTAACAATCAGCATAGCAAATACCAAAAAAAATTGGGTAGCTGCTGTTACCGCTAACACCTTTAGAGACTGTTCGTCAATGAATATTAAGCGGGAATCGGAGCCTTCTTCTGTCTCCGCGCTGATTATCGGTTATCGCTGCCCCTACAGGACTCAAAATCTTGCACCTGTTTCGCGAAACAGGCCCCTAAAACCCTTAATTCGTCCATATTTCAGATTTATTCAGCCAGCCCTATGTACGCTTTTTGGTACAAGTGTTCTGGCTCCCTCTCCCCGCTCCCTTCTCATAGACAGTCTTGACGAGTAACTTAGATACACTAACAGCTTACTATGGACTAAGAATACTAAAGTTTTGACTAGAATGGATAACTATCGGTGGCGAAATAAATAAACCAGATCTAACCGACAGTATCGACCAATTAACCATGGCAGAATGGATTATTTACAAAGAATTTCGCTTTGAAGCAGCCCATCATTTACCCCATTATGAAGGTAAATGTCGCCGTCTCCACGGTCATAGTTGGTTAGGACGCGTCTATGTGAAAAGTCATTATTTACAGTCCCAAGGCTCACAACAGGGCATGGTGATGGATTTTGGTGAAATTAAACAATATTTACAACCGTTACTCGATAATTTTCTCGACCATCATTATCTCAATGAAACCACTGGTTTAGAAAATCCCACCAGTGAAGAATTATCACGCTGGATCTATGAAAAATTGGCAAAAGCTGGTTTACCCAACCTTCATGCCGTCGAAATCTGCGAAACCTGTACCTCTGGATGTACCTATTATCCCTAATCGGCAAACTATCATTAGCTAGGATGGATTGCAAACCTATCCCACGAAAATTATAAGATTCCCAGTCACAATCCTCTCAGATGAAGGAGGTAGGAGAAATCTGATATGCTATCTACTGCCAAGAAACTTTATGACACAGACTTTAATCTGTGGGTAGAAGAAACTGCTAACCTACTTAAAGAAGGTAAGTGGGAGTACCTCGATTTAGAAAATCTGATTGAGGAAATTGAGGCAATGGGTAGGAGTGATAAAAAGGCTTTGAAAAGTAATTTAGAAAAGCTATTGCTTCACCTGCTTAAATGGAAGTATCAACCCTCTAAACGTTCTCATAGTTGGCAGTATTCTATCACCGAACAATGTTTGAGATTGTTGGACGTTTTTGAAGATAGCCCCAGTCTCAAGGTATATTTTGAGGAAGTTTTTGTTCAGTGTTATCAAAATGCTTGCCTACTTGCCGCTAGAGAAACAGGGTTAGATAAAAAAACTTTTCCTGAAATCTGTCCTTTTGCCAAAACTGACATCCTCGATCCTGAATATCTACCGGATTAATACTAAGTAGGTGGGTATTAAAAAGTTTCAGATACCCCCGCCTATCGGCACCCCCCTTATTAAGGGGGGCAGGGGGGATCGAACTTAAAATCCATGTTTAATTTAATTATAACCAGCTACTTACATTTTTAGATGCGCTTACCCTGGATGGTACATTGTGGAATGTCCTATTATTCCGGGATGTCTGAGTCAGTATTAGACTCAAGAAGAAGCTCTACAAAATATCAAAGAGGCGATTGACTTATGTTGAGAAGTTAGAAAAGAAAAAGGTTTGCCTTTGACAATTATAAAATAGCAGGTTGGTCCTTGCTATTGCTCAACCCAACCCCTATTTTTCTATATGTAGGTAGGTGTTAAAAACCGTCAGATATCCCCCTTATTCATGGAAGATTAAGGGGGGATAAATCCCAAAGTTCTCAACTCAATTGTCCTGTTTTGACTTCTTCCCTTGAGATAGTTTGCGATTGAAACAAGAACCTGCCGCTAGAACTCCCAGAGCAAGAATGCCTAATGTAGAAGAGGGTTCAGGAACACTTTCCACCTCAGTGGTTCCGTAAGTTCCCTCAAAATTATCAATGATATAGCGTCCAAAGTCACTGCTAAAATTGAAGAGGGCGTAAGAAGCTGTTCCTAAAAAGTTTACATTAATTAACCCTTCAGGAAAACTGCTTGGACTATAGAGACCAGGAACAGTAGAGGAAGCAAGTAGGTTATTGCTGCTATCAAAGACCTGAAAAGAAGCAAAAGTACCAGGTCCTTCAGAAACACTATCAAGTGCAAAACCAAATTTTAAGAAATCTTTCGCTCCTACAAGAAAATCAACCCTTAAATCAGGATTTAACAGTGAAGTACCTTCAAGTCCTGGTTCATTAATGTAGCTCTGAAATAGTCCCGGACCTATAGTGTTGAAACCAGACGGATCGATAGTGCTGAAGATAACATCGTCGCTCCCATCACCATCACCATCAAAAGAATAACTGGTCTGCCCAGCGATAAGATCGTCGAATGTGATCAAGGCAGCCCGAGCCACATTGGCTGTCGCCAGACTGATAAGTATTACACCCCCCCCCGATGGAGTGTTGAATAAGTTTTACTAATTTCATAACTAAATGCCTCTTAAAAAATGTGGTTCTGCCCTCGTTGTCAGGCAAGATGCTTCTACCATACATTTAGGAAAATACGGGAGCATCTCACTTTGGTAATAAGAAGCATCTCACTTTGGTAATAAACAGAAATACTTAAGGGGTAAAAAATAGAATTCAACAAGGTTATCATTAAGATAAGCAGAACAATGGCGAAGCACTTGTGGAACATTAGAGAGGAAGTTTTAGCATTTGTACTAAAATATCCAAGACGCAGTTTAAATGCAGTACAGCTTACTATTTGCTTTTGTAGATTTGAAGCCCTTACTATTGGCTTTAATGAATCTTTAAAATCCTGCCAGATTCTATCTGTTTCAATTCCCCTTCACGAGGAGATTTCATAATTGGAATCGGGAAAAATATCTGCTCAACCAACCCCATCGACTGAAGCAACGAGGCGATGTTCTCAATCGGCGGCAAATTCTCAGCAAGGGCTGATATCTGCTTTTGTCAATAGCTCGATGATACAATAAAGTCAGGCCAAAATGCGATCGCAAGAGATAAAGCATGGTTCAAGCACCCATCGAACTCCAACTTTTCTATCCTGACTCCGACGGTAAACCTATGGCCGACAACACAGTTCAATATCGCTGGATTGTTCGCTTGGTTGCCAATCTCAAGTATTTATTTAAAGAGCAAACCGTCTTTGTCGCTGGGGATTTGCTCTGGTATCCCCAGCAGGTAACTGTACCCCCCGCTCCCCGTCAAGCTCCCGATGCCATGGTAGTTTTCGGCCGTCCACCTGGTGAGCGCGGCAGCTATAAACAATGGGAAGAAGACAATATTGCCCCCCAGGTAGTGTTTGAAATCCTCTCTCCGAGCAATAGTGCCAGGGAAATGCTCAAAAAGCAGTCTTTCTATCGGGAGCATGGGGTATTAGAAATGTTTTTCTATGACCCAGACTCCCATGATTTCTGGGGATTGGTGCGGGCCAATCAGCAGGAGGATTTTTTCCCGGTGACGGCCTTGAATTTTCCTTGGACTTCCCCAATCCTAGGGATTCGGTTTGAGATGTTTGAAGAGGGTTTAGAGGTCTTTTATCCCAATGGGGAACGATTTAAAGACCCTGAAACCCTCTTTGAGGAACGCAACCAAGCACAACAAGAACGCGACCAAGCACAACAGGAACGCAACCAAGCACAACAAGAGCGCGACCGCGCTTTTGCCCGATTACGCGAATTGGGCATTGACCCGACACAGTTGTGACTATAATTAATCTTCAGCGGAGATACCGTCATCTTCCACCACCGCTTCGGTGATAGGAGAGGGCGGAATTTCCGTTAAGGGAGATAAATCGGCAGGGGGGGCCACCACGCGATCGAGTTTTAGGGTTAAATAACGAATAACCTCATCACTTAAACGCATGGCCCGTTCCATGGGGGCGACTTGTTTGCCGCTGGCCTGATAATTCATCTGCACATAGACACCATCATTGAGTTTTTTGATGGGATAGGCCAGACGTTTTTTACCCCACACCTTAACTTGAATGTCTGTGGCGCTGTGTTCGCTAATCAGAGTTCGATAACGTTCCACTTGTTGCTGAACGACTTCTTCCCCTAAATCGGGACGGAGAATGTAAAGAGTTTCGTAGTTATTGCTCATCTCAGAATCCTTATGGACTAGAAGGCTTCTTTGTCAAGGCCAGGAGTTAATTGATTTTCATAACTCTCTAGCTTTTAATAAAGAAGCAAGGATATATGATCATACTACTATCCGAGAGTCGATCGCTAGTCATTCCCAGAAAAATATGGCGCAACGCTATGTACGAGTGAAACATCGTCAAGGACAAATCTTCTACGGACTGTTACAGCTAAACCGTAGCGTTGCCGTCTTTGATGCCCCTCCCTGGCAAGGAGGGCAACTAACCAAACTAGAATTAGAACCTGATAGCTACCAACTATTAGCCCCCTGTTTCCCGTCGAAAATTATTGCTGTGGGCAAAAATTACCGCGCCCACGCCGCCGAGATGGGAACACCTGTACCGAGCGAACCGCTTTTATTTCTCAAACCACCGACGACAATTATCGCCGATGGTGAAACAATTTTTTATCCGCCCCAATCGGAAAGAGTAGATTATGAGGGAGAATTGGCATTAATTATCGGAGAAACCGCCAAAAAATGCACCACAGCCCAAGCCAGAAGCAAAATCTGGGGTTATACCATTGCTAACGATGTCACCGCTAGGGATTTACAGAAAAAAGATAGCCAATGGACGCGGGCGAAAGGATTTGACAGTTTTTGTCCCCTCGGCCCCTGGATTGTCCGGGAATTGAGTATCGGGGCGCAATTAACCACTTTTCTCAATGATGGCAGCGAACCCAAACAAAGCAGTTATCTCAGTGATATGGTTTTTCCCCCCGATGTCTTGGTGGCTTATATCTCTCAAGTGATGACCCTGCTGCCGGGGGATGTGATTTTAACGGGAACTCCCGAAGGAATCGGACCGATGCAGGTGGGGGATAAGGTTCGGGTGGAAATAGAAGGCATCGGGGTTTTGGAAAATCGCGTCATGGCAGCAGAAATCAATTAACGATAATTAACAATCCTAGCGAAGACGGCGGGGTCTAGACTTGCCCCACCGACTAAAGCCCCGTTTATCTGCGATTGAGCCATAATTTCATCGATATTATCGGGTTTTACCGAACCACCGTACTGAATGGTTACTTCGGGATTGTCTAATTGTTGCCGAATTAAACCGATAACCCGATTGGCTTCCTCGCTTTCGCAGGTTTCCCCCGTGCCAATGGCCCAGATGGGTTCGTAGGCGATAACGAGGTTTTTTTGGTCAACATTGACTAAACCTGCTTGAATTTGCTTGATAATTACCTTTTCCGTTTCTCCAGCATCTCTTTGGGCCTTACTTTCTCCCACACAGATAATTGGGGTTAAACCTTGTTTTTGGGCAGATATAACCCTTAAATTGACGGTTTCATCGGTTTCGCCGAAATATTGCCGGCGTTCACTGTGACCGATAACCACATAGTGAACCCCAATTTCGGTTAACATATCCGCCGAGATTTCCCCCGTATAAGCCCCCGATTTTTCCCAGTGGACATTTTGCGCCCCCAAGCGAATACGACCACCGTGGAGGGTTTTAGAGAGGACAGCTAAAGCTGTGAAAGGGGCGCAAAGAACTACTTCTCGGTCGTCGGGGGTTTCATCTAGATGGGATTTAAAATCTTGCAAAAACTCCAAAGCTTCTCTCTGGGTTTTGTGCATTTTCCAGTTACCTGCAATAACAACTTTCGGCACAGCTTAATTAATTTAGTAGATTTGATAATTTATGGTACATTTTACTGTAAGCCTTTTTGTTACCCTAAGCAAGATCACCGATAATCGCTGTCTGTCATGAACAGATTTTTTTAATACTTTTACCTGTACCTAGGGCTTGCTGAATAAATCTAAAAACTTTGTTGGATAAGGCTTTTAGACTTTTTTCCCTCAAAAAGTGCCTACCATTGGAGGGATCGGGGGTAAAATTCCTGGACTTTTTCCCTGAAAATTAGGTAACTGACTACCTCAAAATCGGTAAAACCCTACACCCTACACCCCACACCCCACACCCTGCCCCCAGGAAAAACTTTTTGCCGCAAACCCTACCTATGCCCTAATCCCCTACCAAATCCTCATGCGAACCTTAGCGATCGGCGATATTCATGGTTGCTCGAAAGCTCTAGATCACTTGCTAGAGATCGTCAATCCCAAACCGCAAGATACTTTAATCACCCTCGGTGATTACGTTAATAAGGGCAGAGACTCGAAAGGGGTGATCGAGCGCCTGATTTCCCTACATAAACAGGGAAATTTGATTCCCCTCAAGGGTAATCACGAGATTATCATGCTGCAAGCCCGTCACAACCCCCTCAAACAGCGTCTCTGGTTAGAAAAAGGCGGTAAAGCTACTCTAAAATCCTATAGCGAAGGCCAACTGATTAAAATTCCCGAATCCCACTGGGATTTTTTAGGAAAAGTCTGTATAAATAGCTACGAAACTGCAAATCATTTATTTGTTCACGCTGGTCTCGATCCCAATCTACCCCTAGCCAGACAACCAGAATACAAACTCTTTTGGGAGAAATTTCAATATCCCGCCGCCCATACTTCGGGAAAAACCATGATTTGCGGCCATACCAGCCAAAAAAGCGGTAAACCGGTTAATCTCGGCCATGCCATTTGTATCGATACTTGGGCCTACGGCAAAGGTTGGTTAAGTTGTTTAGATGTGGAAGCGGGGAAATTGTGGCAGACTAACCAGCGAGGAAATTTTCGGATTAGCCATATACAAGATTATTATCGTTCATCCTCTCTAGGTCAGGAGATTAAGGACGGTTCGCCGATTTTTGGCGGTTCACTCTTGTCAAGAGCGGCAGCAATGACATTTAAGGGCAAATAACTGGGGTAAACTCCCTCGCGAGCGCGTTTAATATCCGTTTCCTCTAGGGGAAGTTGGTATTTTATCGCAATTGCCTTGAGGATATCGCCGCGATCGATTACTCCCGCTACGGCGGAGGCTGGTGTTAACACCGTGATCATGCGGTCTGGGATAGTCTCCAGTTTCTGCACCACTGTCACTAAGGGGGTTTTTTCCTCAACAGTGGGAATTTCCCCAAGGGGATGGGCAAGATCAAGCAGGTGTTTTTCTGACCAGAAACTCCGCTCGATCGCCTGTAAATCTGCCACCCGAATTAATCCCCGATAACGTCCCTCGGAGGCGGCAAAATAAGCAGTATTGGCGGCTGCTTGGTCTAAAACGTATTCTTGGGCGAATTCCTCTAGGGTTTGATGGGCGTTTAAAACCCGCAAATTTCTGCTCATCACCTCTCCCGCTGTGAAATTGAGGAGACTTTCCTGTAAATTAGTTAAATTATCGTAGGCGCTGGCATTTCTGAGGATAAACCAGCCCATTAATCCTAACCAAGCACCCCCCACGTCTGCCGTCAAGAGAACCAAGAAAATCCCTAAAATAATCCCCAACCAACCGATGAATTGACCACTGATCGCAGCCCAATGTAAACCTTTCCAGCGATCGCCTGTCGCTTGCCAGACGATTGCTTTGAAAATTTGACCCCCATCGAGGGGTAAACCGGGGATAAGATTAAATAGAGCCAAAAATAGGTTAATTATCGCTAAATGCCCGCATATATAGGTTAAATTAGCGTTTAAATGGGGTAAGTGACTGGCCAGGGATAAGAGACAAAACAGGAGAAAACTGACGAGGGGTCCAGCGATCGCTACTTGCAGGGCCTGGGGAGGAGTCCGAGATTCTCGCTCGATCGAGGCCATACCCCCAAAGAGAAACAGGGTAATAGAATTGACCTCGATGCCTTGGCATCGGGCCATGAAACTATGACCTAATTCGTGGAGTAAAACCGAGATAAACAGCAATAAAGCGATGATTAAACCAAGTAACCACGCTAAAACAGAACTTTGGCCAGCCTGAGACTGAATTTCTGCATCGGTGGCATTGATCAAGGTTACAAAAGCCAAAATCAAAAACCAGGAGGAATCAATATAGAGAGGAATGCCCAATAAAGAGCCGATTCGCCAATTTGTACGCATAATTTTCAGTGGGGAAGTGGGAATTATGAATTATGAATTATGAATTATGAATTGGGGAGTGGGGTGTGGGAATTATGAATTATGAATTATAGACCTCTTGCATAATTAATTTTTCAGGGTTCAAAAACGGCAAAAATAAGGATTAAATGGCATAAAATCTGTAAATAGACCATTTAATTGATTAATGCTTATTTTTAATTCTCCTGACTACTGACTACTGGCTACTGGCTCCTAACCCTAACAACGATTTTTGATTTCTACAAGAGGTCTTATGAATTGGGGAGTGGGAAGTGGGAAGTGGGGTAGTGGGGGAATTCAACTAAAACCCTAAAACCCTAAAACCCTAAAACCCTAAAACCTGTCTCCTTTTAAGACATTTGCCAAATAAAAGTCATTTTGTCGCCTTTACCGAGGGAAATGCGATCGCCAGCCCGGAGACGATGACGATTGCCGGGGGGTAGGGGAGTGTGATTAACGTAGGTTCCGTTAGCGCTGCCGCTGTCTTCGAGGTAATAGATGCCCCCTTCGACGCGGATATCGGCATGAACCCGGGAGACGATATCAGAATCGGGAAAACCGGAAACATCGATATCGGGGGGAATGCGATCGTTAGGTTTGCCGACATGAATTACCGATAGATGTAGGGGTAATTCAATTTTGCTATCGGTTTGCAGGTGCTGCAGACTAGCTATTTCCGTCTGTAAGCGGGTGGCGGCCGGAACCGGTGGAGGGGCAACAGGAGGAGGTGCGATCGAGGCGACGGTGGCTGTAGGGATCGGTGAGACAGGTTCAGGTTCCGATTCCGATTCGGGTTGGGCTGCGACCATGGGAACGGAATTAGGCTGTAAATTGTAGCCACACTGACCGCAAAAGGTAGCATCAGTTTGAATGGTTGCCCCACAACTAGGACAGGAAGACATCCGCGGTAAGGGGGTATAACAGGCCTCGCATTGACTGGCCTCATCGGGGTTAATATGTTCGCAATTAGGACAAACGATCATTTTTAAGGAAAAAGTAAAAAAGCAGATTAGGGGTTGGGTTTTAGGGTGTTGGGATGTTGGGGTGGTCACTGGGTGCGCGTTGCGGGGGGTGTTGGGATTTTAGTTGAAATTCCCCACTTCCCCATTCCCCTATTCTCTAGACAAACGAGGAACCGGCGGCCGCATCGAGTAACCAATATAATTCCCCTGCTGGGGGGTGGATGAGACGCGAAGGATAGGAGAAAGAGTCACCATGGGCAGAGAAAATCTCGTGTAGAGCAGGGCGTTTACTTTCGCCGGCAGCGATAAAGATCACACAACGGGCCTGATTGATCAGGGGAACGGTAAAAGTTAAGCGGGGATTGCCGTCTTTCTCGCCGACGGTGATACAGCGATCGCTCACTGTTAAAGCTGCCGTGTGGGGAAAGAGGGAGGCAGTATGACCATCATCGCCCATTCCCAATAAAATCAAGTCAAAAACGGGAAAATCGGGCGAATTGACCCCAAACCATTGGCGGAGATGAGCATCGTATTTTTGGGCAGCCCGGTGGGGATCGGGGTCATCCGTGGGCATAGGATGAATATTAGCGGCCGGGATCGGTATGCGATCGAGCCAGGCTAACCGGGCCATGCGTTGATTACTGTCGGGATGATCGGGACTAACGTAGCGCTCATCTCCCCAGAAAACGTGAATTTTTGACCAGTCGAGGGGTTGAGAGGATAAGGCTTCGTAGAGAGGTTTCGGAGTACTACCGCCGGACAGAGCGATGGTAAAATAGTCCTGTTGTTCGAGGCTGGTTGTGATTTTTTCCAGAACCAGTGCCAGAGATTTTGCGATCAAAGCTTGTTTATCGGCTAGAATTTCCACCAATTTCTGCATGGGTTTTGTTATCAACTCAGGGGGGCTGTCTTTACTATAGGCTAACCATTGAGGACTCATCTGAGAGCTTGGGAAAATTTTATTCTTTGACAGTCTCTGTCTTAGGTAAGATATCTGGGGGGAAAACCCAGTCTGAGAGCTTGGGAAAATTTTATTAGACCTGCTGCAAAAGTAAGTTATCGAGGCACTATCGGGTTAAAATATCTAAAAAATGGATAAATTTGACATAATATTAGTTTTTATCGATATTGTAGTTGTCTATTGTCTTTTTTCTCCTCCTGACGACCGTCTCCTATCGACCGTATCCTCAGCTAAGGTCAGATTTTTGATTTTTGCGGGAGATCTATTCTTTGACAAGGATAAGTTTACCGATACCATATTGAGGTAATATTTCTAGAGTCGATTCTCGAAAGGGGTTGACAAGCAGAACTATTTAACCATAGTGTTGGGCAGGAGGTTGAACGAGAGTTAATTAGAAATTGCAGCTTGTCAGAGTGCCTCTCGGCAAAATCCTTCTGGGAATCCCCAGCGAGAACTTTTAAACAGACTAATGAATCTATTCATTGACATACCATTACAGAAACAGCGATGAACAGTTTTACTTCTTTGTCCCTGAAATTAACGGGATTGGTTTTCATTCTTTCCTTCCTTTTGGATGGGTTTATCCTGCCGCTGCCCTATCAATTCAGTCAATCCCAATGGCAGGTAGGGTTCGTCACCACCTTTGTGGATCGAGGCATTGTTCCTCTCCTCGGTATCATTCTCGTTTTAATCGCTTACTGGATTGACGCTAACAATAAAGATTTCATTCCTAGGAAATCCCGCTTTGAATTGCGTTGGCCGCTCTTTGTTTTTTCCACAGTGTTAGGGTTAGTTTTTCTGTTGATGATTCCCGTTCATATCAATAATACCAACCAGATTAAAAACAACGCTTTGACTCAAATTGAACAGGGTGTTGACCAAGGGGAGGGACAAATTCAAGCTTTCTTAGCCCAGTTAAATACTCTATCCCAAAATCCCCAACTATTAGACCAAGAGATATCTCAGAGAACTCAAGTGATTGAAACTGGTCGTTTCCAAGGACAACCGATCAACACGGAACAGTTACAGACCCTACGTCAACAAAGAGAGCAATTAACTAATTTACGCGATTTATCCAAAAAACCGAAGGAGTTTAAACAGAAATTGGATGAGATCAAAAATCAGCTACAAACTCAGCTGCAAGAGCGGCGAAAACAGGCAGAAAGCCAAGCTAACTTGGAGGCTTTGAAACAGTGGTTAAGAATTGGTATTCAAAGTATGTTGCTATCGATTTCCTATAGTTTGATCGGTTGGTTAGGCATTCGAGAACTAGGTAGTGCGAAAAAACGCACCGCCTAAGTATGACATTTATCTTAAATGATGAAGTATAAAGTTTTCGTTGTCGGGAGCCAAAATTCAGGCTTCGGCCCTGAGACTTCGGACGTTCGGCGAGATCAGTCTCACGCCGAGGTCCGAACCGCCGAACGGACTGAGGCGACGAGTGCAGACAAGAGCATACTTCATCCTTAGGATCAAAACTGTAACTACTTAAATATTCAGCCACAAAGGGTATCATTTGCTGATGCTCTTTTTTTTATTAAACTTCTTGCATAATTAATTTTTGCTGGTTCAAAACCTTCCTATAATACTAATACTAAATCCGTTGAGCATAGGCTACTTATGAGGAGAGGCAAGAGGCAGAAGGCAAGAGGCAAAAGGGGGAATAAATAATCAGTTTTTAATAACCGAATTTAGTATAAATCCTGTTTAAAAGGTATAGGAGAGCGGAGAGTTTTCTGCTGTGAACAGTAATCAGTAAACAGTAAGCAGTGAACTGAACACTCACATCTGATAAGTACCTAAGCAAAATTAATTACACATTTCGATAAAGCTTTTGCCTTTTGCCTATTGCCTATTGCCTATTGCCTATCTTCACTAGGAAATTTATTTTGCACGACTACTTAACTGATTCAAACCTGACTGCTGACCACTGACTACTGACTCCTAACCCCAGCAACAAACTTTTTCAGCCAACCCTAATTAGAGATTTTTCAGTACAAAGGCTCTAAAATGACCAGTGCCAGTTATTGACCCAAAGACTTGTTTTTTCAGTCTTGTGGCTTTATCATGGGTACTGTGTGGTGTGTGTGATGTGAAGGAGTAAGATGACTGCTAATAGCCAACTTATCTCCGTCAAGGCTCTACAAGCTTTGATGAAGCGAGGGTTCAAACCTTCGGTCTCTGGTAGACGGCATCAAAAATCTTGGTTAATAGCTTTGGACGGCGATACCTCAAAACGATTATTCGATATCGTTTTCTCCCTATCGGTTCTAATTTTCTTTTCGCCGCTTTATTTAATCTTAGCCTTATTGATCGCGATTAGTTCCCCCGGTCCTGTCTTCTATATGCAGAAGCGCGTCGGTCAAAACTTCCAGCATTTCAACTGTATCAAGTTCCGTACTATGGTAATGGACGCGGATAAGGTATTAGAGAGACTGATGGAAGACTCTCCCCAACTGCGGGCGGAATTCGAGGATAATTTCAAGCTGAAGGATGATCCCCGCATAACTTGGATTGGCAAGTTTCTCCGCTTAACCAGTTTAGACGAGTTTCCCCAGTTCTGGAACGTCCTGCGGGGAGATATGAGCGTCGTCGGTCCGCGGCCTTTAGTTCCCGAAGAATTGCAGAAATATGGCAATCGCATCGACAAAGTTTTAACTATTCGCCCCGGTTTAACTGGTTTATGGCAAGTTTCTGGACGTAATGACATCCCCTATCCCATGCGGGTGCAGATGGATGTGTATTACGTTAATTCGCGCAACTGGTTAACCGATATATGGGTAATCTTTAGAACTATTGGTGTTGTGGTTTTTCCCAAAAATAACGGTGCTTACTAAATCGGTGAATAGTAATTCAAGATTACTTACTACTGTTTCAATGTAATTAATCGCTAGACTGGGGGAGAGAAAGGCAGAACTTGCTTTTTTCTCCTGTTTTTTTGAGAAGAAATATTATGAGAGTAACTAATACTAAATCCTGTTTAGAAGGTATAGGGAATTATGAATTATGAATTATGAATTATGGTTCTTCGGTTTGTGTTATGCACTGGACGGGGTTATAAGAGATGAAACCCTTATATAGAAAGATATTGCTGCGATTTTTGCCAATTATTTTCGCTATAGAACAAACTAATCAATTAAGTCTCTTGCCATATAAGGATTTATAGCATTTCTGATTCACAAGAGGTACATTCCCGATCCTGAACAGCTTAATCAGCCGTAAACTTAACTCTTTTCTAGCTGCCAATAGCATTTCATAATAAACATTCCACTCGAAATAATCCATATCGTCCCCTAGCTTACCAGAACGAAATCTAGGAGAGAATTCTTCCGAACTCATGGGATATTGATTTTCCTATTGCTTGACAGGGTTTTCTAAATCCAAAATTTGAGCGTTAATCTGCAAATTTTCCCGTTGTTTGCTCTCAATTTTTCGATCCAGTAACTCTCTTTCTTCCTCGGAGAGAGAGAGAATAATTCGCGCGAGAGAATAAATCAGTTGGGTGTTCATCTAAGAACTGTACCGGATTCGATCGAGAACCGCTGCCATGACTGCTCGGAAATAATAGGTGGATGAGGCTGCACCTATCCACCCTAGAGATCTAAATCTTCGGCGCTAAATTTCTTGTGAATCTGAGGAAAACCTAACTGTTTAATCACTTGATGTTTGCGTTCTTCCTCAAGAGATGACAACTGATTATAATTAACCCAGTGAATACAGTTGACTGGACAAGTCTCGATCGCTTCTTGAATAATTTCTTCTTCGTCACCGTCCTGATTATAGACGCGAGAGCGACCGTATTCACCTTCAATAAAAAAGGTGTTGGGGGCAACGTGGGCGCAGTGTTTACAACCAATACAAGTGACCTCATCGACGTAAACCGCTTTCTGGCGCAGTAAACCACCCAATTCAGGCTCAAAACCAGTGCGATCGGGGGAATCTCTTAGGAATCCCCCTAACTCTGGTTCAAAACCAGAGCGTTCGGGAGAAAAATCAGCCATTAGGCACTCCAACGTTGTACCACTAGACGAATAGAACCATCAGTATTTTTTTCCTGTGCTGCCACCTGAAAACCCTGTTTAGCAGTTTCTGCCAGAATGGTCTGGTAGGCATAACCTTGATTTACTTTTCTTAAAAATCCTTCTACGGTTAGGGGTTGTTGCCAGTATTGCAAATCGGCAACTAACTCGTACTCGTTACCATTCCAGCGAAACCCGATATCGTAATTGTTATCTTGCTCGATTACCACCTCTGCGGTTAAAGTTTGACCTTGATAACCTTTGACGGGGTGGGAACCCTCTTTCCATTCCATACCCATATCGCTCAGGGCGGCTTTTAGGTAGGATAGATCGCGGATTTTGGTTTTGATATTGCTAAAGTGTGACATGGTTTTTCAGTGGCTTAAATAAAGGGATCGGGAAAGATGAAAAATTACCAGTCGCTAAAAGTGGCTTCGTTGCTGACTTTCTCTGACTGGCTGACGGTTTGATGGTAATAATCCGAGGTTTTCTCTTGAGACATCAGCTGCCCGAGTTGTGCCTCGATCGCCGCCGTCACCTCTTGACAAGATGAACCGACTATGCCTGTCACCTTTTCCATAACGCGACCATCGGGATAGATGATAAACTCTAGGCTTTCCATGCTCATAGGTCTTCTCGGCGTGATCTGGGGTTTGCAAAGCTCCCTATCGTTTTAATTTACGATAGTTTGCTAATCGTAGCAATCTGGTTAAAATTTTAGCAAAACTTTATATTATCTCGGCCAACCACTTTCATTTTTTGTAAGTTTCCCGTAACTTTTCTTCACCGTCAAGGGCGAACCTTGACCCAGGAGGCGGTCGTCAGGAGTCAGGAGTCAGGAGGCGGTCAGCCGTTTTTGTAACGGGGATTTATGCCCCGCTCCAAAAACTTTTCGGCTTAAGGCGAGGTTTTAGACCCTATTTTTTCGATAATTTAACAAAACTACACAAAAAAGACGACCTGAAGCGATAAATTGAAAATAAAGGAGATGCAACGGCGAACCACGACCGCCGAGATCAGAGAATTTTGTCTATAGGAATCAGAACAAATATGAATAAACAAACAGCAGGCGATCGCCTTCGGATCGGTGTTTTAGGTTTTGGTGGTTTGGGACAGGCCGCCGCTAGAATTCTCGCCCCCAAACAGGAAATGCTTTGGACTGCCGCCGCCGATAAAGCCGGTTTTGCCTACCACAAAGACGGTCTAGATGTCAATACCTGTAACAAAATTTATCATGACCGGGGTTCGATCGGTTATCTGGAAAATTACGGCAGTCTCAGCGAGAACAGTATCGAGGAATTAATCAAAACTGCCGACGTAGAGGGCTATTTTCTCGCCTTACCGAATTTACCTAACAATTTCATGGCCGATATCGCTAAAACTTTCATTCGCTTAGGTTGGCGCGGGGTTTTAGTCGATGCTCTCAAACGTACCAGCGCCATGGAACAAATCTTAGCACTACAAACAGACCTAGAAGCCGCCGGCATCACCTACATGACCGGCTGCGGCGCTACCCCCGGACTGTTAACTGCGGCTGCCGCCCTAGCTGCCCAGAGTTATGCAGAGATTCATAGCGTTAAAATTACCTTTGGTGTGGGAATCGCCAACTGGGAGGCTTATCGTGCCACTATTCGCGAAGATATCGCCCATTTACCCGGTTACAACCCAGAAACAGCCCACCAGATGAGTGACGCAGAAGTGGAAATGCTGTTAAATAAAACCAATGGCATTCTCAGCCTCGAAAATATGGAACACGCGGACGATATTATGCTGGAATTGGCTGGAATTTGTGGACGCGATCGCGTTTCCGTCGGGGGTGTGGTGGATACGCGCAACCCGAAAAAGCCCTTAAGTACCAATGTTAAAGTCACGGGGCGGACTTTTGAAGGCAAAATTTCCACCCATACCTTCACTTTAGGCGATGAAACCAGTATGGCGGCTAATGTCTGCGGGCCGGCTTTCGGTTATCTGAAAGCGGGGGTTTCCCTGCATCGTCGCGGTATCTACGGATTATGGACCGCAGCAGAGATTATGCCGCAATTTGTGCGCTAGGGGTTTCTCTGCCGTAAAATAGCTAAAACTTTCGGGAAAATAGCGGGTAAGGGAGCGATCGCTTCTAGGCTCTCTCCCGTGACCGGATGTATTAAAATTAAACGATGGGCGTGGAGTAATTGCCCGGGTAGATTAATCCCGATAGAACGACCGGAACTATAAAGAGGATCCCCAAGAATCGGATGACCGATATGGCTGCTATGAACGCGAATTTGATGAGTTCTGCCAGTTTCTAGGCGAAATTCCATTAAGGTGTAGTTGCCTAGTCTTTCCTTGACTTGCCAGTGAGTGACGGCATTTCTACCGCCTTTTTCCACGGCAATAATAGCCATCTTTTGGCGCTCGCTGCGGTGACGACCGATCGGCAGATCAATTGTACCTGTTTCGCTTTTGGGGACACCGTGGACGAGGGCCATGTATTCCCGACGGGCAGTTTTGGTTTTTAATTGTGCCTGTAGGTGTTGATGGGCCTGGTCGGTTTTGGCAATAACGATCGCGCCAGTGGTATCCTTATCTAAGCGGTGAACTATGCCGGGGCGTTGAATTCCACCGATTCCGGCTAAATTTGGGCAGTGATGCAGTAAAGCGTTGACCAAGGTTCCCGATTCGTGGCCGGGGGCCGGATGAACCACTAAATCGGCCGGTTTATTGATAATAATCAGATATTCGTCTTCGTAAAGAATATCAAGATCGATCGCCTCGGCGCTTAATTGCAGGGGTTGACTGTCGGGAATGGTAATCTTTAAGCGATCGCCTTGGGCAACTTTAGTATTTTTATTGGTGCAAATTTGACCATTTAACTGTATATATCCCTGTTCTATCAGTTTTTGCAGTCTCGATCTCGATAAATCGGGCAATTGTGACCCCATCCAAGCATCTAAACGTTCTTTTTTTCCCGCAACTTCTAAGTTTAATTGGTTCATCGATTTTTAGTGATCAGGGTGTAGGGTGTGGGAATTATGAATTATGAATTATGAATTATGAATTAGGGGGAAGGGAGAGGGGAGAATAAATAAAAATAATCTCCTGATTACTGATCACTGTAAGGTTCTACCCGGGTAACGAATATCTGTACTGTTATCATCTTCGGTTTCGAGGACGATCTCGAATTCTTCTACAAGGGAATCAAGGAAGGGATTAACTGCGGGATTTAAGAGAGGAGTTTGGGGGGTGGGATTAGAAATAGCGAGAATTATTGCTAATTTTGAGCGAGTTTTTTGGATTTCTCCCTCTAACAATCCCGTGATCGTTTTGCCAGTTTTCACTAAAAGAAAAGCTTGGTCACTGCAAGGGGTTAAGATCAGATGACCCTGGGGACTGCGAATAGCAATTTGTTCCACATCAGACCAGCTTAATTCCTCTTTTGTGTTATTGGCAAGATAGATCATTGTTCCTGCTAAGATTAAGGCACTATTGTGTGGCATACCGATGGAATTAGTCAAAGGTTGACCCTGGGCAGAAACAAGCATGATTCCCTCAATAGCGATCGGTTTTTCGGCTAATTCTTCCAGAATTTTGGCAATTTCTGCCTGGTAATTTGGTTCCCTAGGGAAGGTATCTTTAGAGTTATCATAGTTATTATCGGTGGGATGTGGTCGTTCTTTGGTTTCTTCCAAAGAGATAAACCATTGTAGGGGTTTTTCTTCCCGCAGTTGTCGGTGGCTAAACAGACGAATATCTTTAGAAAGTTTAATCCCTAATTCAAAGGCATTTGCCTGATAATTGTCGGCTAAAATTACGGGATAAAGGGAGATTTTAGCCTCATCTCTGCTAATACGTTTTAGGGGACCTGCTTCTAGACAGGCAAGGATTTTAACCAGTTTTTTCGAGTCGAGTAGTTCCTGTAAATAATAACAATGAAAGTAGGGGATGTCCCCAGGACCAAATTCATCCTTCCCATCGTTAATTAACCAACCAAAGAGGGTGTTATGGGGGTCAATTTGATAGATATAGACTCCTTTAAAGTTCCTGTGGGGAGGATTATAGGTGTCCCATAACTGAGAGACTATATGTTGATAAAAAACCTGTTGAATCCCTGGGGGGACATTAGCACTAGCGATATATTTAAATCCCAGTTGTGAGAAACTGCTATAAATCAGTTGTTCAACGATCCAAGACATGATCTGTAAGGTTTAATTACTCCAGCGTGCTTTTATCAATGATTTTAACACAATTGTATCTTGTTCCCAGTTTTTATCCTAGTATATCTCACCGGCCAATTGTCGCTGTAAACTAAAAACAAAGTTACCTATTTTTAAAGTGGCGGTAGTATACCGACCTATTTTAGCAACATAATTGGGAATTTTTAAATATCTTCTTCGCTTTCTTCCCCTTGGATTCTGAAGACAATATTAGCCTGATTTCCCGAAGTTGCTTAATTTTTGAATCCGATAAGATGCCGCTAGGAAAACTTTTTTCCTTCTCCTCTTTGACCGATACTGAGAACTGTATAAAAACTATCACCATTACCCAAAAACTAGGGAGACGTTGTTATAATCAACGTCTCTAGATCAGAAATTAATCAATCAGAGTAAGCCAGGCTGTTTTAAACAACCGAATTATTGACCACTTTAGTCAACGAAAATGCCATTTAAAACTCCTGAAATGATCGAAACCACGATCGAACCGAATAAAGCAGCAAAAAATGATTTTACCTCAAAACCACTGATAAAATAGGAGGCTAAAGAAAAGGAAATGGCATTAACCACAAAAATAAATAACCCTAGGGTCAAAATAGTTAAAGGCAGGGTAAAAAGAATCAACAGGGGTCTAACAATAGCATTAATTAAACCCAAGACGACAGCGGCTATCAAAGCCACGGTAAAATTTTTAATTTCTATACCTGGTACTATTTGCGCTGTAATCAATAAAGAGACAGCGGTAATCAACCAACGGAGGAAAAAAGATAACATAAGCCCATCCATCTAAGATAGTTCATCCTCATCTATTTTAATCGCCATCGCCCCTTAAAGAGACGGAAGTCTTCAGGAGATGACAACGAAAACCGAGAGTGACTGCTGCCGCTGCTCGAAAACCAGAGCGGGAACATAGTATCGGTTACACTGATGATAAACAGGAAAATTTGATCAGACTATCACCCCCGGAAAGAGGCAGCACTAAAGATGATATCTAGAAAAAATTTTAGCCAAAGCCAGCAAGTACCAATCGGTAAAACGAGAATTATTCAGGGAGCAACTGGCATTTTAATGCTAATGAGTCTGCTTTCTCTCCTCTTAGCGCCACCCAGTTTAGCATCTCCTGAGCCACCTAATTCAGTCATCGCGGCTGCCCGTCAAGATTTGAGTCGGAAAACCAAGATATCGGTTAATCGCTTGCAAATTCAAGCAGCACAACCACAAACCTGGCCCGATGGTTGTTTAGGATTAGCTAAACCGGGAGAATTTTGTACTCAAGCACTGGTGCAAGGATGGCGAATTATTCTGACTGATAACCAAAAAACCTGGGTTTATCGCACCGATAGCAGCGGCACTAATCTCCGCTTAGAAAAGTGAATTTCTTTGGATATTTTCTGGCTGCTTTTTCGGCATCCTCAAAGCAGCGCTGTCCTGTCCGTTGGGTGATGAAAATCGGCTGAGAATGGCTCTAGGGTTTGTTTCAAGAATCTAGTCGTCTCTGGCAACGCTATTTAATTAATAATCCCAGTTTTTTGCTTTTTTTGCCCTATAACTCCTGCGAGACTGGGAAAAGTAAGAAGTAATCCAGTCAACAGCCCTCAACTATCGTTAAGATGGATAGGAGAAGGTAAAGTTTTATATGTCCCCTTCAACTGCGTTTAGGAGTTCCTGCTAAAGATGACACAAGCTACTCAGATTCAAGGAAAAGGAATTTTACTCAGTGAGGCCGCCCTCAAACACCTTACCATGCTCAAAAAGCAACAGGGCAAGGATTTATGTTTGCGCGTGGGTGTGCGTCAGGGGGGTTGTTCGGGAATGTCCTATATGATGGATTTTGAGCATCCTAGCAATATTGGCCCCCAAGATGAGGTTTTCGATTACGATGGCTTTACAATTGTCTCTGATAAAAAAAGTCTGCTCTATCTCTACGGTCTCATGTTAGATTACAGCAACGCGATGATCGGCGGTGGTTTCCAATTCACTAATCCCAACGCCAGTCAAACCTGTGGCTGTGGTAAGTCTTTTGGCGTTTAATTATTTCTCTGGGGTGATACCTTTCACCCCCGCCTCCCAGAGGCGATTTTTTTTGGCCAAAACTCTTGACAAAATCGGAGACTTGACATATGCTTTTTGTATAATGGGAATCCGTGCCTGCCTGCGAACCCTTCATTTTTAGGCTAGATACCCTCAATGTTAGGATAATCGGCCATGTCAGGACAAACGGGCAATAAACCACTTTTTTCTCAACACTATCTTGAGCATCGGCTGCCGGATTCTGGGGAATGGCAAGAGGATGTATCGGTGGCATTTTACCGCTTAGAGAGTCTTTATCAACAAAAAAAGGCGATTTTGCCGACTCTTAACGAAGCGCAAACGGAAGCAGAATTAATACAACCGATTCTAGAAATTCTCGGTTTTAGTTATATACCGCAGGTAAGCAGTAGGGGAAAAGGAAGGTCAGAAAGGCCAGATTATGCCCTATTTGCCACAGAAAATGACCGTTATCAAGCCTATGCTCTCCAGAATAATGAAAGAGCCTTTTATAGTCAAGTTTTAGCGATCGCTGAGGCCAAATACTGGCAACGTTCTCTTAGTGACGTTTCTAAGAATGATCAGCGAGATATCTGGAAAAATAGTAATCCTTCCTTTCAGATCACCAATTATCTCACGGGGACGGGAGTAGATTGGGGTATTCTCACTAATGGTCGAGAATGGCGCTTATATTACCGTCAAGCGTCCTCCACAGCCACGGAATTTTATCTAGTGGACTTGATGGAACTATTAGAAGGGGGAGACCGGCAAAAATTTCGGTATTTCTGGTTATTTTTCCGTCAAGAGGCTTTTATTAAGGATATTCACGGTCAGAATTTCCTTGAACGGGTCCGGGAGGGGAGTACCACCTATGCCACCAGAGTGGGTAACGAGTTAAAAGAGTTAGTCTTCGATCGCATTTTTCCCGATATTTCTCAAGGTTTTGTATCATTAAATACAGACATACAGCCAGATTTATTGTACAAGGCGAGTTTATCCCTGCTGTATAAATTATTATTTCTGCTCTACGCAGAAGCGCGGGACTTGCTGCCGGTGAGGGGAGACTATCGCGATTACAGCTTATTGCAAAAGACGCGAGAAATTGCCGTTAAAATCGATCGTCAGCAGGTCTTTAGTGGCACCTCGACGGGAATATACGATGCTCTCCTCAGTTTATTTCGCATTGTCGATCGAGGGGATGCTAATTTAGCCGTACCTCGTTACAACGGGGGTTTATTTGACATGGAAGAAGGCCGGGTGAATTGTTTTCTCGGTCAATATAAGTTATCCGATGCGGTTTTAGCGCCCATCCTAGACAAGTTAGCACGTTTTGAGGGACAGCCGATCGACTATAGTTTTTTAGGTGTGCGACAGTTAGGATCAATTTACGAAGGATTACTGGAATATCGCATCGTGATTGAGGGGGAATCGGTACATCTGGAAAATGATCGGGGAGAAAGAAAAGCCACCGGTTCCTATTACACTCCCGATTACATTGTTAAATATATTGTCAGTCATACCCTCAAACCAATTTTAGAGCAAAGAGCGCGACAGTTCGGGGATGTGATGACAGAAATCGCCACCCGAAGACAAGAAAGCAGCGATAGACGTTTAGGAAATCTCAGTCAGCAGGGATTAGAAAAAGAGCTACAACGCTTAGAAAAAAAAGCGATCACCACCTTACTTGATCTTAAACTCTGTGACCCCGCCATGGGAAGCGGACATTTTTTAGTAGAAGCAGTGGACTATCTCACCGATGAGTTAATCCAGATTCTCAATCTTTATCCCGAAGATAATCCCGTTTTAACCATGTTGGAAACCACCCGACAAAATATTATCGACAATCTCCGACAACAGGGAATTATTCTCGATTCTCCCACCCTTGAACCCACGCAATTATTACAGAGAGTGGTGATGAAGCGCTGTATTTATGGGGTGGATATCAATCCGATGGCTGTAGAATTGGCCAAAGTTAGTCTCTGGTTACATTCTTTCACAGTGGGCGCACCTTTGAGTTTTTTGGATCATCATTTACGTTGTGGTAATTCTCTGATCGGAACTACCGCCAAGGACGCAGAAGCCGCTATGATCGAGGAAGAAAGTGGTCAATTAACTCTTTTAACTGGCCCTTTTGTTGGGTTACTTCGGGCCGCGGAAATTATGCGGGGAATTAGTACCCTCAGCGATGCGACTTTTGCTGAAGTGGAAGCAAGCGAACAGTTATTCCGTGATTTTGATAGTCAAGCTAAACCCTACAAGCGTTTATTAGATGTTTTCCTCTCTCGCTTTTTTGGGGTTAAAACTGCTATTGAGTTTCTGCAGCGCTACGGTGGTAATATATCGGCAATTAATTGGGATAAGTTACCCCGTTCAGATCAAGGAATTTTAGACCAAGCAGCTAGTTTATATAAAAGTAAGCGCTTTTTTCATTGGGATCTGGAATTTCCCGAAGTTTTTATCGATCTTGATTCCGCTTCTTGGAAGGATAACCCCGGTTTTGATGCAGTAATCGGTAATCCTCCTTATGGTTCACCTTTTAATAACAATGAGATAACTTATTTCAAAGAATCCTACCACTGCATTAGTTATCGAGTTGAGAGTTATGTTGCTTTTATGGAGAAAACTTTTAATTTTTTAATAGAATTAGGAGGTGTAGTTTCCCTAATAGTTCCCGACAACTGGATGTATCTTGATTTTACGGAAAATTTAAGAATTCATTTCTTAAAAAATGGAATTATAAAAAATATTGTTGCACTGCCGAGAACTGTTTTTAAGAGTGCCACAGTTGATACAACAATTTATGTTATACAAAAAAACCCTAACTCTCAATCTCACGAAACGTTAGTCACAACTTTTCTAAAAAAAGACGTTATTAATGAAATATCAAATAGTAACACTAAACAACTTTTGAGAAATCAAGATTACTGGTTGAGTTTTCATGAACATATTATCAATCCTTACCTTTCGTCATCAGAATTGGTGATTTTAGATAAAATAAATGATTGTAGTAATGATCTAAAACAAATAACTGCCATAAATTATGGTCTTAAAGCATACCAAAAAGGGAAAGGTCATCCTCCTCAAACGACAGAAGTAATGGAGATTAAACCCTTTACAAATAACAATAAAGTAGATGAAAGCTATGCCCCATTTTTTGAAGGTCAATCAATTCAAAGGTATTCGATTGATTGGTATCATAATAATTGGATCAAGTGGGGTAAATGGTTAGCAGAACCAAGAAATAAAGAACTATTCTGTCAGGATAGATTGTTATTTAGAAAAGTTGTTGACTCTAGACTGTTAGGATGTTTTTATCAAGAAGAAGCTTATAGTAATACTCTATTATATGTAGTAAAGTTGAAAGATAGTGTTAATTATAACTTGAAATCACTATTGGCTATTTTAAATAGTAAATTAACGGGATTTGTTTTTAGAAAAAAGTTTGCAATTCAAGAAGAAGATACATTTCCTCAAATTTTATTAGATGATTTTGCCTCAATACCCATCCGAAAAATATCTTTTAACACCAATAGCGATCGCCGTCAACAGAGTTTAGAGACACTTATCAAAAGTTATCAAGAAAAGCAAGAGATATTAAAAGAAATCGAGGAGCATATTAGGAGAGAGGAAACCGATATAGTCCATGATATTCTGGCCTACTTAGCAGAACAGATGATCGAGATAAATCGGGAAAAACAAAAAGAAATCAAAAGCTTTTTGAGATATTTAGAGAGAATAATCGGCAGTGAGATCAATAATTTAACCAACAAATCAAAAATCCAAAACTATCTCGGTGACTACCAAAAAAGCGAACCTCATCTTAGCTTGGATCAGCTGTGGGAGATACTGAAAAAGAACAAAAAGAAAATTAGCGTTAACTTGCTAGATCGTCAAATACAGGAAACCCTAGAAAAAGAATATCAAACCAGTCTAGATAAACTTTTACCCCTAAAACAACAATTAAGCGCCACCGACGAATTGATCGATATAATTGTTTATAAACTCTATGGATTAAGCGAGGAAGAAATTAAAATTATTGAAGGGAGAGAGTGAAAAAAGAATCAGCTGCCCGCGTATTTAAATTACTTGTTGAGATACAGATACCCGTCGAGGCGGTATAACCGTTAAATTTACGGCCAATCCTGACTGGTATCGCAGAGGAAATGGTCGGCCATGATGTTCTCGAAGGTGAAAGGACAGTGAGAGGGAAAAGTCCGTATCGGTAAATCCGTCTCGCGTAAAGCCAAATCGACTCCGGCCTCGAAAGCATCAGATAAAGCCGTCGGTATCCGGGATTTTAAACTAGGATTACCCTGTAGATGCCGTCTGATCGCTCGTCTCTGTTCTCTAATCGTCAAAAACCAGCTGCGAGAACGTTTATCTGACTGATATTCCCATTTGAGAAGATGTCCTACCAAAACGGTTAGACGGCTCACCAGTTCTCGATATTCTTGTTTACCCAAGGAAATGATTTCCTCCCGTAAGTTTTGCCAGTCCAGAGCTTCTACCTGTCGGTTGGCCAGAGCTTTCGCTTGTAGCTCTGTCCACCCATAGAAGTCGGATTCATACAGGGAATTGGCTTGATCTTTCATATTGGAACTTTACCTAAAATGTCGGCTGGAAGGAACCCTGGAGATGACAGGTTCCGCCAGTATAGAACAGCGAAGCACGATTTTACAAGTAAAGGTTTCAAACCAATCCTATTGATAGATTTAATAATACCATAGAGAGTCTTCCTTTTTCTAAAAATACTGATATAATACGAAAAAAAGTTACTGAACCTTACTCAATGAACAAAAAGCAACAGCGAGTTCTGAATGCAATTCAGACAAGGATATAAGCCTCTTTTTAGAAAATGCTAATATCATTTAATTGCCTCAATTATTGATTATTTATTGAGAGAAAAAACTATGTACACCACAACTTATAAAGGATATACAGGTAAATTTGAAATTGACTTTGACGATAATCTGATCTCTGGAATCGTCATTGACATTAAAGATGTGATTACTTTTCACGGCAAAACTATTGAAGAAGCTGTACAGTGTTTTCATGAATCTGTTGATGACTATCTAGAATTTTGCCAAGAATTAGGAGAAGAACCCGATCAACCTTTTTCAGGAAAGCTACCTTATCAAACAACCCCCGAAATTCATCGTAAAATCTATTTAGCAGCAACTAAAAAAGGTAAAAGTATCAATGCTTGGATGGATGAGGTTCTTTCTCAGAAAGCTCAAGAACTTGTCGGCTAAAAATATTATAGATGACAATTTTTGAGAGTTAAAAGGAGAGATTTATATTACCTCGTTCCCCATCTCTTTTGCCAAAAATAATTTCCCCTACATAGCTTTATTTTTGCTCTAGTTAATTTTTGGTGACTGCTATCAGATTACAACATCTGCTCGAAAACTTGACAGACGCGGGGTTGAAAGCGCTGACGGTGTTTTATTTTTAAAAAAGGGCGCGTAAATTCGAGATAGCGAGGGGATAAACCAGAAGTATCGATGACTCGAATCGATCGCAATGTGCCTAATTCTAATTCCTTTTGAACCATCAATTCGGAAATCCCGGCAGCTGCCGAACTATTCTCGATGATTGCTTTCACCATTTCCCCCGTATTTAACAGCAAAGATTTCGTAGGGTGCGTTCCCCACTGCAACTCCGACTACGCAACTAATCGACGAGGGGGAACGCACCTTACTGATTGAGTGATGACAAACTACTACTTCTTGGAAGAACTTCTCCAGAATCGTTTCCCTCCCAAGAAAATCAGTCCTAAAACCCCCAAACTTAACGGGTTCATCGTTGAGGATTCGGGAACCGGAATCGCCCCACCGTCGGCGGTGATTTCTAGATCGACGTCCTTACCGAAATCTCCTAGATTGTAATCAAAGGTAAGATCGGGCTTGAAATTGGAGCCGGAGACGGAGAAAGTACCAGAACTTCCAATTGCAGGCAAATAACCATCAAATATTCCCGAATCCTGGGAATCAGTGATGATGCCTCCCTGAACTTTGAGCGACAAAGTGCCTCGTTGGTTATCAGGAATAAAAGGACTATTAAGGTCGATGCTGAAGGTTCCGTCGCTAATAGCAAAATCGAGGGAATCATCATCCCAGTTGACAGTACCATCACCCGTATTGGTGATATCTAAAAACTGTCCTGAGTTCAGAATCTCCCCCGTATCGGGATCGGTGACGGTAAATTTAATCGGGTCTTTTCGTATCGCGCACCCTCCTCCACTGACAAAATCCCAGGCGAATCGGGGACCCCAGATCACCCCTCCGAAAGGTGATCGGATTCTTTGTCGGGCTGTCACTCCGGCGTAACTACCAGCACAAGCTACTTCCCCGCGTTTTTGAACCGTCGCTGTCCCAGAAGCATTAATGAATCCCGATACTGTTCCGACCCCGATCGTGGTTATTCCTACTGTCGAATTAGCATTAGCCGAGGCAGTCCCGATCGCAGCGCTGGTCGAGTGAGTGTGTATAAAGGGAAGGGATGGAACCGGGGGGGAGATAGTATAGCTGTGTCCGTAGCTGCTCGACGACCAAAAAGGGAAAGCGTAAGGAGAGAAAGCAAAAGCGCTTCCCCCGTGGAATCCCCGGACGAGAGGAGTCGTGTTTCCCCCGACACTAAAGCTAAAACCGTGGGTAATGCTGTAAGAGGTGGTGGTTTGTGCAAGAACTGGTGTACCGAAGCCAATAGCGACCCCTGCTCCAAGAAGGGCTGACATAACGCTTCGAGAAGATGATAGTATCATAAGCAACAGAATTAACAAAATTCTGGTATTATTGGTTAGCACTGATCCTATTTCTTTATTGCCAAATTTTTCAAGAAATTTTTGTAAATTTTTGTGAATTTTTGTAACTGCTAAGGCAAAATTATATATAGCGTTTCCTGTTCGCAAGAGGTACATTATCGATGGTAAAAAGCTTAATCAGCAAAGGTCTAACTGTACCACACAGGTGTGAGAACCGCTATAAAACTACTCAAGGTTTACCGAAAATCAATTTTATTCAGCCAACCCTAAGTAAATAGTTCGATAGCTGCCGTGTATATCTATCGTTGCTAATTCAATTTCAACAAAAAAATATGGGGCAATTAAAATTATTTTTATTGGGGTAAGTTTCTTGACTAGAAAGACTTTGAGTCTTGAGATAATATTAGGTCGAGATCTATACCTAATACTAAATCCGTTGAGTATATGCTACATATCAGGATAGGCACTCATGCAAAAGGGAGAATAAATAATCAGTTTTTAATAACCAGATTTATTATAGACCTCTTGCAAAAGTCTTAAGTCGATCCTTGTACAGCAACATTTTTGAAGATTATCAACTACTAATAAATAATTAACTGAAAGTCCCTCCCATTATTGTTTCTATCGTTTGTTTTCGGATTTATGCAAGAGGTCTTATATAGCGTTTCCTAAGCTAGTAAGATACACCTGTTTTTCTTCCCCTTTGCCTTTTGCCTCTTGCCTTTTGCCTAAAACCCATAACTTTTGTACCTCAGCAGACTGAAAAACGCTATAATCTCTCTTTTTTGCCAAAGATAATTTACCCCACATAGCTTGATTTTCTCTCTGGTTAATTTTCGGTGACTTCTATCAGATTACAACATCTGCTCGAAAACTTGACAGACGCGGGGTTGAAAGCGCTGACGGTGTTTTATTTTTAAAAAAGGGCGCATAAATTCGAGATAGCGAGGGTATAAACCAGAAGTATCGATGACTCGGATCGATCGCAATGTGCCTAATTCTAATTCCTTTTGAACCATCAATTCGGAAATGCCGGCAGCTGCCGAACTATTCTCGATGATTGCTTTCACCATTTCTCCCGTATTTAACAGCAAAGTCACCTTTAATGTCCGTAAATCGATGCCCCAATTCTGTAAAGCTTCCTCGAATCTTTGTTGAGTTCCCGATCCTGATTCTCGCATTACCCAAGGGGTTTCCACTAATTCCGGCAATTCGATCGCTTCTCTTTTATACCAGGGATGAGAACGTCCGACAATGATTAATAAGCGATCGCTGCCGACGATCTCCTGTTCTAAACAATGTGTTAAATCACTCTTGACTTCTCCCTCGATTAATGCTAGGTCAAAACGTCCGTTAGCCGTACCCAGACAGATTTCTTCCGTATTAGCTAGGGTGCAGTTGATCTTAATTGCTGGATAGCGCTCCTGAAAATCGTTAATTTTTGCCGGCAGCCAATAGTTACCAATAGTCAAACTCGACCCTAATTGTAGTTCTCCCCGTTGCAAGTCGTTGAATTCCGCCAATCCCCTTTCTGTCAAAGTTACCTGGGTGAGAATGCGTTGCGCTTCTAATTGCAGTAAACGTCCTGTTTCCGTGATCTCGATATGACGACCGACGCGATGGAATAATTTCACCCCGTATTCACTTTCTAGAGAGGCAATGGCGGCACTGACGGCCGGTTGGGTGATATATAAAGCTTCTGCTGCTTTGGTGAAGTGGAGATGTTCGGCAGTCGCTAGAAAGATTTCCAGTTGATCTAGGGTCATTCTGGCCATGGCAATGGGTTTTCCGTCTCTATTGGTCTTTCCATCATTTTAATTTATTAAATCAACAAGAAAGAATATTTGATTTTATTAATGGCTCTTTCTAGAGTAGAAGTAGGGCGATCGAGACCAGAAGACCCGATTAAGGAAAAAAATCCTATGACTACCATGATTACTGCCATATCCACAGCAATAGCGGCCTTTATTGCCACTAATCTCGATGACATCCTGATTTTGACGATTCTTTTCGCCCAGGTCAATAAACTTTTTCGCCGTCGTCATATCGTTATCGGTCAGTATTTAGGCTTTATCCTGCTGATTTTGGCGAGTTTAACCGGCTTTTTCGGTAGTTTCTTGATTCCGGCTCAGTGGATTCGTTTTCTCGGTCTGTTACCCGTGATTTTCGGGATTCGGAGTCTCTGGCAGCGAGAAGAAACCGAGACGGATAATCCTCTGGAGATGGCTGTAGAATCAGCAGCGTCTTCTCCTTTGCTGGCCTGGTTTTCCCCTCAAACCGGCGCTGTGGCGGCAATTACCATCGCCAATGGCAGTGATAATATAGGGATTTATCTGCCGCTGTTTGCTAGTAATACTTGGCAAAATTTAGTCACTATCGTCAGCGTTTTTCTGATCTTGGTGGGTGTTTGGTGTTTTACTGCTCATAGGTTAACTCAATTACCAGCGATCGCTAATTTAATTAGCAGTCACGGCAGCCACTTTGTCCCCTGTGTGTTGATCGGTTTGGGTGTGTTTATAATCAAGGAAAGTCTTCCCCTAGCTTTCTTGGCCCTATCCTTAAGCTATGGATGGGCGCTTTTTCAGCAACAAGCAGAATCTATTTGATTTTTGATTCAATACAAATACATCTAAAAATATATTTTAGATTTTTTCCATACCATCTATAACTCAAGTGCCATACAATAACATCATCTTCTCAAGCGGTCAACTTGAAACCGACCCCTAGTCATCTCGATCATGTTATTTTTTCTCAAATCACCAGTGACGGAAAGCAAGACCAGCATTACACCGAAAAAAGTCAATCCCAATCGAGTCCGGGATCATCTGGCCAATGAACGCACCTATCTGTCTTGGATGCGAACGGCGATCGCATTAATGGGTTTTGGTATGGTTATCCTGCGTTTACGGGCCTTTCATCCTCCTCTGGTTCCCCGGCCCGGTTATGGTTGGAAATTAGGCTTAATGTTTGCTTTAGTGGGTTTATTGACCGTATTTTTGACCACGGCCCATTATTTTACAGTCAGACGAGATATAGATGAAGATACCTACGAACCAGCCGATCGATGGGTGCTACTATTTAGTTTAGCGATCGTTATTCTCGGTGCGGGAATTATCTATTTTGTCGCCACCAGTCCCGATCTGTTGATGGGTAGTATGATCACTTTCGAGTGAACTTTGGGGATTAGGTGGGTTGCAGTAAGCGCCAACTGACCGTGACTAGAACCGTATAAAGCAGTATTTTTAGGGCATTTTTGGGGAAATATTCCGATAATCTTGCTCCCACTACTACCCCCGGTATCCCACCTAACCAGATAGGAAGTACCAGATTCCAATCTACCGTTCCTAATCCCAGATGACCAATGGAAGTACAGGTTAAGAGGATGGACGCTTGCGATAGATCTGTACCGACTAATTTGCGAGAATCAAGGTGAAAAAAGGTCATCAAGACCAATGCAAATAAGGAACCACTGGAAATACTGGTTAAACCGACCAAATAGCCTAAAACTGCTCCTAATATCGTTGTTTTTATCTGACCAGAGCGAGTGGTTAAATCTAATTTTGGCCAGGACCAAGGGGACAAATCGGGAAAAAATAAGGAGATTAGTAGTTCTAGGGCCGCTAGGACAGTCACGATCATCAAGACCAGACCGATGATAGGAGGCAACCATTGATCGAGATTGAGGGAGCTATTCTGCTGAAAATAGCGAAAACCGACTAATCCTAACAGAGAACCGGGTACACTGCCAATTACTAGCCATTTTACTACCTCTAAGTCGATCGTTTGCTGTTGCCAGTGACGAACAGTGCCGACCACTTTCATCAACCCGGCCGCCACCACATCGGAACCCACTGCGGTGGTAGCGGGAACCTGAAATACAAAGATCAATAGGGGTGTAATCAGGGATGAACCGCCAATTCCCGTTAATCCCACGATAATTCCGATAAAAAAGCTAAATATTGTCAATAAAGAATAGTCCATTTTTGCCTCAGTCGTCTCTTTTCTCCGGTGTGTTTCTGGTGGTTAAGAGACAAAATTAGTTAATTAAGCCTTTAGAACCGACTAAAAGAGTAAAAAACAGTAATAGTAAGCTTTTATCGCTGTTTAATCTTTTTAGTCTCTGTTTATAACCAGTAATCTCCCGAATCGAAACTTAATTTTTTTGCTATCTTGTAAAATGTAATTGTATTTTAATACGATTGAGATTAAATCATAGTTAAAATACGGTCAAACCCTATACATTTTTTTGCCAGAGGATTAGCTACCGTGAGTATCATCATCGAGCAAGTATCGAAAAAATTTGGAACCTTTACCGCTTTAGACCACATCAACCTAGAGATCAAATCGAATCGTCTGGTGGCACTGCTGGGGCCGTCCGGTTCGGGAAAAACCACCCTCCTGAGAGCGATCGCAGGATTAGAACCCCCCGACACAGGCAAAATTATCATCAACGGCAAAGACACAACCCATTTAAATGTCAGAAAAAGGAATATTGGCTTTGTTTTTCAGCATTATGCGCTTTTTAAACACCTGACGGTGCGTCAGAATATCGCTTTCGGTTTAAATATCCGCAAAGCTACCCCCGACTACATTCAAAAACGAGTGGACAGTCTCTTGAGTTTAATTCAATTGCAGGGATTAGGCGATCGCTATCCGGCCCAACTATCCGGGGGTCAACGTCAACGGGTTGCCCTGGCCCGGGCCTTAGCGGTGGAACCAGAAGTATTATTATTAGATGAGCCTTTTGGGGCCTTGGATGCCAAAGTTAGAAAAGAGCTGCGGGTTTGGTTGCGACAGTTACACGAGGAGGTCCATGTCACCAGTGTTTTTGTCACCCACGACCAAGAGGAAGCCATGGAAGTGGCCGACGAGATCGTAATTTTCAATGAGGGTAAAATCGAACAGGTGGGAACTCCCGATCAGGTGTACGATCATCCTGCCTCCCCTTTTGTGATGAGTTTTATCGGCCGGGTGAATGTTGTACCACCGACCTCGGCTGCACTGTTCGAGCAGCTTGGGGGGGGTACTAACGGAGTCAAGATTTTTATTCGTCCCCACGACCTAGAAATTCTCTCTTCTCCCAATGGGTCTAGCATTGCGGCAAAAGTCGAGCGTATTATCCATCTGGGTTGGGCCATCGATGTGGAATTAATTCTACCCGATCGCTCTCTCCTGATTGCCCATCTGAATCGAGAACAACTGGATCAACTGCACCTCAAAGTCGGGGAACAAGTTTATGTTCGTCCTCGGGATGCTCGCGTTTTTGCCTAAAAGTCAGCCTTATTGTTAGTGCCTGACGAAGGTCCCAATAGGTGTAGGGTCATGAATGCACAAGGCTGCTGGTAGCTTCGCATCATGTCCCTACACACCCCTAGTAGTCTTATGCAAATAATACTAAATCCGTTGAGTATAGGCTACATATCAGGAGAGGCAATAAATAATCAGTTTTTAATAACTGGATTTCGTATAAATTAAAAGCTACCAACTCCAGGCCACAAAAGGTTTCTATCCAGCGATCAAAGTTTTGCTGATCCGCTAAACTTTTAATCGATGATACCAGTTTAGTTTTGATACCTTGACATTTAATCGGGGGAACAATGACGGTTGTTTTCATTAACAACTAATAAAGAATTAAATGAATACACTGGGGGAAACATTGAAAGTCTCTCCTAAAATTTTCCCTTGAGCTTCACTAATCGATCGCTTGCCTTTAACAATTTCTGAAACCACACCCTTAGAACCAATTTTACCTACTAAATCAGCTTGTTTCATGTTGTTAGCTGACATTAAGTGTAATAATACTTCCCTCGGTGAAGCTGGTTCGGGTTGAGGTTGTTTGGCATCAAAATCCTTAATAATTGTCGCCATTAATTTAACCATCGCGGTTTCTTCTGGTAGTCGCTCCTGTTTACTAATTAGATTAAGGAGAAGATGACGCGCTGTTACTGCTTAACTTAAACCAGCGATTTTAACCAACTGTACCAAGCATCTAAACCTTCTCCAGTGGTAGCGGAAACTTGAAAAACTTTCAGATTGGGATTAACTTGATAGGCGTAATCTAAACAGCGATCGAGGTTAAAATTAACGTAGGGTAGTAGGTCTATTTTTGTCAAGATCATGACTTGAGAAGCGTGGAACATATAGGGATATTTAATCGGTTTATCTTCTCCTTCGGTGACGGAAAGAATGACAACTTTGGCATTTTCTCCCAAATCAAATAAAGCAGGACAAACTAGATTACCGACATTTTCGATCATCACTAAAGAATTCATCGGTGGATCGAGTTCGATTAATCCTCTCTCTACCATTGATGCTTCTAAATGACAACCGGTTCCAGTATTAATTTGGATAACCTGACAACCGGTTTCACTAATTTTTTGGGCATCATTGGCAGTTGCTTGATCTCCCTCAATCACACTGATAGGAATAGTGGTTTTTAAATCGGCAATTGTGCGAGTTAACAGGGTAGTTTTTCCCGAACCGGGGGAAGAAACCAGATTAAGGGCAACAGTTTTTCTACCCTTCAACCAACCGCGATTTTGTGCCGCTAACAGATTATTTTTTGCCAGCAGATTTTGCTCAACTTGGAGAGTGGTATGATGAATTTGAGCGTGAATTTCTGCGGGATGATGGGGATGATCATGATCGTGATCGTGATGGCTATGACTAATAACAGTACCATCGGCTAAAATATGTTCATGGGTTCCCGTTTGCGGATTAGTTACCGTCACTTCCGAGTTATCAGAACAACCACAGGTTACACACATAAGGATTCTGTCTCCAAGGATTTGAGATTTAATTCTTGACCCTGTAAAATGATTATATTACGACTACCACATCGATCGCAGATTCCGTAGGGATATTCTAGTTCTAGCTCATTTCCGCAATCTTGGCACTGTCCTAAACCAGAAATTTCCAGGATCTCTAACATTGCCCCCTCTATATTAGTACCTTGACAACAGGTATCAAAACAAAAAGCGATCGATTCTGGCATAATTGCCGTTAGTTTACCAATCTCTAACACCACGCGCTTAACTTTCATTCCTCGGGAATGTTCTAAGGCAAGTTCGATAATATTTTGGGTGATTCCTAGTTCGTGCATTTTCAGTTATCAGTTATCAGTTATCAGTTATCAAGGAAATTTCAACTAAAACCCCAAAACCCCAACTATTTGAGGGTTCAAAACAGCAAAAATAAGGATTAAATTGCCTAAAATCTGTAAATAGACCATTTAATTGATTATTATTCATTTTTAATTCTCCTGACTACTGACTACTGACTACTGACTACTGACTCCTGACTTCTAACCCTAACAACAAACTTTTTCAGCAAACCCTAATTAACATATTCTCGGTAATTGTTCACCGACTAACATATCGAGAATCCTTTTCGTGCCGAAAGGGGTTTTTAAGTAAACTAAATTGGGGGAAGAAGCGACGACTTCCCCGATAGAAGCGGCATTTTTACCGTCAGGATGGGAGCGCATCACTGCTAAAACGCGATTTTCCGCCTCTGGTGGCACGACAAGGACTAATTTGCCCTCATTTGCCAGATAAAGCGGTTCTAAGCCCAATAATTCGCACATTCCGCGCACTTCTTCCCGGATGGGGATCGCCGTTTCCTGTACCTGTATTCCCACCCCTGAACTTTGGGCGAATTCGTTTAAAACTGTGGCTAATCCGCCCCTAGTGGCATCCCGCATCGCTTTAACTTCCGGGCAAACGGCCAGAATTGCAGAAATTAAAGAATTCAGGGCTTGACAATCGCTTTCGATTGTGCATTGTAGGTCTAATTCGCCCCTAGCAATCAGAATGGCGGCACCGTGATCCCCCAGAAAACCGTTAATCAAAATGCGATCGCCAACTTGTAAATTATTCGCCCCGGAATTGATTCCGGCTGGAATTACTCCGACTCCAGAGGTATTAATAAATATTTGATCCCCTTGTCCCCTGGGAACGACTTTTGTATCCCCAGTGACGATTTTTACCGCTGCTTTTTCGGCGGCTATTTTCATGCTGGTAACGATGGTTTTTAGGGTGTCGATAGATAAACCTTCTTCGAGGATAAAACTACAACTGAGATAGAGAGGAATTGCGCCACCGACAGCCAAATCATTAACGGTTCCATTGACTGCTAAACTGCCAATATCACCCCCCGGAAAGAAGAGGGGAGAAACCACATAGGAATCGGTGGTAAATGCCAAGCGATCACCCATTTTAGCTAAATCTTTAATCTCAAATCGTGCTTGATCTTCAAGGGGTGCCAGTAGGTTATTATCAAAGTTATTAACGAATATCTCGTTAATTAAATCCCGCATTGCTTTGCCACCACTGCCATGGGAAAGAGTGATATTTGTGTCAGTAATTTTTGTTTTTTTTAATTTTAAAGAAGCTGAAGGAGTGCTAGTCATAGGTGAGGTAGGAAGTTATCGTTTTGAGGAGTCGGTGGTCGATAGCAAATTAGGTTAAACTTTATCTTAATCAGAAACGCTGTCATAGCTTACTGCTAGATTAGCTTAATGGGTTTCTGGTATTTCTCGCACTTTTTCTACAGTTAAGTCCAAGGCTTGAGCAATTTGTTCTACAGTGAAATTTAAAGACGATCAACGCGGCATAGATTCCAGTTTACCTTCTTTTCGTCTGAGCATCTCCCCCATGTCAGGGCGCTATAGCTGACAGTGAGTCGCTATAATAGAATTCGCCGATCGCTAACTTCTCCCTCGGTAAAATTTCTATGACTGGAAGACTGAACAAGCTACAACAAGATTTAAAGAACATAGAAACGGAAGTGGCAAATTTAGCCGAAAGAATGCGAGAAAAATACCGAATTTATCTTGATTTACTCGGTGAATCTCTCTATAAACAGGCGATCGGGGCAGTGTATTATATCTGTACCCGTTACTATGGGGGGGAATTTCTGGCTCTCTCCCACAGCAATCGTCAGAAACTGCAAGAGGAGATCAAAACTCTAGGACAAGAGGCTAAGGCTAGTTTACAGCAATTGGGCGAGCAGAGCTTCGATCGAGGGGCATTTTCAGGGGTAGGATTGCCAAAAAGTCCAGCAGAGACAGTTAACACCCCAGATTTCTTGAAACTTTTTCTAAACAAACCGGAAAATCTAGCCGCAACTGGAGAGATTAATAACCCCGATATTTTACTCCATTGTTGTCGAGTGCTGGAAAAAAACTGTATCGAGATTCTCAATCATCTCTCTAAACAAATTAATCAGCAACTACAAAAAGCTTATATTCTTCCCCCTCATCTACCCAGTCAAATTATCGATATGGCAATTGAAGCGGGAGAAGAAGGACAGTCTCTAGGTGGAGGAAATAATATGTTAAACATTCTAGTGGAGGCTAAAAACCCTGAACTAGAGGAAGAAAAAGATCAAGATGATGGGGATGATAAGGATTTTTCAAGTGGCAAAGTCACTAAAGTAACGGCGATTCATCTACGAATGGCTGAACTGGAATTTGCTGATACGCGCTTAAGTGTCGAAAGAAATCAAATTCGCTCCCTTTGGGAACAATTAAATCGTCTAGGAGAACAATATCATCGTATTCGCAAAGAATATACTATCGCTCAAGCGGAAGCGGCGTGGCGCAGTAGTTGGTATGATTAATCAGTTATAATTAAACAGAGGTATTAGGGAAACATAATACTAGGAAATTTGGAGTCAAGAGGCAATTATGAAAGGGGAAATACCCGACTGGGTGAGATTACAAAAAGCCTTATCTGTAGAAGCGGAAAAAGGTTATCCAGATCTTCAGGGAAATCAATACCGTTTTAGCGAGTTTTTCTGTCTTAGTTTCGGGGATAATCCTCCCGTGGGAATTGCCACCAGTGAGAGAAATCGCTGGCGAGAATTAGCCCAAAAATTTGCCCAATATCCCCAATTTAATCCTCAACAAAGACAACAATTAGTCGCCGAAACTCGCAATTTTTTGCAACAATTACGGCAAACTTTAGAAGCAACCCCCACCCCAAAAGAACCAGCTGCGGCGAAAATTATTAATACCACTCCCATCACGGCAAAGGCTAATTCTCCACGGCAAGTTACCCTCGAACAACCCTTGAAATATCTAGCGGAAGTGGGAGAGAGAAAAGCTGGTCTTTTAGAAAGATTAAACCTCCACAAAGTTGAAGATTTATTATATTATTATCCCCGGGATCATATTGATTACAGTCGTCAAGTCAATATCGCTAATTTAACCGAGGGGGAAACGGTAACTTTAGTGGGGAATGTCAAGCGCTGTAATTGTTTTACTAGCCCCAAAAATACCAAGTTAGCTATCTTTGAATTGCTCTTACAGGATCGCACTGGACAGATAAAATTAAACCGTTTTTATGCGGGAACTCGCTATACTAATCGTGCTTGGCAGGAAGGACAAAAAAAACTCTATACCGTCGGTTCAGTGGTGGCGGTTAGTGGTTTAGTCAAAGCGGGGAAATATGGGGTAACTTTAGAAAATCCTGAATTTGAATTATTAGACAGTTCTGGAGCAAGTATTGAGTCCTTAAAAATCGGGCGTATTCTGCCGGTTTATCCCCTCAGCGATGGAGTACCCGCCGACCTAATTAGGAAGGCTGTAGTCGCCGCTTTTGGGGCAGTAGAGGCGATAAAAGACCCCCTACCTTTCGGTCTAAGAAAACAATACGGATTAATCGATTTAAAAACAGCAATTACTAACATTCATTTTCCCAATAATTCCGAGAGCCTCAGTCAAGCGCGACGGCGATTAGTCTTTGATGAATTCTTCTTTTTACAATTGGGGTTTCTGCGGCGGCGGCAACAGTATCGTCAGACACAGAAAAGTGCTATTTTTAGTGCTAAGGGTCAACTAATTGATCAATTTAATCAGATAATTCCCTTTCAATTAACTAATGCTCAAAAACGAGTTATTGAGGAAATTTTAGAGGATTTAGATTCTAGCACCCCGATGAATCGTCTCGTGCAGGGGGATGTGGGTTCTGGCAAAACAATTGTCGGAGTTTATGCTATTTTAGCAGCCCTACAATCTGGTTATCAAGCGGCATTAATGGCTCCCACGGAAGTTTTAGCAGAACAACATTATCGTAAGTTAGTTAGCTGGTTTAATCTCTTACATTTACCAGTAGAATTATTAACTGGTTCCACAAAAACCGCTAAACGGCGAGAAATTCACGCCCAATTGGAGACAGGAGAATTACCACTTTTAGTGGGAACTCATGCCCTAATTCAAGATGCAGTTAATTTCCGCAAATTGGGGTTAGTTGTTATTGATGAACAGCATCGCTTTGGGGTACAACAAAGGGCAAGATTATTAAGCAAAGGAGAGTCTCCCCACGTTTTAACCATGACAGCAACACCGATTCCCCGTACTTTAGCTTTAACCCTACATGGGGATTTAGATGTGAGTCAAATTGACGAATTACCCCCCGGCAGACAACCGATTCAAACCACCGCTTTAAATGGGAATCAAAGAAGGGCTGCCTATGATTTAATTCGCCGTGAAATTGCCCAAGGCAGACAAGCTTATGTGATTTTTCCCTTGATTGAAGAATCGGAAAAATTAGATGTGAGGGCTGCGGTGGAAGAATATCAAAATTTATCAGAAAAGATTTTTCCCAATTTTAATATCGGTTTACTCCATGGTCGCATGAGTTCCGCCGAAAAAGAGGAAATCTTAACAGCTTTTCGCGATAATATTCTACAAATTATTGTCTCAACTACGGTTATTGAAGTGGGGGTAGATGTTCCCAATGCTACGGTGATGTTAATTGAAAATGCCGAACGTTTTGGCCTTTCACAATTGCATCAATTACGGGGGCGTGTGGGCAGAGGTTCCCATCAATCCTATTGTTTACTTTTAAGTGGCAGTAATAGTGCTAATTCCCGTCAAAGATTGACGGTTTTGGAACAATCCCAAGACGGCTTTTTTATCTCGGAAATGGATATGCGATTTCGCGGTCCAGGGGAAGTTTTAGGACAACGACAATCGGGTTTACCAGATTTTGCCCTCGCTAGTTTAGTCGAGGATCAAGAGGTGTTAGTTTTGGCAAGAGATGCCGCCGAAAAAATTATGTTAGATGATCCCCATTTAATCACTTTGCCCAATTTGAAACAAGCTTTAGAAGCCAAATATCAACGGATGTTAGGAGCGGATATTTTAACTTGATTTTGGGAATTATGAATTATGAATTATGAATTATGAATTGTGAATTGTGAATTATGAATTGGGGAGTGAGGGGAGAAGGGAGAAGCAAATGGAGAGAATACATAAAAGCTGTCTCCTGTCTACTGTCTCCTGTCTCCTGACGACTGACGACTGACGGCTGATAGCTAAAATAACTGATAACTGATAACTGATTCAATTAACCAAATTTAATCATTTCTCGTCCTGCCATCACGGGTAATTCCCCTTTTAAAATTGGAATCAATGTCTCGCGAATTCTGTCCGCATCGGGGGGACAACCCGGCATAAAAATATCGATGGGAATGACTTGATGGACGGGCAGCACTTGATCTAATAATTCGGGAACGATACCGGGTTCTTCTGGTAGTTGAGGTGTGTTATCTCCTAACTCTAAATAAGCCCTTTTTAGCACGGGATCGGCAGTTCCTAACATATTCCGCATAGCGGGAACGTTAGCAGTTACGGCGCAATCACCAAAAGAAACGACGGTTTTGGTATTTTGGCGGACTAGATGAATTAGTTCTAAATTATCCTGATTAGCGATCGCTCCTTCCACTAAACAGACATCGACATTTTCCGGATAGGTTTTCAGATCGCAGCCGACAGGACTATACACCACGTCAACTTTTTCGGCTAATTCTAACAGCCATTCGTCCAAATCGAGGAAGGACATATGGCATCCCGAACAACCGGCTAACCAGACAGTAGCGAAGCGAATTTTAGACATAATTTTAATTACTTGATTGATATTTTTTGGCTGAGTTGCAATTTGGTGAAAAGGATCAAACGAAAAGAAATACTCTTTTAAGCTATTTTTGCCTCCTGGATAAATTCTTGCATTTTTTCCTCAAAGAAAGGGGCTAAATCTAGATTTTTCCAGTCTTTAAGTAGCTCAAAAATAATCGCCTCCGATGCAAAATTTCCCGTATAGGAAATAAAAGAAAAAGGACGTTTGCCGAAATTGAGCAAACAGCTTAAAATCGTGCAATGGTCTTTTACTCCAAAACCAAGAGAACAGGTTTGATCTCGATCTTTTACTCGCCAATTATCAGCACTTTTGGCATAAATATCTAGGGCAACTAAAGCGGAATCCACCTCTCTAGAATATTTAATTAAGAGCGAATACAAAACCCTAGGCTCTTGACTGACATCAGACAAAATTTCAATTACCCGACAAGGAATACTAGAAAATTGCGCCGTCAAATTGGAGAGAGACTGACACATTTCTAGGGCTTGCAGAAATTGCGATTCGGGTGATGTGGTCATAATTATCTTGTTTGCTGAATTGAATCGGACCAAGGATATTGTTTTTGTGCCAGTAAATGCGCTTGTTGCTGCGAAAAACCTCGATTAATCACTAAGTCAGATTCGTAGATTTCTTGACATCCTCGCCGCCGTAAAACGGACGGCGATTCCCAAACCTCACGATTTGGGTTTCTGCTTCTTTCCCGAAGGATTTTTCGCACCTGCCTTAACAGATTTACTCTGTTCTGGTCTTATGGTCGCTCTACAGACTGACACCGCAAGCCCTGCGGCCAAAATGTTTTTACTTGCGTTAATATCTCGGTCATGGTGAATCCCACAGTCTGGACAGTCCCATTCTCGAACATTTAACGGCATTTTCTCAGCAATATACCCGCAATTACTACACCTTTTAGAGCTAGGAAACCATCTATCTATTTCGATGTAATTTCTCCCATACCAAAGGCATTTATAGGCTAATTGACGAGTGATTTCTCCCCAACTAACGTCAGATATTGCCTGAGATAATTTCGGGTTTTTGACCATATTCTTGACGGCTAAATTCTCAACCACAATCGTTTGGTTTTCACGAACTAATTGAGTGGTTAGCTTATGTAGATGGTCTTTTCTACTATCGGTGATTTGAGCGTGAATTCTGGCTACTTTGATTCTTGCTTTTTCCCGATTTTTTGACCCTTTCTGTTTTCTAGAAAGGCTTTTTTGGGCCTTTCGCAGTCTCCGATAATGCTTTTTAAAATGCTTGGGATTAGACACTTTATCGCCATCGCTGGTAATCACAAGGCTACTAATTCCTAAGTCAATTCCAATGGCTTTATCTGTTACTGGGAAAGGCTTAATTGTTGGGTCATCAAATCTAATTGAAATATGCCAGCGTCCAGAAGGATGTAATCTGACTGTTACTGTGCTTGGTTCACAGCTTTCTGGGATTTGTCTTGACCATCGAATAGGTAAGGGTTCCGTGCATTTGGCTAAATAGATTTGTCTGTCTTTAAATTTAAAAGCAGACTTGGTAAATTCGGCACTTCCTCCCTGATGTTTTTTCTTAAAGTTAGGATACTTAGTACGACCAGCAAAGAAATTAGTAAAAGCTGTTTGTAGGTGTCTTAACCCTTGTTGTAAAGGTACACAGCTAACTTCGTTTAAAAAGTCTAATTCTTCTTGTTTTTTCCAATCGGTCAACATTGAAGAAGTTTGAGCGTAGCCTACTCTTTCTTGTCTTTCATACCAAGCTTGTGTTCTGAGATGGAGAGCTTTATTGTAAACTAATCTTACACAGCCCAAAGTGCGCCGCAATAGCGACTCTTGTTCGGGTGTGGGGTAAAATCGGTAAGAATAGGCTTTTTCCATGTCTCATATTTTAGCATATATTTCGTAAACGATGCTCATATTTAACAGTAAAGCCGTCGTAAAACGGCGGGGTTTCAGACCCAAATTTTCGATCGATCACTATCACCCTCCATCGATTACTTTAACGCGTCCATTGGTGTTCAGTCCTGGCGTTAACTAAAAATTCCAACTTCGATCGATCTTCCTCTTTTTCGGAAACGGCGGAACCCTTGCGGAATATGGCTCCCGTTGGACAAGCGGCAACACATTTGCCGCAGGAAGTACAGGCAGAAACGCTGCCCCAAGGCTGATCCATTCCCGCGATAATTTTATCTTTTTCGCCGCGATAAGCCAGATCCCAAACGTGCGCCCCTTCAATTTCATCACAGACTCGCACACAACGGGTACAGAGAACACAACGATTATGATCGATACCAAAAAGATGATGGGAAATATCTACTTCTCGCTTGGGAAAACGGTAGGGAAAACGACTATGATCCATACCCACTTCGATGGCTAAATCTTGTAATTCACAGTTACCATTAGCCACACAAACTGCACAAACGTGATTACCTTCAGCGAATAATAATTCCACTGTCATGCGGCGATATTCTTTCAGTTTTGGGGTATCGGTATGGATCACCATTCCTTCCGCCACCTCCGTTACACAGGCGGGTAATAATTTATTAATACCTTCAATTTCTACTAAACATAAGCGACAGGCGGCCACTTCGGAAACCCCATCGAGATGACAGAGAGCGGGAATTTTTATTCCTACCTGACTAGCTGCCGCCAGAACTCTCGAACCCGCTTCGATCGCTACATCTTTGCCATCAATACTTAAAGTGATTACGGACATAAAAATTATTCTCCTTGAGGATAATATCCCTCTCCTTCCCATAGGCCACAATTTGTGGCCTATTGTGGGATTTTTACAGAAAGTTTTAACTTAGACAATCGGCTAAGTCTTTTGCTGGGGTAGTAATCGGCTGCAGGTGATAGGTATCGGAGAGGAATTTCAGGACGTTAGGGGAGATAAATGCCGGTAAAGTTGGTCCCAGACGGATATTTTGAATACCTAGATGTAGCAGGGTGAGCAGTACAGCGATTGCTTTTTGTTCGTACCAAGAGATAATTAGGGAGAGGGGAATCTCATTGACGCTGACGTTAAAAGCGTTGGCTAATCCTAGGGCGATTTTGATGGCACTATAGGCATCGTTACATTGTCCTAAATCCATCAGCCGGGGTAATCCTTCGATACTACCTAATTGTTTGTCGAAAAAGCGGAATTTTCCACAGGCAAGGGTTAAAACGATGCAATCTTCGGGAACTTGTTCCACAAATTCGGTGTAGTAATTGCGATCGGGTTTTGCGCCATCGCAGCCGCCAACTAGGAAGAAGTGACGGATTTTACCCTGTTTAAGGGCATCAACCACCGTATCAGCGACACCGAGAACCGTATTGTGGGCAAATCCCACCATTACCTGCCGAGGTTCGCTTATTTCAGTAAATCCGGGCAATGATTGCGCTTTAGCAATCACGGGACTAAAATCGAACGCACCGTCCACTGTTTCTAAGCGGTTAATATGGGCATAACCCACAGGTCCGAGGGTAAAGAGTTTACTTTCATAGTTTTCGTGGGGGGGCATGAGACAATTAGTAGTTAAAACTATTGCCCCCGGAAACTTAGCAAATTCTTTAGTTTGATTTTGCCAGGCGGTGCCATAATGACCGTAGAGATGGGGATATTTTTCTTTTAGTTTTGGATAACCGTGGGCGGGTAATAATTCTCCGTGGGTGTAGACTGTTATCCCAGTATTGGCAGTTTGTGCCAGTAACGCTGCTAATTGTTTAATATCATGGCCGGAGACTAAAATGGCTTTACCTAGACGCGGATTTAAGGGAACATTTGTCGGTATGGGATGACCGTAGGTTTCGGTATGACCTTGATCTAATAATTCCATGGCCCGCAGGTTTGCTGCCCCGACTTTTAGACAGATTGCCACCCAATCATTCAGGTTTAAATCTCCCCGGTCAATCGCCGCTAAAGTCTCTTGGATAACCTGATAAACTGAGTCATCCTCTTGACCTAATTCCTGAGCGTGGAAAGTATAGGAAGCCAGACCTTTAACTCCGTAGATAGCGGTTAACTTTAGGGAAAAAATATCGAGGTCTTGTACTTTTTGAATTAGTTCTAAGGATACTTCTTGACCTTGGCTGACTAGGCTCTCATTAAAATTAGGCTGATAGTTAGCAAGTGCAGACCAGTCCAGCGATCCCAATTGTGCTTTTAAATTTTCCCGAATCTCTAAACAACGCTGAATATAATCGGTAAAACGTCTTTGATCGAAGTTCACATTGGTCATGGTGGCGAAAAGCGACTCGCAGGTAAAAATATCGGCTTCGCGAGTAGATATTGCCGCTTCTTTGGCTTTTAAAACCACCGATGCTAATCCCCGCAGACAATAAACTAATAAGTCTTGAACGGCGTTGACTTCGGGACTTTTTCCACAGGCACCCCACTGATGACAACCATTTCCACTAGCGGTTTGTTCGCATTGTTCACAAAACATAATGTTTCTCTCTTTTTTCAGTAGATTGACAGATTGTTGCGATTTGTTCTACTAAATTGAATTCTGCTTTTTTGAAAGTTAGTTATCAGCCCTCACCCGGCAGGAATTATGGATTTTACGACTGGAAAGCTTGTCTTGACAGCCTCTACTCTCTGAACTATGTTTTTATTCTCTCACTTTTTTTGCCAGTTGGGTTCTGATTTTAGATTTCCTCAAGAATTACTGATTAAACAATTATTTAGTTGTCTTATTAAATTAAGTATTTTTTGTGATTTTTATGATATAATGAGCGAGATTTTCGATTTTTAGGTGGGTATTTGCCAGTGTCATAGCAATCGGTCTCCTGATTAGGATAGAAAGTTGGAACTTAAGAGTTATTATCGCCTAACTGTGATGATGGGATTGCTTTCGACATAGATAGTTATCTCTTTTTTTATTTACTTAACTTAGCAATGATTGAAACCGCTCATCTCCCCGAATCTGCTCGAAATCTTTATCTGTTTTTGCCAGATACTGATATTTGACATCAAGACTGATGAACGATTTATTTGATTAGTGGTATTCCGATATCTTTGCAGATTTTATTAGCGAGAATATCCCTAATTTCTGTATGTCTTGGAATCGCAGATCTTTTATTTAATTGGGGGTTAAACCACCAAGAATGGCTAGGACTTGCTGAAAAAGTATGGGCGAAGCATTCGGATAGAAAATCTACGGTTTCACCGATAGGTTATTGTCCGAATGCTTCGCCCCTACAGGACGCGGGCCGATGAAGACGCAAGGTTTTGAACGACGATTCTCTCAAAATCTTGCACCTGTGAGAGCAAAACAGAACCCTAAAACTCTTACCTCGTCTATATTTCACATTTATTCAGCAAGCCCTATCTACCAATCTATCTGAACAGGATATTTTGCTAATATTGAATCATGGCTAATCAGTCTAGCATTTTCAAGATTAGCTTGAGCAACTAACAAGCGGTCAAATGGATCTTTATGGATGTTAGGTAAAGTATTTAAAGCTAAAACATGGCTGACTGTAATTGATAAAAGGCCAATTTGGTTAGTTTCCTGCTGAGTATTAATCATTTCTGCTAAAGGTATCTTGAGTGATAGTTTACCTAGTTGTAGTTTGATTTGCATTTCCCAAATACTTGTAATACTAAGTAATAGCGTATTACTAGGATCTCTACACAGTTCTAAAGCTCTTTGAGAGAGTTTTTCTGGTTCGCTATCCCACCAAATAAATGTATGGGTATCTAAAAGAAATTTCATGATTCACCTGTCCAAAATTCTTCAGGAAGTGGCTCATCAAAATCTTCGCTAGTCCCAATTTTTCCAGCGTGTAGTCCTGGTTGTCGTAACTTAGGAGAAGGAGTTTCAGACGTTGTTTTTTCAGTATCTCCCCAAGGAATTAGACGAGCTACAGGCTTGTTTCCTTCGGTTATAATAATTTCAGTATCTACCTTTATTAAGGCAAGTAGTTCTTGTAAAGTTAACTGTACTTGATTGAGATCAATAGTTTTGTTTGACATGAATAATTTTCTCTCTTTATTTACTTCACAAAATAAAACAGGATTCAGTGATAACTGCCTCACAAGTTAATAAAGGGTTGGCAACTTTTTCCCATTGCTGAATTACCCAATTGTGATAATTATCACTCCGGTCGAGAACGGCGACTAAGACCCCCGTATCTAGAATTACTCTTTTAAGCATATTAGACTAGATGCTTCTTTTTAAATTCCCTCTTTTTTAGGGATAAATCTCCTTTACCACTGTCTAAACACCCCACTAAGTCTCCGGCTGATTCTAAAGCAGAAATTTCTCTTTCTCCCTCATGAATTGCTGTCTTATCTGCTTTAAGTTGCAAAAATTCAATAAACTCTATTACTTGTTGTTGTTGTTGTGGGTTGAGGGTTTGCAGTTTTTCTAAAATGGTTTGTTGGTGGGTGTTTGCCAGTGTCATAGCAATTGTTCTCCTGATTAGGATCGAAAGTTGTGACTTAAGAGTTATTATACCCTAACTCTGATGATAGGATTGCTTTAGACATAGATAGTTATCTCTTTTGTTATTTACTTAACTTAGCAATGATTGAAACCGCTCATCTCCCCGAATCTGCTCAAAATCCTTATCTGTTTTCGCCATATCCTGATATTCGACATCAAGATTGATGGCGCGTTGTAAGTTTTCGATAGCTAATTCCACATTGTTTTGTAAGCCATAACAGCAAGCTTTATTGTAGTAAGCATTAGCATAATTTGAATTAATTTTAATAGCACGATCACAAGATTCTAATGCATCTTTATATCGTCCCATACAAGTTAAAACATATCCTCGATTATCCCAAGCTTCATGGTAATCGGGTTTAATTTCTAAAGCTCGATCGAAGGATGCGATCGCTTCTTGGTATTGTTCAAGATAATAAAAAGTAGTACCTTGATAAAACCAACCGTCTTCCCATTGAGGTAGCAAACTAACTAGACGGTTGAACCCTTTTAAGGCATCTTGATAGCGCTTTAATTAATAGAGTTTAAGAGTAAATCCTGCTAGAGGAAGCAACATTTCCTCTGGTTTTTGTTTAAATAACTGCCAAATTAACTGTTTTAGAGGACGTAAATAGTCATTTAATTCTACCTGCTTTCCCTTGGCTTCAATTTGTCCGTCGCGAGGTTCTAAAATGTTTTCTCTGGCAATTAAATCAGCTAAACTTTGCTTGATTTTCCAGCGATACCAGAGTTTTTGCCACATATTTCCCTTGGCGATAAATCTGGCAGTGGGTTCAACAATAAACGGTTCTAAGGAAACATTACACTGGCGCAACAAATCCACCGCAGCATAGATATATTTCGCCAGAGTATCCCTTTTAATTGCATCCTGATAACGTTTTTGCCAGTTGCCTCGCAGAGTAGCTTCATAGTTGGCAGGATTGAGGGGTAATTGTCGGTTGTCGAGGCGCACTAAATTTTCTACCACATTGCGAAAGGTAGAATCATTATAGGCAGCAATGCTGCTGTAGTCAGTTTCAGCTTTAATGTTGGTTTGCGGGATAGTATCCTGCAATAATTCGACAATTGCACCGTCTTCCGGTGATGGCAATTCTACCAAGTGAAAACGGTTCCACAGTTTTGGGTATTTATTCCACTGTAACTTATCCCATTCACTCGGTTGTCCCGGTAATTCGGGTTCTTTTTCATCTCTCGCAGTGGCAATTACTCGCACTTCTTCGGGACGAGTACAATGGTTTTCATAAGCTTCTAGGGTTTTTAATAGTCGTTCTTGTAAGGGAATATTAATCGCCGCAAGAGGACTATCTTTTGCTTGGGGATTTTGGTCAATTTGCAAACTACGGCGCATATATGAGTTAAGATCGTCGAGGAAAAATAGTAATTTTCTATCTGTTCTGATCGCCTCTAATTGGTTATTTTCAGGTCGCTCTAACCATTCTCCTAATTTTAATACTAATACCGTCCAGCCTTCATAATTCAAGCGTTGCGCTACTTCAGCAGCTTCTCTAGTTTTGCCGATTCCTGTGGGTCCGAGAATAATTAACCAGCGATTTTCCTCCAGATTTTGCAGAAGTTCGTTAGTAAAGTTTCGGTCAGCCATTCGGTGTTGGTAAATAATATTATGATCCGCTAAAGGAGATTTATCCTTTTCATCCCTTTTGTAGATAATCGGGATTACATTGCTATTGGGGGCAATTTTCGTAAAGGGTAAGGACGGTTCAATGATTCGGACTTTTCGTTTTTGCTCTCGATACCACCAAATGAAACCGATTATTGCCAGAACAACAGTCACTAATGCACCGGAGAGGAGATTGTCAATCCAGTCTTTATTAGTTTGATAGAATTTTATTATAGAATTCCACATAAGCCTATTTTAGATTTGAGATTTTCGATTTGAGATTGCGGAATGTGTGTCTAAAGATTGGTAGAAAATTAATTCGACTTCTTTTCACCGGGGAGAATATTTTTCCTCCTTGCCACGATAAGACAAATTTTAGCTGCTTGTAAGTAAGTGGTTCTAATTAAATTGAAGATAGATTTTGTCCTTGATCCCCCCTGCCCCCCTTAATTCTAGGGTTGATTCATAGTAGGGTTGATTCATGAATCAACCCTACCCTTAATTCTCCCTTGATAAGGGGGGTGCCGATCCCCCCTTAATCCCCCCTTAATAAGGGGAGTGCCGATCCCCCCTTAATCCCCCCTTGATAAGGGGGGAAATCTGATAATTTTTAACGCCTACCTACTTAAAATAATCGACTAAACCGAATAAATCCCGATTAATCGGACAAAATAGGGCAATTTGCCCATTCAGGGGCCAGAGGAGAGAAAAATTGTCAGACAATCGGGAAAAAGTGACAGGGGAAAAATTTTTCCGAACCAGAGTAGCCAAAAAATCCCAGTCCGGGTAAAATTGATTATCGATCGATTGTGTGAGGAGTCCGATCCCCATGACCAATAAACACACAGCAAGGCTGCTGGGCAGTTACCTGCAGCGCCTGCCTGCCCATAGTTGGCTCGTCCTAGTTTTTTGGGCTTTGATTATCGCTCCAGTCCAGGCTGCTGTCGAGTTACGCATTGCCATCAGTAAAGGTGTTAGCGCCGTCTCCGTGGGTAGTTCCACCGATGCTGTGGTGAAAGATGGGGCCGGGAGAGTCCTAGGAGGATTAACCGCCATGAATGCCCTCAATGCTAATCCCAGAGGGAAGGCGGTGGGTTTGGCCGATTGGCAGGCCAGTCAATTGATCATCGAACCGGAGAATGATGGTTACGTCTGGATTAATGATCGCTGGTATCGAGGACGCACAAGGATCATTCGGCAAGGTTCTGGGGTGACAGCCCTAAATTTAGTCGATTTAGAGGAATATCTCTATAGTGTCGTCGGTGCGGAGGCGATTCCCTCCTGGCCGCAAGAGGCCTTAAAAGCCCAATCTGTGGCGGCGCGCACCTATGCTCTCTACCAAATGAATACTTCTGGTAATCGCATCTACGATCTAGATACTACCACCCGCACCCAAGTTTATAAGGGTCTAGAAAGCGAGTTTACTAGCACCCACGAGGCAGTTAATGCCACCGCCGGACAAATTATGAGCTTCAACGGCAAACCGATTTTAGCGGTGTTTCACTCCTCCTCCGGGGGTCATACGGAAAATGTCGAAGATGTTTGGAATTCCCCCTTACCCTACCTGCGCGGTGTCGTCGATTACGACCAAGTGGCCCCGGTATTCCAATGGTCAAAAAACTTTAGCGCCGGGGAATTAGGCCGTTTAATCGGTGGTGTCGGTCGCGTGCGATCGCTATCTCCCGAAAGAATCACTCCCCACGGACGGGTGATTAAAATGCGTGTAGTGGGCGATCAAGGCTCTAAATTAATCTCTGATACCCAATTACGGCGAATACTGGAGCTGCGTAGTACCCTATTCACGATTTCAGCTAATAACGGTACTTTTGCCATCAATGGTCGCGGTTTCGGTCATGGGATCGGTTTAAGTCAATGGGGCGCTTTTTCCCTCGCCGACCAAGGAGTGACTTATGACCGCATTCTCAGCCATTATTATCAAAATGCTCGTTTAACTGAAATGCCCAACTAAAAAGGCTGTCAGCCATTTCCAGTAAACTGATAACTGATCACTGATAACTGATTGTGAGATAATGTCTAATCTCACTTGTAATTTTTGACTTGCATGACCATCGTTACCGAAGCCTTAACCGAGTTGGAACCAGTCATAAAAACTACCTTTACCGTCGAGGAAATTCGCCAACTACTGCCCCATCGTTATCCCTTTGCCCTAGTTGATCGCATTATTGACTATGTACCAGGTAAAAAGGCTGTTGGCCTAAAAAATGTCACGATCAACGAGCCTTTTTTTCCCGGTCATATTCCCAGTCGTCCCTTGATGCCGGGGGTGTTAATTGTGGAATCCATGGCCCAAGTGGGGGGAGTGATTTTGACCCAATTACCCAGGATGAAAGGGAAATTTTTTGCCTTCGCTGGCATTGATAAAACCCGTTTTCGTCGTCCTGTGGTGCCGGGGGATCAATTAATTATGACGGTGGAATTATTATCCTTCAAGATGAATAAAATTGCTAAAATGCAAGGGGAAGCAAGAGTCGATGGGCAATTGGCCGCCCAGGGCGAAATGATGTTTTCCATCTTTGATTGACCTATGAATTTTGATCGAGATCGTCTCCGACAAGAACTAAATTTATTTGCTATTTTAGGGGCTTTTATTACCAATATTTTCGCTAATATTTTCCCTCTCAAGGGCGAAAATATCGGAGCTATCTCGAATACAGTTTTTCAAGATGTCTTAATTGTTCCCGCTAATTATGCTTTTGCCATCTGGGGATTAATTTATCTGGGTTTAATTAGTCTGGGAATTTACCAAGCTTTGGCTTTCAATAAAACTGAACCGCGTTTGCGTCGGTTAGGCTACGAATTAGCCATCGCTAGTGCTTGTCAGATTCTCTGGGTAATTCTCTTTCAATTGCGTTTTTTTACCCTGTCTTTACTGGCAATGCTAGGCATTTTAATTCCTCTCATCCGGCTTTATCTCCGCTTAGAAATTAATCGCTTGATTGTCAATCGTAAACAGGGTTTATTAGTTAATGCTCCTATTAGTATTTATTTCGCTTGGATTAGCGTAGCCACGATTGTCAATGTCGCTTCGGTGTTAGATTGGATCGACTGGCAGCGATGGGGTTTAACTGACCAGATCTGGACGGTAATAATCCTAGTTATCGGGGCGATAATCGCGATTTTAGTCGGTTTAAAAAGAAAAGATCGGGCTTTTATCGGGGTGTTTATCTGGGCTTTTTTGGCGATCGCTGTGAAACAGATTTCTCTGCCTCTAATTGCGATAACAGCGATTATATTAGCGATTACCCTAACTTTTCTAGTTTTTCGTGGCAATTTTCGCCCTCTGAGCCGTTAAGATGCGGGATCACAGCGAATTTCGACGATAAAGCCATCGGGATCGTAGAAGTAAACCCCTCTCCCAGTCGGCCGGGTCACGGGTCCACTAGCAATGGTAATTCCCTGACTTTGTAGCACTTCTAGGGCAAAATCAAAGCCTTCCGGGGCAATATCGAAGGCTAAATGGTTGGCACGGGTAAAAGCGATTTCGGGATTGTCGTCGGGAGGGTTTAAATCTGGTTCCCAAAATAGGTCAATTACTGTACCATCGGGGGTGATAAAATTGGCCACTTTTCCCTGGGTAACTAATTCTTTTAAGCTACTGGGAATTTTTTCGCCCACTAATTCCTCTAATCCTAATATTTCCCCATAAAAATGACGAGAGGCATCCATATCTTTGACGTTGAAAGCGATATGATGGACTTTTCGCAGTTGACCGATTTTGAGTTTTTTTGTGGTTACAGAAGGGCTAATAGTCATTTTAGTTAGGGTTTGCTGAAAAAGTTTGTTGGTGGGGTGTGGGGTGTGGGGTGTGGGGTGTGGGGAGAACAAATAAAAATAATCTCCTGACGATTGGCGACTTAAGAGTTAATTTTTTGCAATAATTGCCGAATGGATTCGGCATCTTGGGCGTTGGGTAGGAGGGCAAGATAGAAGCCTAAATCCCTTTGTGCTTGGCTGAGTTGTCCAATTTGATAGTAAACTAACCCTCGATCGCGCAGCTCTAGGGGATGATTAGGAATGAGCAAAAGTAGTAGATCTATTGTCCGAATTGTCTGAGACCATTGTTGACGATTCAGGTAAATATATTTTAAATTAGTCAACAGACGTAATAAAATTTGCTGATTGGTAGCAATATTGAGAAAATGTTCTTCTAATTTAACTGGCTGTTGATAAATTTGACTTAATCTTTCTTGACAGTCCTGTTTAAATAGGATTTCACCACCGTGAAAGGGATCGACAAAAATTTCCACTTCCTCGAAATCGGGACGGATAATAAAATGCCCGGGCATACCAATTCCTACCATGGGAAAATCGATCTTTTTGGCAATCTCTAAATAGATAATCGAGAGAGTGAGCGGGATACCTGTGCGGCGATCAATTACGTCATTTAAGTAGCTATTGCGGGGGTCATAGTATTCTTGGGTATTACCGGTAAATTGTAAATCTTCAAACAAATATTGATTGATAATATTGACTATTTTTAAAGGATATAATCTATCGGGTAAGCGTTTTTTTACCTCGTCAGCCATTAAATTTATTCTATTTAAATAGTGATCAATATTGAGGTAAGGATATTCAAAATTGGCTATTTGCAGGGCTGCCCGAGCTAGATTTATCTCAGGGTCAGGATGTTGAATTGTTTCGATGAAAGCTTGGTATAAGAGTTCAAGGGTCATTAGAAAAGGGTATAAATCAGATTATCAACTATTTTAACCGATCCTTCTGGTTTTATCGCTTCTCTTTTCTGATCACCATTAAAGATTCAGCGCTTTAGATGAGCTTTCCCCGGAGGAGTAGCGAGAAATCTTGTCAATATCTAGATTAACTACCGCTTTTTCTAAAGGGATCGTGCGACAATTTTTATTTTGAGCCTGCACTTGATAAACTAATTGATTTGTCCAATCTAAAGCAGTTAACCAACCACTTTGAGGATGATAAACCCCAGTTTCAATGTCTAGCCAACCGCTGCCGCGAGCTAGTTGCCCTGGTTTGACATCGGGAAAGGTAAAGGTTAAAGTATGACCTGTGATAATTAGTTTATCCTTGAAATAGGGTTGGGTCATGGTATGAAATTCATTTCTAATCCAACAAAACTGATCGTTCGTTTGCTGTTCAAGGGGATATTCTGGGTGTACTCCCGCATGAACTAACCAAATATCTCCTAGGTCTAAATAAGCGGGTAGGGATTGGAACCAATTGATATGCTCGGCGGGTATATTGTTATTATAACTTAGTAGTGTCGCCGCCCCGCCACTCTCGATCCAGCCCGTTAACCATTTTTCAGAAACTTTTTTTCCTGCCAGAGCTTTTAAGAGCATATATTCATGATTTCCTAGGAGACATTGGTAGTTATTTTTGATGACGAAATCCACCACTTCTAAGCTCTGCTCTCCTCGATCGATTAAATCTCCCAGAAAATAAACCTCATCTTTGCTATCGGGGGCAACTCGGTTTAATAGTCGCAAAAGTGTCTGAAAACTGCCATGCACATCTCCGATAATAATACGACGCGGTTCTTGAGTCTGTTTCCTTATTTTTCTAAAAAACACACACCCCTCCCTCATCACTGACAATACTGACATTGCTACTCTTTTATCGCTAAAAAGGTAGTTTTTATAAGGTCTTAATTTTATTATAGGACAAAGCTTTCCCTCTGACAGTCACTCCCTTCTAAGAACTGCGGCAGCAAGGCTGTAATTGTTTTGTAAAGTATTTTGGCAATCTCTGGGCAGGGAGCGGACAGGTTATGGTATGATATTTTTATAGTCAGTTTTTATATAATTGGATTTAAGGACTCGTAAATATAAGCAAAGATTCCCATTATATAAAAAAGTATCTCACAAAAATGCTCTCTTGTCAAGCATCATCAAAAAAAAAGTTTTTTTTTGAGATTATAATAAAAAAAATTAGATTTCTGCTTCTATTGACAGTCACTCCCTTCTAAGAACTGCGGCAGCAAGGCTGTAATTGTTTTGTAAAGTATTTTGGCAATCTCTGGGCAGGGAGCGGACAGGTTATGGTATGATATTTTTATAGTCAGTTTTTATATAATTGGATTTAAGGACTCGTAAATATAAGCAAAGATTCCCATTATATAAAAAAGTATCTCACAAAAATGCTCTCTTGTCAAGCATCATCAAAAAAAAAGTTTTTTTTTGAGATTATAATAAAAAAAAATTAGATTTTTGCTTCTATGATAACCCTAATTAACGCTAGAATTCCCACCTATCAGGATCGACAACAAATAGAGATAAATGCTGCGGGAAAGATCGAGAGAATCACGGAGATGGGGGGAAAGAAAAAAGGGGAAAAGATTATCGATATGGAAGGGGATTGGCTATCCTTAGGAGGAGTAGATTTACAGATCAACGGGGGATTAGGATTAGCATTTCCCGACTTAGAAATAACAGATCTAGAAAAATTAGATAAGATTAGCGATTATCTGGGGAATCAAGGAATTGATGGTTATCTTCCCACCCTAGTCACCACGTCCGTGGAGAAATTTCAAAAATCCCTCTCAGTAATTGCCAAATATATCGAAAAACAGCAACAGGAAAATCGATCAAGTGCCCAGGTTTTAGGAGTACATTTAGAGGGACCATTTTTAAACTATGAAAAAAGGGGAGCGCATCCGGGACAATATCTTTTAAACCCAAGTATAGAAACAATAGATAAAATCTTTGGGGACTACTTATCGATCGTAAAAATTATCACTCTAGCCCCCGAATTAGATAGTAGCGGTACGGTAATTAAATACCTAAGCGATCGAGGGATTACCGTCAGTTTAGGACATTCGCAAGCGAGTCAAGAAATAGCCAAAAAAGCCTTTTTCCAAGGGGCAAAAATGGTTACTCATGCCTTCAATGCCATGCCTCCTTTACATCATCGTCAACCGGGTTTATTAGGGGAAGCAATTATCAATCGCGAGGTGTATTGTGGGTTAATTGCCGATGGTCAACACATCCATCCAACCATGATAGAATTATTACTAAAAGCCAGTAATTATCATCGAGGAATTTTCTTAGTTAGTGATGCTTTAGCTCCGATTGGTTTAGGGGATGGTGTCTATCCTTGGGACGAGAGAGAAATTGAAGTCAAACAGGGAACAGCAAGACTTTTTGACGGTACTTTAGCGGGAACAACCTTACCCTTATTAAAAGGAGTAGCCAATTTAGTCAACTGGGGAATATGTGATTTAGAAACGGCGATTCTTCTAGGCACAGAATCCCCCAGAAAAGCGATCAAATTAGCGGGTTTATCGGTGGGACAACCTGCCAACTTTTTGCGCTGGCAATCAGCATCAAATTGGGAAAGATTGGATTTCCGCCAGCATTTTGGACTCTAACTGTTGGATGAGGGTATCAAGATCCACTTCGAGGCGATCAAAACATTCAGGAGGGGAAAGATCGGGTTGAAAATAAATCAATTTTACCTGACCATCACCGATAGCGACTATAGCCACTTCTTCGCTGGGATTATAGCGATAGATAATCCCAAGCATCTCTTGAATTTTACAATTAACCTTGCGATTTAATTTCTCTAGGGACTCCCTAGAACAACAGACAAAATGAGGCTGAGGTTTAAGATCAATGCCCAGGGTTTCTTGAGCATCTTCTCCCCATTCCGAGAGTAAACCCCACATTAAACCGGCTAATTCCTGTTGATTTTCTTGCACGAATTGATCTAATTGATAGCGCCATTGATTAGCGGGATCATCGGGGATTGGTTGTTCAAATCTCATCATTAGCCTCTTTTCAGTTATCAGTTATCAGTTATCAGTTATCAGTCATCAGTTATCAGTTATCAGTCATCAGTTATCAGTCCTTGATAAGGGGTGTGCCGATCCCCCCTTAGTCCCCCCTTAATAAGGGGTGTGCCGATCCCCCCTTAGTCCCCCCTTAATAAGGGGGGAAAGCTGACAATTTTTAACACCTACCTACTTAACGACGGTACTCATCACCGCAATCACCGATTAAGTGCAATAAATCCCGGGATTTTTGCAAGACATGATCAATTTTTTGATAGTCTTGGGGGGATAATTGAAAATCGAAAATACGGGCATTTTCTTGGATATGTTCAGCAACACCCAAACGCACCCCGATAATTGCCCCGGCTACGGCCTTTTGTTCGAGAACGTAACGCACTGCTACATTAGTAATGGTGACATGATAGGAATCAGCGATCGCTTTAAGAACAGTTAATAATTCTTGGAATAATTGCCAGTTTCCCCAAGCATTGATCATGTTTTTATATTTCCGTAAACTAGCGGTATTGAGACTCATGGCATTGGGTTCGGGATGACCGAGATATTTTGCTCCTAATAAGCCTCCTGCTAGAGTACCATAGGCGAGTAGATAGATGTTATGTTCTTGGCAAAACTGCGCCATTTTGACGAGGGGACGGCGATCAATTAGAGAAAACTGGACTTGATTGGAGACTATTTTAATCCCGGCGCTGAGAATAATTTTTAAATGTTCTGTGTCGAAATTAGTCAAAGCCAGGTGTTTAATTTTGCCTTCCTGTTGTAATTCTCCTAAAAAATATAAGGCATCTAGATAATTTTTATCGCGATAATCCCACCAGTGAAACTGCAATAAATCGAGACTATCCACATCCATGCGACGTAGGGAAATAGCGATATTTTTTGCGACTATTTCCTTAGTCATTTTACCCGGACGGGGAACCCATTTAGTGAAAGCTTGCAGATTATTTAGGGCATCAATGCCCCTTTGGGCGACTAATTGACGACGAAATTCACCGATAAAATCTTCGGCTGGACCGTAATGATCGGCCAGATCCCAAGTGGTGAAACCGGCATCTAGATAGGAAAGCATACTAGAGATCGCTTTTTGGGGTGCGATCGAACCATGGGCGCCTGAAACCTGCCACATTCCGTTCAAAATACGGCAAATTTCCAGATCGGGGGTAAACTGTAAGCGACGAGATTCGGACATGGGAATTATGAATTATGAATTATGAATTATGAATTATGAATTGGGGAGGGGAGCATCTCACCTTTGTAACCCCTAAATCAGGTTTTTATGTCAAGCTATTTTGAAAGCCTTGCTAGAAAACAGTTTTAGGGATAAGTAAATTACTCGCTTGCATAAATGAGATGCTCAATTGGGGAGTAGGGGGAGAGGGAAGTGGGGAGAATAAATAAAAATAATCTCCTGACTCCTAAATACTGACTCCTGACGGCTAAAAAGCCGATGAATCTACTTTCTTAAATTATCGCCCGATTTTACCCTGTTTCGTTGAACAGATCGATCGTACCTGTCCAGAAAAAAGCGGCAAAGGGGAAGACTTTCGGAAAAATCTCCCCCTTTTTGGGTTTTTGCTGCTCAATTTTTGCTGGGTTAATATTCCACTTCCAATCGCGCTGCGGTGACAGCATCAAAAGCGAAAGCGAGAACTATAGGCATAGGACAAGCGAGGATGACACAGAGAATTAAAGCTGTCACAGTCAATCCGATCGCCATTCCTAACCAAAGTTTTTCGGCAGGAGATAGACCTTTTTGGCGCTTAATTTTTTGTAACACTTTGGTGGGAATTGGTTCTGGCATCACGGCATTGGGAGGGAATGCCCAATAATTACTGTAGCGTTCGAGAAATAGCTCTGTCCAGCCGTTTTCTTGACACCATTCTTGAATCCATTGTTCGTGAAAGTGTTTCATTGCTTCCCTGTTGACTTTTTCTGGTGATTACTATAAACATCTCTTGATGCGAACTTCATCCTAGCAAAGCTATCTTAAGGGTCGATCGGATTCAATAAAACTTAATATATCTGGGGATTGGGTGTGAGGGAATAGGGAAATAATTGTTAAAAAATTTCGGTTCTCGATTCGGTACAGATTGCCTGTAATTTTTGGTCCCAAGTATCGAGGGGAAGGGTATCGAGATAGGCAAAGTCAAAGACAATCCCGATCGAGGGGATAGCTTGCCATTCGAGGGAATGTAGGAGACGATCAAAATAACCTCCCCCGTAACCTAGGCGATAACCTTGGCGATCGCAAGCGACGGCGGGAATTAACAGTAAGTCCACTTCGGCGGGTAAAATGAGAGGAGCGATCGCTGTTGGTTCATAGATGCCATAACGATTTAATTCTAGGGGATCATCGGCAGTCCAACAGTGCCAAGTCAGGCTATCTCCGTCACAACGGGGAAAACCCCAGCGATGGTGTTGGCAAAATAAGGAACTTAAATCCGGCTCCTGACGATAACTGAAGTAAGCGAGAATGGTTTTAGCGTGCTGAAAGAGGGGTAAAGATTGTAAATTTTTGCAAAGTTGCTGACTATTTTCTTGCCAAATATGCTTAGGAAGTGATCGTCTTTGGGCAATTAGTTGTTTGCGTAATTGGGCTTTTTTGGTAGCAGAATCCATAGAATAGAGATAAATATTTCTGTAGTCACAAGATGCTAAATCTATTTAACTCGCTTTTTGGGCGTTATAACGAGAATATCAAGGCCAATGTGGAAATTTACACGTGGGCAACTTGTCCCTACTGTATTCGTGCTAAATGGTTGCTGGGTTGGAAAGGGGTAAAATACACCGAATACAAGATTGATGGGGATGAAAGCGCTCGTCAGTCCATGGCGGAACGGGCCAACGGTAAACGCAGTGTACCACAGATTTTTATTAATAATGAACATATCGGTGGTTGCGATGATTTGTATGCTTTGGATGGTCAAAAAAAATTAGATAATTTACTGGCTAAATGTGGGACTATCTAAAGTCTATTGATGAAAAAGCCTATGAGAAACATCGGCAATGGATGCAGTTAGCTTTAAATTTAGCGGCAACTGCGGGGGATCGGGGTGATGTACCTGTGGGAGCGGTTATCGTGGATAAAGAGGGACATTTAATCGCTCAAGGGGCTAATTGCAAGGAAAAACACCATGATCCCACTGCTCACGCTGAAATTCTGGCGATTAGTGCCGCTAGTCAAGTGTTAGGCAATTGGCACTTAAATGATTGTACCCTCTACGTCACCCTCGAACCCTGTCCCATGTGTGCCGGGGCAATCATTCAGGCTAGGCTAGGATTATTAGTGTACGGTGCTGACGATCCCAAAACAGGAGTTATCCGCACTGTGGCTAATTTTATTGATAGTCCTTTTTCTAACCATCGTTTGCCGGTAATCGCGGGAATTTTAGCCAAGGAATCCGGGGAATTATTACAAACATGGTTTGAGAAAAAAAGAAATGTTTAAAGAAGTCAGGGAGATAGGAGTCAATAAGCTGTAATGCCTCTTAGCTTAAAACCCCACACCCGACACCGCACACCCTGCCTCTAGAAAAAACTTTTTCAGCAAACCCTAATTAAAGAAATAGTTAAATCTTGATAAAAATCCTCTTGTTTTAACTCCACTTTTGATTGAGAAGCCAGTAAAAGTAAAGCCCAAAAAATCGCCACCTTTTCCTGTGTTGCCGAGTGACTAGAGGGTTTTTCCGCTTGCCATAAATCTAATAAATACTCAAACTCTATCTCCTTTTTCTCCAATTGAAAAAACTTTCTCTGCAAAAAAAAGTCCAGTTCCGCTGCCAATTCCGTCAGGTTTTCTTGGTGGGCTAATTCCGTGATAATTTGTACCGCTTCCCGTCGGGATTGGGGCCGGGGTTTCGGGACAACTACAGGCAGTTTCGGTAAAGCTTCAATCTCTAGGGCAATCTGTTGTAATTGAGTGATTAACTCCTGCAAAGTTACCCGTCTTTTTCGCGGTGGTGGGGCAGCAGTACGACGGCGAATATGATTTTCTAGATAACGGGGTAAAGTTCTTAATTCCCGTTCTAACTCGCTAATTTCCTCATCAATCAGACTTTCTTCTTGCTGGTCCAAAGACAATCTTTCTAGGGTATCAGCCTTAAATAAAACTAACATGGAAGCCCATAAAAAAGCCTGTCCCGATTGGGGTAAATTAGCCTGGGCCATGGCTAAATCTAGATCATTTAATAACCCCAATTCTGCCAAAAAGCGATCGATCACATCAATAACCTGCACATCCCAGGGGTCAATTTCTCCCTGTTCCGCCATTTCTAAAAGAGAGGCGATCGCATCACTGGCCGAGGTGATAGTCATGATTGTAGAATCTTGTAGGATCTCAAAGGATAAAATTTAGCAAGCAAAACCATGGACATATCGATCGCTGACCTGCGCTTGGACTACAATCTCGAAGAATTGCTAGAGTCAGAAACATCTGCCGATCCTTTCATTGTATTTAAACAATGGCTAGAACGGGCGGTATCTTCGGGAAGATTGGAACCCAACGCTATGACTTTAGCCACTATTTCCCCGGAGGGTAAACCCCGGGCCCGCATGGTACTGTTAAAAGACTTCGATCCTCGCGGTTTTGTTCTCTTTACCAACTACCACAGCGCCAAAGGACAGGAATTAATCGCCAATCCCAATGCGGCCCTAGTGTTTTGGTGGGGAGAATTGCAACGGCAAATTAGGATCGAGGGAACTGTAGAAAAAATCAGCGAGGAGGAATCGGATAATTACTTTTTTGTCCGTCCCTGGGAATCTCGTTTAGGGGCCTGGGCCTCCAATCAAAGTGAAGTGATTTCTGGGCGAGATATACTCGAAAAACGCCTAGCAGAACTAAAAGAAGAATATGCGGGTCGTGAAGTTCCCCGTCCTCCTCATTGGGGCGGATTTCGCCTAATTCCTAGTTTAATCGAGTTCTGGCAAGGTCGCCCCAGTCGTCTCCACGATCGTCTCTGTTATTATCGTCAAGAAGATGGCAATTGGCAAAGGCAACGTTTAGCCCCTTAGTTTGATCTTGACACCTTGTATTAGCAAAATAGCTCAATGCTAATTCAATTTGTCATTTTAGTCTTGAGATAATATTAGGTCGATGTCTTTTCCCAACCCGCGCTTTCCTTAGCGATCGGGTTGGGCTATTATATCAATTGGATAAAGGCAATCTCTCTGCCCTAAAGTCTCAGAAGAACGATAGAATTGAAAGGGTTTTTGTCTGCATCCTTCAAAAATAACTAGAGAATTATGGACATCAATAAAGTTGGACTTCGAGAAACCTTAGAAGCATTGCGGGTTGAACTGAGTAAATCTATTTTAGCCTCTGAGGGTGAGCAGATTCGCTTTGAAGTGGGTGAAATTGAATTAGAGGTTCAATTTGTGGTTGAGCAGTCGAAAGAAGGCAAAGGTGGGCTGAAATTTTGGGTAGTAGAAATGGGTGGGGGTGTCACCAATAAAGATACGATAACCCATAGAATTAAAATTCCCCTTAAACCCATTGGGAAAGATGGAGGACCTATCAAGACAGCAAGTGATGATATTCCCGATTAGAATTTTATACCCCTAGGGACGCAATGCTTGCCCCCAAAGCAGTTAATTTGTAGGATGGGTTAGCGAAGCGTAACCCATCGCCATCCCAGAAGAATAGGTTACATCAATCCGATAAGTTATGCCCCAATTCCAACCCGATCGCGCTTTAGAAATTGTTGCCCCTAAATACGGCACTGCCTATCGAATTGGGGGACGTTTACTCTTGACTTGTCGGCATCTATTTGATAATAGTAACGACTGTAAAGTACGATTTAGATCAGCATCAAACTATTCTGATAAGCAAGATATAGACGCTAAGGTAATTTGGAAAGCTCCCGATAATATCGATATAGCCTTAGTAGAATTACCAGAAACTATCGAAACTTGTAATCCTGTAGGTTTTGGGGTGTTACCTGATGCGAGTAGCACCCAAAAAGTTAAATTTGACTTTTTGGGCTTTCCTCTATTTTTACGGTATGTTGAAGATAATATAAAATACGCCACAGGGTTACATATTGAGGGAACTATCGATGTGTCTAATCGTGCGCCTCATAACCGTTTGTTATTAAATATTAAAGATAGTCAAGACATACAACCCACCGATGAACAATTAGAAAGACTAGCAGAAGATCAGTCACCTTGGCAGGGAACATCGGGATCAGCAATTGTTTGTCATGGGTTAGTGATTGGGGTACAATCTAAACAGCCAATTAGAGATCGTCCAGCATCTTTAGAAGCTGAATCTTTGGCAAGAGTTTATGACAATCCCGAATGGTGTGAGATATTAGAAAACCATGATAT